>CALXDB010000161.1 GCA_944386955.1 uncultured Oscillospiraceae bacterium
CTTAGCGCGGAGATGCCTACTTTTGTTCAGTGACAAAAGTAGGCCGCCGGAGGCAAAACCAGCTATCGAAATACCGTCGGCTACCGACAAAAAAGACCGGGCCCCTCGTCAGAAGGGCAAAAAATCCGGCCCGCTCGGCCCGAGAGCAAAAAGAAAGGAGCCCCCCCGCTATGGTTTGTACACTCTGCCCCCGCCGGTGCGCCGCCGTCCGCACAGAGACGGAGGGAGGCGGCTTCTGCGGTATGCCCGCCCTGCCGGTGGTGGCCCGGGCCGCCCTCCACCACTGGGAGGAGCCCTGCATCAGCGGCACACGGGGCAGCGGCGCCGTCTTCTTCTCCGGCTGCTCCCTCCGCTGCGTCTTCTGCCAGAACCACTCCATCAGCCATGACCGCTTCGGAAAGCCCCTCTCCGTCCCCCAGCTGCGGCAGCTCTTTCTCGACCTCGTGGCCCAGGGGGCCCACAACATCAATCTGGTCACCCCCACCCACTTTGCCCACGCCGTGGCGGAGGCCCTGGCGGAGCCTCTTCCGGTGCCGGTGGTCTACAACTGCGGCGGCTATGAGCGGACGGAGACCCTCCGGAGCCTTGCGGGCAAGATCCAGATCTACCTTCCCGACCTCAAGTACGCCGACAATGCCCTGGCGGAGCGGTACAGCGCCGCCCCGGACTACTTCGAGACGGCCGCAGCCGCTATTCGGGAGATGGTCCGCCAGACCGGCCCCTGCGCCTTTGACAGCGACGGCCTCATGACCTCCGGCGTCATCATCCGCCACCTGCTGCTGCCCGGAGCCCTCAATAACACCAAGGCGGTGCTGGACTGGATCGCGGATACCTTCGCCCCCGGGGAGGTGCTGGTGTCCCTCATGGCCCAGTACACCCCCCAGCCCGGGGCGGAGGGCCTCCTTGCCCGCCGGGTCACCGGGGCGGAGTACCGGGCCGCTGTGGCCTACATGGAGAATGTGGGTATCCAGAGCGGCTACACCCAGGAGGCCGCCTCCGCCCAGACCGCCTACACCCCCGACTTTGATCTCACCGGACTGCCCCAAGAGGAGGAATGACCATGAATCTGCGCTTTGTCACCCCGGCGGACGCCCCCGCCCTCCGGGACATCTACGCCCCCTATGTACAGAACACCCCCCTCACCTTCGAGGTGGCCGTCCCTTCCCGGGAGGAGTTTCTCCGCCGGGTGACCGCCACCTTGCAGACCTACCCCTATCTGGCCGCCGAGGAGGACGGGGAGATTCTGGGCTACGCCTACGCCGGGCGGGTCCGCAGCCGGGAGGCCTACGACTGGTCCGCGGAGCTGTCGGTGTATGTCCGGCAGGACTGCCGGAGAAAGGGCCTGGGACGGCGGCTCTACGGCTGCCTGCTGGAGCTCCTTACCCTCCAGAATGTCCACATCGCCTACGGCCTGGTGGCCCTGCCCAACGACGCCAGCCACGGCCTCCATACCGCCATGGGCTTCCGCTTTCTGGGCCGGTTTTCCGAGATGGGCTACAAAATGGGGGCCTGGCGGGACATCGGCTGGTATGAGAAGATCCTCGTCCCCGCCCAGGTGCCGCCCCTCCCCTTCATCCCCGCGCCTCAGCTGCCGGCGGAACAGGTCCGGGCCCTCCTGGAGAGGTTTGGCCGATGAGAAGGGGCCGCTTTTCCCGGATCTATGTGGAGATCACCAACTGCTGCAACCTCCGCTGTGACTTCTGCCCCGGCACCCGCCGTCCCCCCGCCTTTCTCGCCCCGGCGGACTTCGCCCGGATGGCCCCCCAGCTGAAGGCCCACACGGATTATGTCTACCTCCACGTTATGGGGGAGCCCCTGCTCCACCCGGCGCTGGGGAAGATCCTGGACCTCTGCGGGGAAAACGGCCTCCGGGCCTGCGTCACCACCAACGGCACCCTGCTGCCCGCGGCGGGGCAGATCCTCCGCCATCGGGCGATCCACAAGGTGAGCGTGTCCCTCCACAGCATGGAGGGCAACGGCCGGGAGGACCTTTCCGATTATCTCAGCGGGGTGTGGGACTTCTGCCGGACGGGGACGATGATCCGGTGCCTGCGGCTGTGGAACCTGGGGGGCGCGGACCGGCGAAACGGGGAGATTCTGGACTTCCTCAGAGAGAGGCTGGGCCGGGACCCCCTGGAAACCCCCGCCACCTGGCCGGGGGTGTGGGTGCTGGGGGACCGGTTTTTCCTGGAGCAGGCGGAGCGGTTCGACTGGCCGGATCTCCGCTCGGAGGAGGCGGCGGTCCAGTTCTGCCAGGGCCTCCGGACCCAGGCGGCGGTGCTGGTGGACGGCACGGTGGTGCCCTGCTGCCTGGACCACGAGGGGGATATCCCTCTGGGAAACCTGCTGGAGCGGCCCCTGGAGGAGATTTTGGCGGGCCCCCGGGCCCGGGCCGTCTACGACGGCTTCTCCCGGCGGCGGCCCACAGAGGAATTATGCCGCCGCTGCGGCTATGCCACGAGGTTCAGCCGATGAAGAAGGAACAGATATTGCACCTGCCCCCGGAGATCACGGGGCGGCTTTTGGATTGGTATGATATTCACCGCCGGACCCTCCCCTGGCGGGGAACCCGGGACCCCTACCGGGTTTGGGTGTCGGAGATCATGCTCCAGCAGACGCGGGTGGCGGCGGTGCTGCCCTACTACCAGCGGTGGATGGAGGCCCTGCCGGACGTGGCCGCCCTGGCGGCGGTGGAGGAGGGCAGGCTCATGAAGCTGTGGGAGGGCCTTGGCTACTACAGCCGGGCCCGGAACCTCCAGAAGGCGGCAAAGGTCATCATGACCGACCACGGCGGCCGGTTTCCCGACACCTTCGAGGGCCTCCGGGCCCTGCCGGGGATCGGGGACTACACCGCCGGGGCGGTGGCCTCCATCGCCTTCGGCCAGGCGGTACCGGCAGTGGACGGCAACGTGCTGCGGATCGCTGCCCGGCTCTCCGCCTCGGAGGAGGACATCCTCCGCCCCGCCGGACGGCGGATGTTCACCGCCGCGGCGGCGGAGCTGGTGCCGCCAAGCCGGCCCGGGGACTTCAACCAGGCCCTCATGGACCTGGGGGCCACGGTGTGCCTCCCCAACGGAAAACCGGACTGCGGGAATTGTCCCTTGGCCGCCCTCTGCGCCGCCCACGCCGCCGGACGGGAGACGGACTTTCCCGTGAAGCAGAAAAAGGCCCCCCGCCGCCGGGAGGAGCTGACGGTGTACGTCCTTCTGCGGGAGGGAAAGGTGGCCCTCCGCCGCCGGGAGGACAGGGGGCTTCTGGCGGGGCTGTGGGAGTTTCCCCACTGTCCCGGCACCCTCCCGGAGGAGGAGGCCGCCGGGCCCCTGGCCCAGTGGGGGCTGACCCCCATCCAGTGGCGGCGGCGTCTCGCCGCCCGGCACATCTTCACCCATGTGGAGTGGCACATGACCGGGTATGTGGCGGAGGTCCGGGGGGAGGGGGACGGCTCCCTCACCTGGGTGGACCGGAGGGAGCTGGAGGGCTGCGCGGTGCCCTCCGCCTTCGCAAAATATCTGGACGCAGCAAAGGAGGCCCTTTCGTAAGGGCCTCCTTGCTTCCTTAATAAGAGAGTCAGCCACGGTCCCGGGCGATGAGCAGCTTCAGGGCCTCCACCCCCACCCCCACGGCGGCGGAGGTGTCCTCGCTCATGTCCTGATCTAACCCGGCGGCCTCCCGCTCCTGGTTCCAGATCACATGGAAGCAGGCCCCGCACCGGACCTTCCGCGCCGCCGCCACCACGAACAGGGCGGCGCTCTCCATCTCGCTGGCCTTTACCCCCAGCCGCTTCCAGGCCTCCCACTTGTTCTGGAGCTCGAAGCTCACCGGCATCCGGCCCGGGGAGTGCTGGCCGTAGAAGCTGTCCTTGGCCTGGACCACCCCGGCGTGGACGGTCTTGCCCATGGACCGGGCGGCGTCCACCAGGGCGTTGGTGACGGTGAGGTCCGCCACGGCGGGAAACTCGATGGGGGCGTACTCCCGGCTGGTGCCCTCCTGGCGGACGGCCCCGGTGGCCACTACGATGTCCCCGGAGCGGACGTCCAGGTCGATGCCGCCGCAGGTGCCCACCCGGACGAAGGTATCCGCCCCGATGGCGGTCAGCTCCTCCATAGCGATGGCGGCGGAGGGCCCGCCGATGCCGGTGGAGCAGACGGTGACCGGCTCCCCCAGAAGGGCCCCGGTATAAATGGTGAACTCCCGGTTTTGGGCCACCAGCCGGGCGTCGTCAAAGAGGGCGGCAATGGCGGCGCAGCGGCCCGGATCCCCGGGCAGGATGCAGTAGCGGCCCACATCCCCCGGCACACAGCGGATATGAAATTGCTTTTCCAGTTCCTGCATGGCGGTCACCTCACAAAATTTGATAGATCTATTGTACCATCCGCCGCCCGTCTCTGGCAAGAGAGGCTTGCCCGCCGGGGAGAGCGATGGTACAGTATATAGAGAGGAAAGGGGGAAACATCATGACGGTGGAGGAGAAGCTGGAGGCCGTTCTGGCCCCGGCGGGCATCGGGAAATACGGCTTTCTCCGCCCGGCGGAGATCCCCTTCGACCCCGCCGTCCGGGCGGCCTGTGAGGGGAATACCTGCCGCGGCTACGGCGCCACCTGGGCCTGTCCCCCCGGGGTGGGGACCTTTGCGGACTGCCGGGCGCGGTGCCTTTCTTATGAGAGGGCGCTGGTGTTCAGCGTTTCCTATCCTCTGGAGGATTCCTTTGACTATGAGGCCATGCGGGCGGGGATGCTGGACTTCAAGAAGGTCTGCGACCGCCTGGCGGAGGCCGCCGGGCCCATCGTTCCGGGGTTTCTGCTGTTGTCCAACGAGTCCTGCTTCCGGTGCCGGACCTGCACCTATCCTGAGGCCCCCTGCCGCTTTCCGGAGAAGCTGCACCCCTCCATCGAGGGGTACGGGATTCTGGTGGGCCAGCTGGCCGGGCTGGCGGGGATCCCCTACGGGGTCCCCGGGGCGGTGACCTACTTCGGGGCACTGTTGTTTTCCGCGCAGCATATTTCCTGAAAACGGTTGACAAAACCGCAAAATGGAGATAATATAGGAATCGTTATCATGGAAAACTGCGTGGAAAAGGACGAGTACCCGGCAGGGACCTCCACAGAGAGCCGCCCGTTTTGGTGGAAGGGCGGAGAGGGATGGCCGGGGAAGATCACCTTGGAGCAGCGGCCCCAACGAGACAGATAGACTTTCGTCTATCTGAATTCAGTAGACGCCGACGGACGTGCCCGTTACCGCACAACCCTGAGTGGCCGGGGGGAAGGAATGTTTCTCCGGCAAAAAGAGTGGTACCGCAGAGGCTTTCGCAGCGCCTTTGTCTCTTTGAGAGGCAAAGGCGCTTTTATTTTTCC
>CALXDB010000162.1 GCA_944386955.1 uncultured Oscillospiraceae bacterium
GCAGACTCACTTCGCCGAGGGCACCGCCGCCACGGCGGCCCGGCGGCTGCGGGAGACGGTGGGGGAGCTGTGGCGCTGCCGTCGGATTCGTCTCTTTCTCCTGGCCTTTTTCTTCTATATCGACGGCGTCTATACCATCATCGACATGGCCACCTCCTACGGCAAGGACGTGGGCATCGGCGACACGGACCTGGTGCTGGCGTTGCTGCTGACCCAGGTGGTGGCCTTCCCCTTCGCCCTCCTCTTCGGCCGCATGGCCGGGCGCTTCCGGACGGAGAGCCTCCTCCAGGTGTGTATTCTGGGCTATTTCTTCGTGGCCCTCTTCGCTTTGCAGCTGGACAAGGCCTGGGAGTTCTGGTTTTTGGCGGTGTGCGTGGCGGTGTTCCAGGGGGCCATTCAGGCGTTGTCCCGGTCCTGCTTCGCCAAGATCATTCCCAAGGACAAGGCAGGGGAATACTTTGGGTTTTATGATATCTTCGGCAAAGGGGCCTCCTTCTTTGGGGCGGTGCTCATGGGGATCTCCACCCAGCTCTTTGAGACCTCCAAGGCGGGAGTGGTGGCCCTGGCCCTGCTGTTCCCCCTGGGGCTTCTCCTGCTGCGGCGGTCCATGGCCCTGGACGGCGAAAAGATGTAGAGGGGAGAAAAAGGGAGAGGCTGGCCAATTTGGCCAGCCTCTCTTTTGCGCTGGGGCAGGTTACAGGCTCTTCTCGTAGCTCTCGATCATCTTCTTGACCATCTGGCCGCCGATGGAACCGGCCTCGCGGCTGGACAGCTCGCCGTTGTAGCCGTCCTTCAGATTGACGCCCACCTCGCTGGCGGCCTCCATCTTGAACTTATCCATGGCGGCACGGGCCTCGGGAACATTGATTCGATTGCTCTTCTTAGACATAACTTGGTTTCTCCTTCTCCATTGTTTCTGCGGCGAAGTCGAGGGAAAAACCGTGGGGCTTTTTCTTCGTCCCCGCCGCAACCATAGCATGACCAAATGGCAATCGAATATCCCGATATCCTGTCGGTAAATTTTTGCAGGCGATCTTGTGACCAAATCACTTGACGGCCCGGGAGACGCCCTGCTATAGTATCCCCACAAGATTCGCCGCAGCCTTTCCGCAGCGGCAGTAAGGAGACGACAGATGGGCTTTGACCTTGAAATCAGCATTTCCGCATTGACGGTATTTTTGCAGGGGATCCTCAGCTTTTTCTCCCCCTGCGTATTGCCGCTGGTGCCCCTCTATATCGGGTATCTCTCCGGCGGAGCCAGGACCGTGGACGAAAACGGCCTTATCCGCTACCGCCGGGGAAAGGTGATGGGGAACACCGTGGGCTTTGTGTTGGGCGTGTCCTTCGCCTTCTTCCTTTTAGGCTTCGGCTTCACCGCTGCCGGGCAGTTTTTTTCTCGCAACCAGGC
Organism: uncultured Oscillospiraceae bacterium; assembly: GCA_944386955.1. Classification (GTDB taxonomy): domain Bacteria; phylum Bacillota; class Clostridia; order Oscillospirales; family Oscillospiraceae; genus CAJFPI01. Next base: position 1,409 of record CALXDB010000162.1, read on the forward strand.
TGTTTTTACCAAAATCGGCGGCATTCTGATTATTTTATTTGGTCTCTATCAGCTGGGCATCTTTGGGGCTTCCCGCTTCCTTGCCACCGAGCGGCGGCTGCCGGTGCGGCTGGACCGGATGACCATGAGCCCCCTGACGGCCCTGGTGCTGGGCTTTACCTTCTCCTTCGCCTGGACCCCCTGCGTGGGGCCGGCCCTGGCCTCCGTGCTGCTGATGGCCTCATCCGCCTCTACAGCGGGGAGGGGCTTTCTCCTCATTGCGCTCTACACTCTGGGTTTTGTTTTGCCTTTCCTGGCAGTGGGACTCTTCACCGGGGCTCTGCTGGACTTTTTTAAAAAGCACCAGAAGGTGGTGCGCTACACCGTGAAGGCCGGAGGCGTCCTCATGATCCTCATGGGCATCATGATGCTCACCGGATGGCTCAATGGGATCTCCTCCTATCTCTCCAAGGTCACCGCCTCCGATGTGGGGACCAGTCAGTCCCAGCAGCAGGAGGAGCAGGAGGAAGAAGAGAAGGCCGGTCCCCGGCCGGAGGAACCCGATGACGGGGCGGCGGAGGACGAGGCGGAGAACGCCGAGCCCGACGCCATCCCGGCTCCGGACTTCGCCTTGACGGACCAGTACGGGGAGGTCCACACCCTGGCGGATTATGAGGGGAAGACCATCTTCCTCAACTTCTGGGCCACCTGGTGCGGTCCCTGCCGCTCGGAGATGCCGGATATCCAGGCCCTCTATGAGGACTGGGGGGAGAACACCGGCGACGTGGTGGTGCTGGGAGTGGCCAACCCCAGCAGCGACGAGAATCCTTACGGTCAGGACGGCACCCAGGAGGAGATTGCCGCCTTTCTGGAGGAGAACGGCTACACCTATCCGGTGCTCATGGATGCCGACGGCAGCCTGTTCTCCCAGTACGGCATCACCGCCTTCCCCACCACCTTCATGATCGCTGCCGACAAAACGGTGTTCGGCTATGTGCCCGGTGCCATCGACCGTGCCGTCATGGACAGCATTGTGGAGCAGACCATGACGGGGGTGCGGACCCAGTAATTTCCATAAAAAATGGAGGGAGGCAAAACGCCTCCCTCCATTTTTTATGTGTTATGGAAGGCGGGTCCGGAGATAGGCCTCCCGCTCCGCCTCCGGCACCATACTGCCTCCGGTGGCCCAGGCCACATGACAGGCATTTTGCAGCCGTGTCTCGCTGAGGCCCCAGTCCTCTCGCAGGCCGCCCAAGGTCCGGAGCTTTACAGGGCCCTGGAAGGCAGCGCAGGCGGAGGGCTCGATGAAGATGCCCTCCAGGCGGAGCAGCGCCCGCATGCAGTCGAAAAGTTTCCCATCCCGGACGGTGAACATCCCTGTCACCAGCCGTTCCACCGTCTTGCCCACAAACCGGGAGGGGCGGCCTACCGCCAGGCCGTCGGCGGCGGTGCGGCCGGTGAGCCCCACGTCCTGGACGCAGATGTCGCTGTGCAGGCCGGTGGCCACGCCCAGCAGCATGCAGGGGGCTTGGACCGGCTCCACAAAGAAGCAGAATACATGGTCGCCGAAGCACTCCTTCAGCCCGAAGGTGATCCCGCCGGGGGCGCCCCCAACGCCGCAGGGGAGATAGACCAGCAGGGGATGGCCCTCGTCTACAGGGATGCCCCGCTCCTTCAGCTGGCGCTTCAGCCGCCGGGCGGCCACCGCGTATCCCAGAAACAGGTCCGCAGAGTTTTCGTCGTCCACGAAATAGCTGCGGGGGTCCCCCTCCGCCAGCCTGCGGCCCTCCTCCACAGCTTTGCTGTAGTCGGAGGCGTATTCCACTACCTCCACGCCCTTGGAACGGAGAAGGTCCTTCTTCCACTGCCTGGCATCGGCGGACATGTGTACGGTGACCCGGTAGCCGATGGCGGCGCTGATGATGCCGATGCTGAGTCCCAGGTTTCCGGTGGAGCCGACATGGACGGCATATTGCCGGAAAAAATCCCGGAAGGCGGGGGAGGTGAAGGCCTCGCAGGAGTCTCCCGGCCGGAGAAGGCCCTGCTCCAGCGCCAGGTCCTCCGAGTGCTTCAAAATCTCATAGATCCCGCCCCGTGCCTTCACGGAACCCGCAATGGGCAGGCGGCTGTCCTCCTTGAGCAGCAGCCGCCCGGTGAGACCGGCCCCATACTCCTTATTGAGAAATTCCGCCATGGCCGGGATCTCTGTCAGGGGCGATTCAATCAGGCCTCCCTGGGAGGCTGTCTCCGGACAGCAGGTCCGGAGGAAGGGGGCGAAGCGGAGCAGCCGGGCCTCCGCGTCGTCGATGTCCCCGCCGGTGAGGGGGAGGGTGGGGCGTACCTGCCGGTACGGCGTATACTGGGGATTTTCCCACGCCGTCTCCCGGGCCCGGCAGATCTCCGCCACGACGGGGGCGGTGCGGATCAGCGCGTCGATGTCGTAGGGCATAGCTCGTCTCCGTCCTTTCCAAAATTCCGCGGGGTGACAGCTTCTATGGATACTCTACCACAGATAGAGAAGCAGCGAAATACAAAAAGCGCCTTTGGCGGAAGATTTTTTAAGAAGGAGGCTGCTCCCGTGAAGCAGGGAAGACCGCTGCGTTTGACCTCATTTCAGGCACATGGGAAGATTTTTTGCGTCTCAGAAGGATAGAGGGACAACATATGAGGAGGGACGCAGTATGACAAAGAAAAGGCGGCGTATTTCCGTCATCGCCGGGTTCCTGGTCCTTGCCCTGTTTGCCGCTGGATTTTTTATGCTCGGCATGAAGGGATATGTCTGCTCCGTCGGTCGATATCTGGAGACGTCCCACGGAGGCGATGTGGTCGTTCTGGGCAGCTCGCCCGTTCAGATGTCCAACCAGACAGGGCGGGATCTGTTTGCCGGCCTGGATACCGGGGACAAAATCCTGGTCATTCACGACGGAATGGATACCTCTTATCCGGGACGGACTGGGGTGTACGCGATTTTGAAGCTGTGTGACGGCAGTGTGAGCGATATTCCCCAAGCTGTTGTGGACGGCCTGACCGAGCTGGGGTGGCTGGCGGTCCGGTAGGGAGGCGGAAGCATCCTCCAAAGGAAAAGAGCGGCCCGGGAAGCCTTGGCTTCCCGGGCCGCTTTGTCTCAGTGCTGATACTCGAACTCCAGATCGTACATGCTGACCAGGTCTCCGTCGCGGATGCCCCGCTCCTCCAGCTGGGCAAAGACCCCGGCCTCCCGAAGCATCTTGTCGAACCACATGCGGCTCTCGTAATCGCCGAAGTTGGTATTGGAGATGAGCCGCTGGAGCCAGGGACCCTCCACCAGGTATACCCCGTCCTCCACGGTGATCTCCACCGGGGAAGAGGTGTCGATCTGGGGCGGCCGCTTCACATACTCCGGCTCATACACTGTCACCGGCGGCAGCTCCTTGAGGCGGTTTGCGATGGCGAATACCAGCTCCTTCACCCCCTGATGGGCAGCGGCGGAGATGGTGAAGAGAGGGTAGCCCAGAGCCTCCACATGCTGCCGGAGGTTCTCCAGCAGCTGAGGATCTGTGAGAATATCGGTCTTGTTGGCCACCACGATCTGGGGCCGCTTGGCGAGGTCAGGGCTGTACTGCCCCAGCTCCTCGTTGATGGCGTCAAAGTCGGCCACCGGGTCCCGTCCCTCGCTGCCGGAGGCGTCCACCACATGGACCAGCAGACGGCAGCGGTCAATGTGCCGGAGGAAATCGTGGCCCAGGCCCGCCCCGTCGGCGGCCCCCTCGATAATACCGGGGATGTCCGCCATGACGAAGGAGACCCCCTCCTCCACATAGACTACGCCCAAATTGGGGAAAAGGGTGGTGAAGTGGTAGTTTGCGATCTTGGGCCGGGCCTTGCTGACCACGCTCAAAAGGGTGGATTTGCCCACGTTGGGGAAGCCCACCAGTCCCACGTCCGCCAGCAGCTTCAGCTCCAGCACCACGTCGTG
>CALXDB010000163.1 GCA_944386955.1 uncultured Oscillospiraceae bacterium
CTCCCCGGCGGCGTCGTCCCGGGTGGCCCCCACGATGGACATGTCGGTGTACCCCCGCACGTCCACCAGCATGGAGTTGCCCCCGGAGATGCAGAGTGCCAGGAAGGGGGGCGTGAGCTCCGGGAAGGCCAGGTAGTTGGCGGCGATGTGGCCCCGAAGGTGGTGGACGGGGATCAGGGGCTTGCCCCAGGCGAAAGCCACGCTCTTGGCAAAATTCACCCCCACCAGCAGGGCCCCAATGAGACCAGGGCCGTAGGTGACGGCCACCGCGTCGATGTCGTCCTTTGTGATGCCGGCCTCCCGAAGGGCCTGGTCGGAGAGGGCGGCGATGGCCTCCACATGCTTGCGGGAGGCGATCTCCGGCACCACGCCGCCGTAGAGGGCGTGCATGTCCGCCTGGGACAAGATAGCGTCGCTGAGGACCTCCCGGCCGTCCCGGACCACCGCGGCGGCGGTCTCGTCGCAGGAGGATTCAAAGGCTAAGATCAGCATAGATGATTCTCCCTTCTTAGGGCTGTTCTTTCCCAAAAGGCGGGCGCAGCGGGCGTCCGCAGGGTCTATCATAGCACAGAGAGGCAGCGGAGCGCAAGAGCGGCAGAGCGGAACCGCGCTCTGCAGGCGCACAAAAAGGCGGGAGGCGCTCTCTTCCGAGCGCCTCCCGGTGGCCGGAGCGGAAAACCGCCCGGACGGTCTTACTTGGCAATGTTCTCACAGAAATTCATGAGGATCTGGGCCACCTCGGCTCGGGTGGCCGTGCCGGTGGGATCCAACACGCCGTTCCCCTTGCCGGAGAGCAGCTGCTCGCCTACCGCCCAGGTCATGGCCTCTGCCGCCCACGGGGACACCTGCTCCCCGTCGGCAAAGACGCTCATGTCGCCCTTGGCGTCGGTGTCATACCTTGGGAACACGGTCAACATGAAGTTCACCACAAAATCCTATAAGGACAAGCGGTATGTGCAGCATCCCAGGGAGGAGTGCCTGGTGTTTGAGGGGACCCATCCGGCGCTGATCACGCGGGAGGTTTGGGATATCGTCCAGCGGGTCCGGCAAAACCGGAAGCGCCCCACAAAGATGGAGGAACTCAACAAGTATTCCGGCCTCGTCATCTGTGCCGACTGCGGTTCCACAATGGTCCTGCATAGGGCGCACACCATGAAACCAACGCAAAACAATTTCACCTGCCGAACCTATAAGAAAGCAGGGTCTGAGGTCTGCACGGCCCACTACATTCGGGAGTGTGTCCTCGACGAGATTGTGCTGGAGGACATCCGCAGGGTGACGGCGATGGCGCGGGATCATACGCAGGAGTTCGCCGCCTATATCTGTGACCGGCAGTCCGCTGAACTGCGGCGGGAGATCCGCAGGCAGGAGTTGGAACTTTCAGGGATGAAAAAGCGCGAGGCGGAATTGGAGTCCATCTTCAAGCGACTGTATGAGGACAGCGTACTGGGCCGCATCACCACGGAGCAGTTCCAGACCCTCTCCGCCAGTTATGTGGCGGAGCAGGAGCAGTTGAAAACTGCCATCCCGCAAAAGGAGCGGGAGGTCACCAAACTGAAGGCCACGGTGTCCGGCGCAGACAACTTCATTGCCAGGGCCAAACGCTACACCGACATTCAGGAATTGACGCCGGAACTGCTGCGGCTGTTCATTGAGAAAATCGTGGTGCATGAGAAGGATGTGAAGTGGTCCAAGCACGCAAGGCAGACCGTGGAGATCCACTACACGGATATTGGCGTAGTTGGGAATCTGAGCATCACGAAAAGTGCGTAAAGGAACAGGCAGGTGCTGCCAAAGCAACACCTGCCTATCCTTAGATTTTGTAGTTGTCCCTGTCAGGCCGGACCTTCGCCTCCGCGGCTCTTTCATTTTCGCAAAAGTCTCCCCTCCGGAGACACGCTCAGTCCTCCGTCCAGTCCGTCCGCTCCACGGGCTTTTCCCCGGGGCGGAGGGGCACCTGAATCATGTTTTCGTGCCGGCTGCCGGCAAAGCGCTCCAGATAGATCTCCCGGTGCTTTTGGAGGATCTCCTCCTCCGGAGGCAGCCCCGCCCTGCACCAGGCGATGGTCTTGTAGTGGACGCCGAAAAGGGCGGTGTCGTAGCCGATGGTCTCCGCTCCGTTGCGGCGGTAAAAGGCCAGGCGGCGGAGGATCATCTCGTCCGCTTCCCCAGTGGGGGCCTCCGACTCCGCGATGAACACCGTCTCCGGGGAACAGCGGTCGAAAAGAGTGCGGAGGAGCGCAGCCCCCAGGCCCCCGTTGCGCCGCCCGGCAGGGACGCAGAGGTAGTCGATGAGGAGGAATTTTCCGTCCACATGCTTCCAGAGGAGCACATAGCCCAGGGGCCCCTCCTCCCCCTCGTAAAGGGCCAGGGCCTCATACACTCCCCTGGCCATCATCTCGGTCATGGCGGAGAGGGGCTTCAGCTCCGCGGGGGGAAATGCCTCCTTCAGGTCGGTCTCGTAGGCGACGGCCAGTTCTTCAGGATTCAGTGGTCTCAGCTGCATTGGTATACTCCCTTGTCATAATGACGGCATCCTCTTTGGGATGCTCATAGTAATTCTTTCGAAGGCCCATCCGCCGGTAGCCCAATTTTTCGTAAAGGGCCAGGGCCGGCTCGTTGGAGGCCCGGACCTCCAATGTGAGAAAGGCCAAATGATTTCCCCGGGCGAACCGGTCAAAGACCGTCAGCAGGTCCGCGGCGATGCCCTGGCGGCGGAAGGCGGGGCGGACGGCCACGTTGGTGATATAGCCCTCGTCCAGCACCACCAGGAGTCCGGCGTAGCCCAGCACGGTGCCGTCCTCCCCCAGGGCCACCAGGGCGGCGGCGCACTGGTTGTCCAGATGCTCCCGGAGCATCCGCTCCGACCAGGGATCGGAGAAGCACATCCGCTCGATTTCCGCCACCTGGGACACATGGTCGTAGTTCATAGGAACAACGGTGTAGGTCATACTGTTCTCCTTACTTGGCCTCCAGCCAGTTTCTGCCGCTGTGTGCCTCGGCGGTGAGGGGCACAGAGAGGCTGCACACCTGCTCCATCTCCTCCGTCAAAAGCCGCTTTACCTGCTCCGTCTCCTCCTCCGGACACTCCACGATCAGCTCGTCGTGGACCTGCATGAGGAGCTTCGCCCGCAGGCCCTCCGCCTTCAGACGGCGGCGCACATGGACCATGGCCAGCTTCATGATGTCGGCGGCAGTGCCCTGGATGGGCATGTTGAGGGCTACCCGTTCCCCGAAGGAACGCATGTTGAAGTTGGAGGACTTGATCTCCGGCAGGGCACGGCGGCGGTGATACAGGGTCTCCACATAGCCCTCCCCCTTGGCCCGCTCCACGATCTCCTCCATATACCGCTTCACCCCAGGGTACTTGGCGAAGTAGCTGTCCATGTAGTCCTTGGCCTCCGCCACGGTGACGCCGATGTCCTGGCTGAGTGAGAAGGAGGAGATGCCGTAGACGATGCCGAAGTTCACCGCCTTGGCGCTGCGGCGCATGAGGGGCGTCACCTCCTCCGGCCTGACGCCGAAGACCTGAGAGGCGGTGATGGCGTGGATATCCTCCCCGGTGCGGAAGGCGTTTTGCATGGTCTCGTCCCCGGAGATGTGGGCCAGGAGCCGCAGCTCGATCTGGCTGTAGTCCGCGTCCACCAGCACGTTCCCCTCTCCGGCCACGAACATCCGCCTCAGCTCGCTGCCAAGCTCCGTCCGGGTGGGGATGTTCTGGAGGTTCGGCTCCGTGGAGCTGAGGCGGCCCGTGGCCGTGACGGTCATCTGGAAGCTGGTGCGGATGCGGCCGTCTGGGTCAATGACCTTGAGAAGGCCGTCCACATAGGTGGATTTCAGCTTGGTATACTGCCGGTACTGGAGCACCTCATCCACAATGGGGTGCTGGAAGCGCAGCTTCTCCAGCACCTCCGCGTTGGTGGAGTAGCCGGTCTTGGTCTTCTTGTAGGCGGGCAGGCCCAGCCGCTCGAAGAGGACCTCCCCCAGCTGCTTGGGGGAGTTGATGTTGAAGGGCCCGGCGTGGGCGTAGATCCGCTGCTCCAACTGGGCGATGGCGGCGGACAGGGCCTCCCCCATCTCCTGGAGGGCCCTGGCATCCACCAAAAAGCCCGCCAGCTCCATCTCCGCCAGCACCCGGCACAGAGGCATCTCGATCTCCGCAAAGAGCGCCGTCATCCCCAGCTCCTCCAGCTTGGGGACCATCTTTTCATAGAGAGCGGCGATGAGGGCGGTGTGGCCCGTCCAGGCCCCCAGAGCCTCCGGGTCCTCCCCCATGGCGGTAAAGGCCCCCTCCTCCAGGTAGGCGGGCTTGGCCGCCTCCGTCCCCAGCCAGGAGACGCTGAGGCGGTTTAAGTCGTAGTGCCCGGCGGTGGCGTCCAGGAGGTACCCGGCAATGGCCGCGTCAAAGATGAAGCCCTCGGCGGGGAGGTTTTCGCTGAGGAGCTCCCGCATAAGGTCTTTGACGTTGTGGGATGCCTTCTGGATGTCGGCGGCGAAGAAGGAGCGGAGGAAGTCGTTGTACCCCTCCAGCTTGCCGGAGAGGAACATGGCAGCGCGGCCGCAGGCCTTGTCCCCCCACTCCACACAGACCCCCTCCAGCCCCGGCAGGGCCAGACAGGCCACAAAAGGCCGCTGCCGCCAGGCGGCAAGGAGCTCCTCTGCTCGGGCCAAGTCGGTGACGATCTCGCTTTCACAGGCGCCGGCAGTCTCCTCCTCTGCCTCCGCAGGGGCGGCGTCACCGGAGAGGCCCATCTTCTCGATGAGCTTGGTGAACTCCAGCTTCAAAAAAAGGGGATACAGCTCCGCCGTCACCGGGCGGCGGAGGTTCTCTGCCGGGTCGAAGGGAAGGGGCGCGTCAGTGACGATGGTGGCCAGGCGGTAGCTCATCTCCGCCATGTCCCGGCCCGCCTCCAGCTTTTTGATGGCGGCGGGCTTGGCCTCGACGTCCGGCAGCAGGCGATAGATCTCCGCCACGCTGCCGTACTTCTGGATGAGGGCCATAGCGGTCTTCTCCCCGATGCCGGGGACGCCGGGGATGTTGTCGCTGGCGTCCCCCATGAGGGCCTTCAGATCGATCATGTGGATGGGGTCGAAACCGTAGGCCTCCTGAAAGGTCTCGGGGGTCATATCCCTGGTGGTGGTCTGGCCCATGCGGGTGCTCACCAGCTTCACCTTGGTGTGCTCGTCCACCAGCTGGAGGCTATCCTTGTCTCCGGTGACCACCACGCAGTCCCAACCCGCCGCCTCGCAGCGGCGGGAGATGGTGCCGATGAGGTCGTCGGCCTCGTACCCCGCCAGCTCGTAGCGGGGGATGTCCATGGCGTCCAGCAC
>CALXDB010000164.1 GCA_944386955.1 uncultured Oscillospiraceae bacterium
CCGGTGAGGGCGATCTCCTCCCCGATTACCAGGGAGATCAGATAGTCGTCGGTGGTCTGGCTCTTGTCCAGAGTCCACCCGGTGTCCTGCTCCTCCCCGGGATCAGCCCCGGTGAAGGTGCAGCCCGCCGCCAGGGCCAGCACCAGCACCGCCGCCAGCAGCGCCGCCCAGAGGGTCCGGGGCTTCCGGGCGATCATGGCGATGCGCTCCTTCAGGGCGGAGGTCCCCATGGTGGTGGCGCAGCAGAGGAGATCCCCGGGCCGGGGCTTCTCCGCCACCAGCCGGATCAGCACCCGGCCATACTCCGCCCGCTGGCGGTCGTCGGCACCCCGGAGCACCGCCTCGTCGCAGGCCAGCTCCCCATCCCGGCGGGACAGGATGGCCGCCGCCCATACCAAGGGGTTGTACCAGTGGAGAGCCAGGGCGATTCCCCGCAGCGCCGCCCAGAGGTGGTCGCCGTGGCGGCGGTGCATTTCCTCGTGGCGCAGCACATACCGGCATACCGCCTCGTCCCCCGCCGCCTGGGGCGTCAGATAGATAGCCGGAGGAAAGAGGCCGTAGAGGCAGGGGGAGGTCAGGAAGGCCGCCGTGTAGACGTTCCGCATCCCCGGCAGAGGCACTCTGCCCCGCCGCAGCCGGAGGGTAAAGCGGAGATTCCCCACAAAAAGCCACAGTCCCATGGCCCCCACGCCCGCCAGCCAGACGGCCCGGAGGATCTCCCCCGCCGTCCAGGTCCGTTCCGGACTTTGGGGGATCGTGGGGCCCGTCTGAGAATGCTCTATGGCCGGGGTGTTCTGGTTTTCCGGCGGCTGCACCGGCTGAGCCACCCCACCCACTGTTCCCTTCTCGTCTCCAGCAAAGTCCATGTCTGTTGTCGATCCTGTCAGAATGGCAGCGGGCTCCCGGGGCAGCGCGTTCAGGACGCTGAAGCCGGAGGCCGCCACGGTGCCGGGAATCAGCAGCCGCAGCAGCACCAGGCCCCACAGGGCGTATTGCAGCCCCATACTGATCCGCCCACGCAGCGCCCGCCGCAGCAGCAGCACGATCACGATCAGCAGAGACGACGTGACGATCCACTCAATCATGGCAGTTCTCCTCCATTTTCCGCAGAATATCGTACAGCTGGTCGATCTCCTCCCGGCTCAGGCTCTCCTGCTCCACCGCGGCGCTCATCATCATGCTGACGCTGCCCCGGTGGATCCGGCGAAGAAAGCTGCGGGTCTCCTCCACCACCGCCTCATGGCGGTCCACCGCCGGAGTGTATAGTCGGGCCTTTCCCCCTTCCTCGCAGCGGAGCAGGCCCTTTTCCGTCATCCGCCGCAGCATGGTGGTAGTGGTCCCCTTGGCCCACCCCTCCCGCTGTGCCAGGGTCTGGGCCAGCTGGGTCATGGTCTGGGGCGCGTGCTCCCACAGGCAGTCCAGCACCGCCCACTCCGTGCCGGTCAGCCGGATCCTCTCCTGTTCCATTTCTTTCTCCCCTTTCCAAAAAAGGTTTACATTGTCTTCCTATCGCCATGCTACCACATCAGGTAGACAATGTCAACCTCTTTCCACGCAAAAGGCCGCCGCGGTTCAATGGCCGCGGCGGCCTCTTCCTGTTCTGTCACTTCCGGCGCAGGACCCTGCCCCGGTCCATGGCGGCAAATCTGCCCTCCGCGATGGCGGGGACCCCGTCCACCAGCACATAGTCCATGCCCTCGGCGTACCGGTGGGGATTCTGGTAGTCCCCTCCCTCATGGATCGCCTTTGGATCAAAGACACAGAGGTCGGCGTCCATACCCGGCGCGATGATCCCCTTCCCGGGAAGACGCAGCGCGGCGGCAGGGACACTGGTCATTTTCGCCACTGCCTCCTCCAGGGTCAGCACGCCGTCCTGCTCCACAAACTTCTCGATGATCCGGGCAAAAGTGCCGCAAACTCTGGGGTGGCGCTTGCCCTCTGTGGGATAGGTGCTGTCGGAAATCACGGCAGCGTGGCTGTCCCGGAGGATCCGGCCGATGTCGCTGTCGGCAGTGATGAAGTCGATCATGGTGATATCGCAGTGCTCGCTGACCAGAAGGTCGTAGGCACAGGTGAAGGGGTCCTTCCCCTGGGCCTCGGCAATGGCGGCGATGCTCATCCCTTCATAGGGCCGGTTCTCCGGGCGGCTGAGGGTGGAGCAGAGGATGTTCTCCCAGCCCACCATGCCGGCGATATTGTCAAAATCCGTGCCGTGCCGGATGCGCTCCGTCAGGATCTCCCGCTGCCGGGGATCCCGCAGGCGCTCCGTCACCGCCTCGGTGCCGCCGGTGAGAAAGTCGTGGGGCAGGATGTGGATGAGCTGAGTGGAGCCTGCGGTATAGGGGTACACGTCGCAGCTCACGTCCTGACCCGCCGCCCGTGCCTTCTCCATCCGCTCCAGGGCCTCCGGGATCAGGCGGTCCCAATTGCGCCGCCCCATGGCCTTCAAGTGGCTGATATGGACCGGCGTGTCCAGGCGGCGGCCCACCTCCAGCATCTCCTCCAGGGCCGCCAGCACCTGGTCCCCCTCCTCCCGCATATGGACGGTGATGGGAAGGCCGCTGCCCTTCAGGGGCGCCAGGGCCCGGACCAGCTGATCCGTGGTGTAGAAGCACTCCGGCGCGTAGCCAAGGCCCAGGGACACCCCGAAGGCCCCCTCCTCCACCGACCGCAGCAGCAGCCGGTGAATTTCCTCATATTCGTTGTCGTCTATCTGTTCCTTACTGTACCCCGCCGCGGCGGCCCGGATGGTCCCGGCACCCGCCAGCATGCCGATGTGAAGGGGCAGGGCGACCTTTTCCGCCGCGTCAAGATAGGCGCCCAGACTGTCCGCCGGGACCCCCTCCCCGGCAGGACCGGTGATGGGCCGCAGATAGTTCTGGATCTCCTGCAGGAATGGCCCGGCAATAGGGGCCGCAGAGAGGCCGCAGTTGCCGTTTATGATGGTAGTCAGCCCCTGCTTCAGCTCCAGGCGGCCGAAGTCCGGCCGGAAGGCAGCGTAGTCGGCGTGGCGGTGGATATCGATAAATCCCGGCGTTACCGCTCTGCCCGCCGCGTCAATGGTCCTGGCCGCCCCGGAGAGTTCCCGCCCCACGGCAGCGATCTTTCCGTCCGCGATCCCCACGTCCGCCGCATGGGCAGGAGCACCGGTGCCGTCGATGATCCTTCCGTTTCGGATCAGCAGATCAAACATGGTCCTCACCCCTTTGGCCCGATTGTACCACAGGGGCGGAAAAAGTCAACGGTCCAGCTGCATCTCGATCCGTTCCCACTCCCGGCGGGCCAGGGCCTCCACTCCCTCGAAGTCCACATAGGGGTGGTACACCGCCTCCAGCAGGTCGTGGTTCGCCTTGGCCTGGGCCAGGGCCTCCATGCCCTCCTCTGTGAGGGCCCGGGCCATCCGGCGGCCGAAGCGGACTCGGGCCCGGCTCTGCCGCTGGGGCGGCAGCAGGGCATCCAGGTGGAGGCGGCGGTAAGGCTTCTCCGGGAAGGGCCCCTCCTGGGTGAGGAAGCAGAGCCCTGCCTCCGGGAGGATCAAGTGGCGCAGCCGCCGGGGGTCCTCCGGATCCAGGCAACGGATGGCATCATAGCCTCTCGCCGCCGCCTCCTGGGCGATTCGCCGAAGCATCACGTCCCCCAGGCCCCAGGTATCCAGCAGCAGGTAGGCTCTTGGGGCCAGAGCCAGTGCGGCGTCATAGCGGCAGAGGCAGCCTTGGCAGGTCCTGCCCCCCAAAAAGCGCTCCAGACTGGCCCCGATGCCGCTCCCCTGCTTCCGCAGCTCCCGCCGGAGGATGCCGTCGGTTCGTTTGAGGAGCTTCTCCCGGTCCCAGCCGGGGAGGACCTGCTCCCGCAGCTCCGCCGTCACCTCCTCCGCCGCCCGGAAGGCCCGATAGGCCCGTCGGTAGGCAGCGGAGCAGGCGGCGGTATGGGCCTCCACCTCCTCCCGCCGGCCCTTCAGAGCGTTCACATCGTAAAATCGCCCCAGATCCACATATCGGTCCGCAGCCGCCGGGAATTTAGGCTCTACCACATGGGTATTGTTCCTTTAGGACACCTACTTTCTTTTGGAAAAGAAAGTAGGCAAAGAAAACTTTTAGACGATTTCCTGTCAAAATTTCCAATAAATTTTGACCTCCTGCCGCCCCGTCTCCTGGTCCTGTTCACCGATCTCGATCTTCTCGATGAGCATCACCGCCAGCTCCCGGGGGAGGGTCTTCAGTTCCAGCAGCTCCCGGGCCTTGGCCATGACCTCCTCCTGACTGCGGGGCTGCTCCTGCCCGGAGAGCTCCCGGTCGATCTGGGCCAGCCGCCGCTCCAGACGGCTCTTTTCCTCCAGGAAGTCCTGGTTCAGCTCCACGAACTGTCCCTCGCTGAGTATTCCGGACACCTTATCCAGGTACAGATTTTTCAGGGCCGTACTCCGCTTCTCCAGCTGGGCGTTCAGGGTGCGCTGCTCCAGCAGCAGGGCCTCCCGGTGGTCGTCCTTTGGCGGCGGGAGCTCCATCTCCTCCAAATGGTAGTAGACCCGAATGTAGTCCCGGATGCGTTGGGAGACCAGCTCCATCAGCCGGTCCAGCCGGATGGAATGGCGGGTGCACAGCTTCTTTGTCCCGCTGTCGGCGTAGAGCTTACAGCGCAGATACCAGACCCGCCCTTCCCCCTTTTTCCCGTTGGAGGTCTTGCTCATGGTGCTGCCGCAGTCCATGCACTTCACAAGGCCCGCCAGGGGGTGCACCATGCCGGTGCCGTCCTCCCGGGAGCGGATGTCCAGGTTTCGCTGGACAGTCTCAAAGGTCTCCCGGTCGATGATGGCCTCGTGGGTGCCCTCCACCCGGTACCATCGGTCCCGGGGCATGACGATGATGGCCTTGGATTTGTAGCTGGCCTTTTTGGTCCGCCCCTGCACCATGACGCCGGTGTAGATCTCATTGCGGAGGATCCGCCATACGGTGTTCTTGTTCCAGAGCCCGAAATCCTGCTTGCAGAAGTGGTTGCTGTCCCAGCCCCGCTCCGCTTTGTACCGGGTGGGATTGACCACCCCCAGGTCGTTGAGCATGTGGGCGATGCTCTGCTTGCCGTGGCCCTCCAGAGCCCAGCGGAAGATCTGCCGCACCACCTCCGCCGCCTCCGGGTCCACCAGGAGATGGCCCTTGTTGTCCGGGTCCTTCCGGTAGCCGTAGACGGGAAATCCGCCGATGTACTGTCCCTGCCGCCGCTTCAT
>CALXDB010000165.1 GCA_944386955.1 uncultured Oscillospiraceae bacterium
CCTCCGGCGGGTGACTTTTCTCGCGGAAGAAAAGTCACCAAAAGTCCGCTTAGAACCAAGGTTCTAAGAACTCCTTTAGTTACCAAAACCGGGTCATCAGGGAGGCTCTTTGCTGTGGGCTTAGTACGGGTGACGCCTGTTTGGGTCGTCTTCTACTCCTGCGCCGCGCTTCAGCGCGCTCGTGCGGTGAGTTGACGATGGCCGGTTCGCCGAAAGCCTTCCCCCGCTGGGGGAAGGTGGCACGGCGCAGCCGTGACGGATGAGGGACCGCGCGATATGAAGGATCGGTAGAAGAAAGTCTCTGCCATCGGGTTCCCCTCATCCGCCTCCTTCGGAGGCACCTTCCCCCAAAGGGGGAAGACTTTCGGTGGGTGCAATTGCAGAGGCCCCAACTACCACCAGGGCAGCGCGCTGAAGCGCGGAAACAGAAGAACTCTGACCCCCTTGATGGGTCAGCCGCACAATCTACCGAAACAAACGGGACAGATTTTCCACAATAGGAAGTAAGGGAATTCTTAGAACCTGCGGTTCTAAGTCAACTTTTGCCTACTTTTTTTGATGAGAAAAGCAGGCCGCCGGAGGCAGAGCAAGGGTTCGAAACACCGTCGGCCACCGACGAAAAAGACCAGGCCCCTCGTCAGAGGGGCAAAACCGGCCCGCTCGGCCCGAGAGCAAAAGGAAAGGAGACCCCCCCATTGAATTCGATTCAGGATATCTGGAACATGGTGCTGGAGCGGATGGGCACGGAGCTGTACGCCACCACCATCAACACCTGGTTCAACGACACCACCCCTGTGGCGCTGGAGAACAACACCCTGATCCTCCACTGCCCCAGCGACTTCAAACGCAGCACCATCAACGACCGCTTTCTCCCCAATATTGCCGCCGCCCTGAAGGACATCTTCTCCGCCGATTTCACCATTCAGCTGCTGGACGACGCGGGCCTGGCGGCCTACAACGCCAAGGGCGCCGCCGCGGTGGAGGAGGAGCCCCGGTGCGTCAGCCTCTTTGAGAGCGACCACTTTACCTTCGACAACTTCGTGGTGGGCCCCTCCAACAAGCTGGCCTTTGCCGCCTCCCGGGCCGTGGCCTCCCACCCCGCCGAGCACTATAACCCCCTCTTTATCTACGGCGACTCGGGTCTGGGCAAAACCCACCTCATCTACGCCATCGCCCATGAGATCCGCCACCAGCGACCCTCCGCCAAGATCGTCTACATCAAGGGCGACGACTTTATCAACGAGTTCATCGACATGGTCCGCTCCGGCAAGAATCAGGATTTCCGCACCAAGTACCGGGAGGCCGACCTCCTGCTGGTGGATGATATCCAGTTCGTGGCCGGCAAGGAAGAGACCCAGAACGAGTTCTTCCACACCTTCAACACCCTCTACGAGGCGGGCCGCCAGATCGTCCTCACCTCCGACCGGCCGCCCCAGGAGATGAGCAAGCTGGACGACCGGCTGCGGACCCGGTTCGAGTGGGGCCTCCTGGTGGACGTGCAGCCCCCCAACCTGGAAACCCGAATCGCCATCGTCAAAAATAAAGCCGCCCAGCTGGGCCTGGTCCTCACCGACGACATCATCAACTATATCGCGGAAAACGTCACCTCCAACGTGCGGCAGCTGGAGGGCACCGTAAAAAAAATCAAAGCCTACAAGGACCTTCTGGAAAGCGACACCACCACCGAGAACGTCAACGAGGCCATTGCCGACATGCTCCGGAAGGAAAACGAATTCATCCCTACCCCCGAGGTCATCATCACCGAGATCTGCAAGGTCTTCCGGGTAGACGAGAAGGTGGTCCGGGGCCAGCAGCGGGATCGGGCCGCCGTCCGCAGCCGCCAGGTGGCCATGTACCTCATCCGCCGCATGAGCAACTACTCCTACGCCGACATCGGCAAGGAGTTCGGCGGCCGGGACCACACCACCGTCATGCACTCCATCGAGCAGGTGGAGCAACGCATGGCCAAGGACACCTCCTTCGCCGAGACCGTGAAGGCCATCACCTCCAACATCAACTCCCGGAAATAAGCTGAAAAAAGCCTGTGCAACCTATCCACATTTTCCGACTTTTCCCCGTGGAAAACTATGTGGGAAATGTGGAAAACTTGTCGGACACTTGTAATGTGGAAAACCCGTGCAACTCCTCCACAGCCCCCTGTGGACGAAAAAATCGAGGCATACCAAGGCTTTGCCCCACTTTTCCACATCGCCCCGCCCCTATCACCACTAATACTACAAAGATAATATTTTATTCTTCTCTTCCGCCGCCTATTCCACCTTTTTTGAAAGCGGCCACCTCACCTGAAAGGAAGTGTATCCATGCAGTTCTCCTGCGAAAAAGTCCTGCTGCAATCCGCTATCAACACCGCCTCCCGGGCCGTATCCAGCAAAAGCTCCATCCCCGCCCTGGAGGGATTGCTGCTGGAAGCCCGCCAGGACGGCCTCACCGTCTGCGGCTACAATATGCAGACCGGCATCCGCACCACCTTGTCCGCCGATGTCCAGGCAGAAGGGACAATTGTCGTCAATGCGCGTCTCTTCGGCGACATCATCCGCCGGATGCCCGACGATATCGTCACCTTCTCCCTGGGCAAGAACCTGGTCATCACCCTGACCTGCGGCGACGCCAGGTTCGACATCGCCGGCCTCAGCCCCGACGACTTCCCGGAACTGCCGGAGGTGGAGGATCAATTTGCCCTGCAAATTCCCCAAAATATCCTCCGGGAGATGATCGGCCAAACCATTTTTGCCGTTTCCACCAACGAGAGCCGCCCGGTCCACACCGGCGCCCTCTTTGAAGTGGAGCCGGAGCAGCTGACCGTGGTGGCGGTAGACGGATTCCGTCTGGCCCTCCGCCGGGAGCCCATCACCAAGGTGGAGGGGGGCTCCTTCCGGTTCGTGGCCCCCGGTTCCGCCCTCAGCGAGGTGGAGAAGATCTGCGGCGACAGCGACGAGGCGGCGGTGATTACTCTCGGTAATCGCCATCTCCTCTTCGAGGTGGGGTCCACCCAGCTGATCTGCCGCCGTCTGGAGGGCGAATTTTTGGACTGGAAGAACGCCATTCCCCGGAAAAACCCCATCAAGCTGACGGTGGAGACCAAGTCCATGATCGAGTCCATCGACCGGGTCAGCGTGGTCATCAGCGAGAAGCTGAAAAGTCCGGTACGGTGCCTCTTTGAGCAGGACCGGGTGTCCATGTCCGCCAAAACCGGCAACGGCGAATCCTGCGACGTGTGCCGTCTCAGCGGCGACGGCCAGGGGCTGGAGATCGGCTTCAACAACCGGTATCTGATGGATGCCCTTCGGTACTGCCCGGCGGACACGGTGACCATGGAGCTGAACACCGGCATCTCTCCCGCCATCATTGTTCCCACGGAGGGGGAGGAGAAGTTCCTCTACATGGTGCTGCCGGTGCGGCTGAAGAACTGAAATTTCTGTATGTTCTACAAATAGTAAGGGGAAAAATTGTATGGAATCCCAAAAGGTTGGTATCCACACGGAGTATATCAAGCTCCAGGATCTGCTGAAATTCGCGGGAGCCGCCGACACCGGCGGCGACGCCAAGACGGCGGTCCAGGAGGGGCTGGTGTCCGTCAACGGCGAGGTCTGCACCATGCGGGGGAAGAAGCTGCGCCCCGGCGACGTGGTGGAGTATGGCGGACGGCAGTTTTTGGTACAATATGAGAATTGAAAGCCTTGCGCTGCAGGGGTTCCGCAACTATGACTTCGTAGAGGCGGAGTTTGACCAGCGGTGCAACGTGATCTACGGCGAAAACGCCCAGGGGAAGACCAATCTGCTGGAGGCCATGGTCTACCTCTCCTGCGGCCGGTCCCCCAGGACCAGGGGGGACCGGGAGCTGATCGCATTCGGCGCGGAGGAGGCCTCCCTCCGGGGGCAGGTGTTCTCCCGGGACCGGGACTTTCAGCTGGAGGTCCAGCTCTTCCGGGGCAGGCGGCGGAAGATCTCCGTCAACAAGGTGCCCGCCAAGAGCGGCGGAGAGCTGAGTCAGGTGCTGCGGACGGTGTTCTTCTGCCCGGAGGATCTGTATCTGATCCGGGCGGGGGCGGCGGAGCGGCGGCGGTTTCTGGACCAATCCCTGTGCCAGCTGCGGCCCCGGTACGCGGCGGCCCTGGCGGAGTACAGCCGGCTCCACGAGCACAAGACCAGGATCCTGCGGGACAGCGAGGAGAAGCCGGACCTCTTGAAGGCCCTGCCGGAGTTCAATCTCCGGATGTGCCAGTGCGGGGCGGTGGTCATCGGCTACCGGGCCCAATATTGCAGGCGGCTCGATGAGTACGCCGCCCAGGCCCACGGGGAGTGTTCCGGGGGCAGGGAGGAACTGCGGCTCCAGTACAAGACGGTGAGCACCGTGACGGACCCGGAGGCGGGGGACCAGGCGGTGTTTGAGCAGCTGTTGGAGCACCAGAAGGGCCACGCCCAGGCGGAGGTAGCCGCAAGACAGTGTCTCACCGGGCCCCACAAGGACGACATCGAGGTATTTTTGGGGGGCCGCAGCGCCAAGCAGTTTGCCTCCCAGGGCCAGACCCGGACGGCGGCCCTAGCCATGAAGCTGGCGGAGCGGGAGATCCACCGCAACGTCACCGGGGAGTACCCGGTGCTGCTGCTGGACGACGTATTGAGCGAGCTGGACCCCAAGCGGCAGGAATATGTGCTCAACCGCATCGCGGGGGGGCAGGTGTTCATCACCTGCTGCGAGGACGACCGGCTCAGCAGTCTCTTGGATGGGAAAGTGTTCCATGTGCGAGAGGGGCGGATTTTGTAGCCATGTATCTCCATCTGGGCAGCAATGTGACGGTGCCGTCGGACGATATCGTCGGGATTTTTGATTTGGACAACTGTTCCTCCTCCCGGATCACCTTACAGTTTTTGAAGGCGGCGGAGGAAGAGGGCATGGTGTTCCCGGTAGGGGAGGAGCTGCCGAAGTCCGTGGTGGTGTGCTGCCCGGAGGGCAGCTGGCAGAGAGTCTATCTGTCGCCTCTCAATGTGACGACCCTGGTGCGACGCATAGAGAGCGGTCTATATGAGGAGGAGTGATTTTGTCCTCTCGGTTGCCGGGACCGGCGCTTTGCTCTATTGCCCTCTGACGAGGGCGTGTCTTTTTTGTCGGTGGCCGACGGTGTTTCGATCCCTTCTTTGCCTCCGGCGGCCTACTTTTCTCGTCAAAGAAAAG
>CALXDB010000166.1 GCA_944386955.1 uncultured Oscillospiraceae bacterium
GAGCATACGATTGAATATCTCCATAAGAAGGAGCTTTGGAGCGGTGGCCTGGGAATCGAATGCAGCTTCGAAAAGTGGAAAAATTCCCATGGGATCAGTGTGGCGGATCACGCCAAAGAGCGGGTGCATGAGATCCTCAGCCAGACAAATCCTCTTCCGGTGATCGGAGCGGTGGACGACGCACTGCGGGAAATTGTCTGCGGCCTTGGGCTGTCGATGGATGGGATCCGGACCAGATAACGCACAATACAGTACAAGCGGGAAAGATTTTCCCGCTTGTACTGTATTCCGACGAGACGAAAGGAAGCGGGGCAAAGAAAATGGATATGGACAAAAGAATCCGGGAGGAACTGCCCCGGATGATTGAGGATATTCGGTCGCTGGTGGCGATTCGGAGCGTGAAGGGAGAACCGAAAGAAGATCACCCCTTCGGCGAAAAAATTTCCGCAGCGCT
The DNA here is from genome assembly GCA_944386955.1 of uncultured Oscillospiraceae bacterium. Taxonomy (GTDB): domain Bacteria; phylum Bacillota; class Clostridia; order Oscillospirales; family Oscillospiraceae; genus CAJFPI01. Next base: position 455 of record CALXDB010000166.1, read on the forward strand.
GGAAGAGGCGCTTAAAATCGGCAGACGGCTGGGTTTCCGCTGCTCCAATCTGGACAATTATGTAGGGTACGCGGAGATTGGCGAAGGTGCGCGCATTATAGGGATCATGTGCCATGTGGATGTAGTACCGGAAGGAACCGGCTGGACGTATCCGCCGTTTGATGTCACAAATTGTGACGGGAAGCTGTACGGGAGAGGCGTCTGCGACGATAAAGGTCCTCTTGTCATGCTGCTGTATGCCATGAGATTTTTAGCAGACTCAGGGGTCCCCATGGATTGCAGAGTCCGCTTGATCATCGGCGGAGACGAGGAATCCGATCTGGACTGTATCCGGCACTATAAACGCAGAGGAGAGACTATAGATATCGGGTTTTCACCGGATGCGGAATTTCCTGTTATATACGGGGAAAAGGGGGTGTTGAAAGCTGTGATGGAAGCACCGCTCAACGGCAGCGGACTGCTGCGGCTGACCGCAGTTTCCGGCGGAACTGCCTCCAATTCAGTCTGCGGCAGCTGTTGCTGCGAGCTGGAAGACCACAGCGGAAAGGAGCTGCTGTCTCACGTCAAACCCGCCTTCTCCGCCTATGCAGAGCGGAACGGCTTCTCCTGCAAGGTCCTGCCTGCAAAAAATCCCCGCCGGCTGCATCTTACGCTGACAGGGGAGAGCGCCCACGCGTCTTTGCCGCATTTAGGCAGGAACGCCGCCGGGGGAATGATGGAATTTCTCGCTTCTCTGCCCATCGAAAGCCCCTTTGTAGACGGCTATATGCACACCATAGGAAGAACGTTCGACGGCGCCCTGTGCGGGATCAATTATGCAGATCTCTACGGAAATGTGACGGTAAATGTGGGCGTCATTTCAACAAAAGGAGACAACGCACAAGCGTCCCTGGATATACGGTATCCCTTCTCCTGCAATTTTTCCGAAATGCTGGAGCAGTTACAGAAGTCGTTCCAAAAGGCTGGCATAAAATTTCAGGTAAAGAATGAGCTGCAGCCGAAATATGTGTCTCCGGATTCAGCGCTGGTCCAATCGCTGCATCACGCATATGTCAGTGTGACAGGCGATTCCTCCAGTGTGCCGCTATCGATCGGGGGCGTTACTTACGCAAGGGAATTTCCCAATGTGGTGGCGTTCGGCCCAGCGTTTCCCGGAGCGTTCACAAATGTACACATGCCGGACGAATGCCTGGAAATCAAGCACATGGTACTGGGAATAAAAATATATATGGAGGCCATTCGTGCGCTGCTGGAACTGGAGGAGAAAGAGGAAAAGAAGAAGGCGCGTCTGCAGAGGCCGTCCGACTTAACCTTCTAACCGCACAAGGCGCCCATACATAGGCAACTGCCTTCCGGCTGTGCTGCAAAGAATCGGATTGCATCGATTCGATATTCTATGATATAATGAATTCACTTAAATGGATTTGCAGTTTCGTTCTCAAGAAAGAAAGAGTAGAGGTAGATGTGCAATGCCGATTTTAGAGAAAAAATACTACGGCGAAGAATTAAATGTAAAATTTATCCATGACCCGTTGATTGAGATGGTATGCAGTCTCCATGTAATGTCGGATATGTCGCATCATTCAGATTGTGCGTTTCTCACCGCGCCGATTGTTGACGCAATGCAGCCTGAACTGGCGAGTGAGCTGGCGTTTTTTTCCGATCACGCATACCAGTGGCTGTTTATTATGGACCTTTTTTCCGAGATCGTCGCCTCTGATTCCTACTCTCCCAATGCGGATCCTGTAGAAAACCTGCAGAAGCTGACAGAACTCAACAATGATGATTTCGCATATTTATATCTTGGCACCACCTTGAATACGCTGGAAGAGATCCGAGCTTGGATCTGTGAGCCGAAGCGGTTGGAGCAGGAAGAAAATCTGCCGCTTTTTCAATACATCGACAAATCCGACGTCTATTATTTCATCACCCATGTAGACACAGTAAAGCTGCAATTGACCCATGCGCTGATCCAATATTGGAACCAGCATTTCTCCTCTTTGTGGGACCACCTCAAACGCTGTTCACAAAATGAGATTGCGTCCTGTAAGCAGAAGATGTCGATGCAGAGTATTTTTCATCTGTTGTCTGAACGGGATGGCATCGTCATCTCAGGCAATACGATCCATATTCCGCGATATCCTCATCTGAATGTTTCCCTTACCGATATATCAGAACTGACGGTCCTTTTTTCTGCATTTACCAAGGCGCACACCCTGCTGCATATTCACAAACCGTACTTTTTTGTCTATCAATATATTCCTGTCCCTGTTGCCTACAACCAACAGGAGGTTCCCAGTGCGCTTCCGGAAATATTTCATGTCCTGGGAGATAAGACGCGGCTCAATATTCTTTTGATTATCAAGGACCAGGGAAAGAGTACGAAAGACTTGACTGAAATTTTGAATCTTTCTCCCAGCACAGTCTCCAAGCATTTGTCCATATTGAAGGGAGCGGAGCTGGTTGAATGCACAAAGGGAAAGAAATTCACCTACTACAAGGCACAGAAGGCAAAGTTTCGGGAACTTGCAGAGGCGATCCAAATTTTTTATTAAAAAGGGTCTGCCGATTATAACAAAAACAGGCAATGCGCCGGTTCTTTTGAACCGGCGCATTGCCTGTTTCCAATTGTCGAGCAGATGCTTTTTCCGGCTTTGTTTTATGCCGGAGCCTCGCCCAGGCGGCGGCGCAGGGCGAAGAGCTGCACCGCGATCATCACGCACACGATTCCCCCTGTGACCACCAGCGCCACCGCCAGAGCCATCCACTCCTCCCAGGGGAGGGGAAGAAAGAGGACCGCCCGGATGACCACGTTCAGGTCCCGGCAGAGGCGCAGCCTTCCGGCGGGAAGGCCCTCCTGCTCCGCCAGGCGGGCCAGGTCCGTCAAAAGCTGGAAGGTGACATACATGGCGAGGCAGGTCAGAAGGGCTTTTACCGGCAAAAACCGGTAGAGGAGCGACTGTCCGGTGAGGAGGGCCGCCGTCCACTCCACCGCCTCTGCCGCCGCCAGCACCACACAGAAGGGGCGGAGGAGGGGGAGGTCCCGCAGAGCCGGCGCTAAGAGGGGGATGGCGGAGAGAAGGAGCAGGTATCCCACCCAGTCCGGCAGGAGATCCAGGGTATTCCGTCCGATGTTGAGATTGATATCCAGCAGTATCAGAATGTAAGCCCATGCCACTTTACTGAGTCCGTTTTGCAGCGCTTCCCGGTTCATCCAATCTCTCCTTCCGGCCGAACGACGCAGGTATAGTCCTCATCGCCTACGGTATATTGAAGAAACAGGGCGGCGGGGGCGTTCTGACGCCGGGTACTGCCGCCGCCGTTGCTTCCTGTATAGCAGTAAGAGGATGGAAGGGAGATCACTCCGTCTGCCTCTCTCCGCGGGGCATGGCTGGGCGTCTTTTCGGCTTCATTTGCTGTCAGGAACCAATATTGAACGTGGAAGAACATCGGCTCCTCTGTCTCAGCATCCACGCAGCGGCCTCCATCCTGACAAAACTCTCTTCTGAAACGGATATGAGGGCGGAGCGCGTCGTCCCCGGCAGAGGTGCTGCCCGACAGGATATACTGCAGCTCGATCCAAAACGTATGGGAGCCGTTGGAGCCGCGGTAGACCAGCGCCGGGAGATCCTCACTTCCATATCCTGCCGAAAAGGCCGGATATCGAACTCCCTGAGGGAGGGGCGTCCAGTCGGAGCGGGGCTGCACAGCCCAGCCGACGCCGTTGGGCTCCAGGCGGACGTCCTGATAAAACATCCAGGGCGTATCCTCGCTGGCCGTGCCGACCCACGGGCTGGCGTCCAGCACCAGAGTCCCCGTGTAGCCATCTCCGCTTTGCAGCAGATTGTAGACGTACCAATTGGCCTGATAAGCCCGCACCGGCTCCTCTAGTCCCCAGTCGGCCCAGTGATCCACCCAGTTGAGGGTCCCAGCCTCCTCCCAGAAGGAAGAGAGTCCCAGGTGCCACTTGGGGGACGCCGCCAGGGTTTCCGCCAGTGCCGCCTGCTCCTCCTCCGGCGTCACCACGGCCAAAATCGCACCGTTATCCGTAAGGACCGCGTTCACATAGATGTCCAGAGCGCCGGCGGGCGTGGTGGGACGGTAGACGACGGCCTGGGCCATCGCCAGAGAGAGATCGTCTCGGGACAGGGCTACCGTATCCGCCAGGGGGCTGCCGGCGAGGCAGGTGGTCCCCAGCACCACCGCCACGCACACCGACACCAGGGCCATCCCGGCAGGATAGCGCTTGAACCGGGCAATGGCAGCGATGCGCCGCCTGATGTTCCCGGCTCCGTTGGCCATGGAGGAGGTGCCGGGGGCGCTGGCGTACTTCCCATCCGCCATGGAGAGAAGGATCACGCCGTACTCACGCCGCGCCTCCCCCTCCAGACGCTCCAGCACCCGCTGGTCGCAGAGGGCTTCGCAGTCGTTTCGCATCCGGCCGCAGCAGTACCACACCAGGGGGTTGCACCAGTGGAGACACCGCATGAGGGAGATTCCCACCCCGGCCCACACATCGCCGTACCGCAGGTGGAGGAGCTCATGGAGGAGCACCTTGTCGTCCACCGCCCGCTCCGGCAGCACCAGCACCGGCCGAAGAAGACCGCAGACGAAGGCGCTCTCCACCTGGGGCAGCACCACGATCCGCCGGGGCAGGGGGAGGGA
>CALXDB010000167.1 GCA_944386955.1 uncultured Oscillospiraceae bacterium
CATGCTGGCCGTGGTCTCGGCAAAGGTGATCTGGTCGGGGTTGGCGATGGTGATGGTGGTGGTGCCCACCACCTGCCCGCCGCTGTTGAGAGAGACGGTGACGTCACCGGTCTTGCCTGTGGAGGTGAACAGGCCGGTGCTGCTGTTGATGGTGCCGTATGCGGCGTCCACCGTCCAGCTCACGTCTGCGGGCAGAGGCGCGGGAGCGCCGGACTTGTCCGCGCCCACGGCGGTGAACTGAACCTGGGAATTGGGGGTGTACACGTCGTTTGCAGGGCTCAGAGAGGCGTGGTCAAACACGCCGTCCGACTTCACCCGGGAGATGATAAAGATGGAGGAGCTCACCTGCCGCTCCTGGCCGTCGGAGGGATTGTTGCGGGTGACCACCTCGCTGTCGCCCTCCCGGCGGGAGACGAAGGTGGAGGAGCCGCTGCCGTCCAGCAGCAGGGCGGTCACGCAGCCCCGGGCCTTCATCATCTGGGCCACCTCAAACTGGGTGTAGCCGCAGGAGACGGGGTAGCGCTGGCCGTAGCACACCATGGAGACCACGGTGCCGTCTGCCTTCAGGCCAATGGCGGTGTAGGTCACGTTGCGGCCGCCCTGGCCCACGTTGACCTCACCATCCATCACCAGAAGAGTGCCGCCGGCCACTGCGTGCTGCAGCTTCGCCAGATCCTCCTCAGCGGTGCTGTTGGAGATCAGCGCCTTGCCGTCCTTGTCGATGGCAAAGTAGTAGCTGCTGCTGGGCTTGTTGTAGGTGACGCCGTCAATGATCAGAATGCCGCTGGGCTGGCCGGTGGCCATGTTGTAGTAGTCGGCATTCAGCGCCGCCACGATGGTGGCGTCGGCGTACTCGCTGGAGCGCCGGAAATAGCTCTGGGTGGCCTTCGCCTGATCGGATACCGTCTGCATCCGCCAGCTGATGGTTTTGTCCGTGAGGATGGTCTCCATCCCGGCGTATCCGGCCATGATCTCCGCCTGACTCAGATCGATCTCACAGAAGTAGTCCACGTTCTGATTCAGACCGGAGGGCTCGTTGGTGTAGGTCACATACTCCGTGACGCCAGGGGCCAGGGGATAGGCCGTCTCCGACACGAAATTTCGGTTGACATTGCTCTCACCCTGGAAGAGGGTCTCGCCCGGTGTCTTGTCCGCAAAGGACGACGCCGCGGAAACAGAGATCGCCGGACACAGCTGAAGCACCATGATCAGGGTCAGCAGTACCGAAACGATCCGTTTACGACTGTGCCTCATGGGGGGTACCTCCTGAATAAAATCAGGGCGACGGCTTTCGCCGCCGCCCTGTTGGGTGTAATGCTACTTTCTCAAAATCTTATTATACAAATAACGAATTATACCACAGGAGTAATCGGTTCGTTGGTGCCACCGTTATCGCTGCCAGCAGCGCCAGCCTCTTCCTCGTCATCGTCAAACTCGGGAGGATCCTGCTCTTCGGGGTCGTCCTGCTCAGGAGGATCCTGCTCGGGGTTATCCTGCTCAGGAGGATCCTGCTCGGGGTTATCCTGCTCAGGAGGATCCTGCTCAGGGTTATCCTGCTCAGGAGGATCCTGCTCAGGGTTATCCTGCTCAGGAGGATCCTGCTCCTCAGGATCATCCCCGCCGCCCTCAGGAGGAACCACAACAGTGCCGCCGCCGGAGGAAGAACTGCTACCGCCGGAGCTCTGGCTGGGAACGGTGTAGTCGGTGCCGGCGGTGACCGTCTTGCCGTTCACCGTCACGCCGTCGGTACCCTCAACAGCCAGGACCGCCACGCCCGCGGGAACGTTGGTCAGCGCAACATCGTCCGCCACCACGCTCACAGTGGCGTCGCCGGTGTAACCCTTCATGGACACCTTGGCGCCCTCAGCCGCCACCACCACGGTGGCATCCGCGTCGCCGGTGAGCGTCACATTGTCAGCCAGAACCAGCACAACGCCCTCTTCCTTCAGCTCTACAGTGCCGTCCTCGACCACATAGTAGGCAATGGTCTGGTCCAGCAGCGCCATCACGCTGGCGCGGTTGATGTTCAGCTCGGGGGAGATGACGCCTTCAGCAGTGCCGTTCACATAGCCGTTGTTGATGAGGGCGTACACATAGCCCTTGGCCCAGGAAGAAATCTCAGAGGCGTCGGTGAAGTCGCCCTTCAGGCTGCTCTCCTCCTGAATGCCCAGAGCACGGGCAAACATCACGAAGAACATCTCGCGGGTGACGGTGCCGTTGGGATTCATCTGATCGGCAGCAACGCCGTTCATGATGCCCTGCGCCACACAGGCGGCCATCGCATCGGCATACCAGGCGTCGGCAGCAACGTCGGTATAAGCGCTGAGGTCGGCCTTAGCGGTCAGCTTCAGCAGGTTGGTGAAGATCTGAGCGCCCTCAGCCCGGGTCAGCTGACCGTTGGGATTGAAGGAGTCCTCGGAGACGCCGTTGACGACGCCAACCTCGCTCCACCGGTCGATGGCTTCCTCAGCCCAGTGGCCAGTGGTGTCCGCAAAATCAGCGGCGGACACGGTCACGCAGAGAGAAGCCGCAAAGGTCAGTGCAAGAAACAGTGCGAATACTTTCTTTACCATGTTTAAATCTACCTCCCTAAAAATTTAGAATATGCGGAATCCTGAATCCTAGGCCCTGTCCCTCTCCGCACCTGGAAACAAACTCTGCCCTTTGTCCCCAGTCAGCGAATTTATAAAATATCGCCTGTATTCTATGGATTACATATTATCAGCCTCACCCTTAAAAATCAAGAGGAGATGTAATATCTTCCAGAAAATTTTAGCGAACTTTTTCTTACTGCAAGTCCCCCAAAGCTGCCTGGCTCTGCATGGAATTTACAAGGTAATATTCACAAATGTTTTTACTCTTATCAAAATTCGCCGCCATTTGCCGCCAGAAGTTCATTTCAAACTTTCATCCCCCCTCCCCCGCCGGCAGCGACGGTGGGAACTCTCCCGGACGGCGTCGGCCAGGCCGCACACCGGCGCTCCGCAGGACAGAATCTTATCCCCCGTTTCGGGCAAAAAAGGCCGGAGGTCATTGCTTCCGGTCTCTTTTGCGGCATGTCACGCGGAGACGGCCGGCTGCCTGTTCTCCAGATCAAAAATCAGGTCCTCCAGCTCGCTCATATTCTCCAGAACATAATCAGCCCCCAGTTCAGCGTAGCGGCAGCGGGTCCGCTGACAGACCTCCTCCCGGCAAGCCGGAGAGAGGGCCTCATATTCCTGCCGGGACAGTCCCATGAGAGAGCTGCCCTCCACCACGCCCACAGAGATCAGCCCTGCATTCCTGCCCTCGGCAATGTCGGCGGCGGTGTCCCCCACCTTGATGGCGGCGGACACGGAGGAGACCCCCAGAAGCTCCAAATTTCGAAACACCATGTAGGGCAGCGGACGGCCCCGGCCCCCCACAGCTTCCGGCGTTACCACGGCATCTGGCGCATAGCCCTGGACTCTGGCCGACGCAGCGACGATCGCCATCATCTCCTCTGTGTAGCCGGTGGCGGAGCCGATCTTTACGCCCCGGCGGCGGAGCTTTTCCACCGCCTCCAGCACATAGGGCTTGGGCGCGGCGAAATCCCGGAGAATCCGCAGGATGGCCGCCTCGCTGGCGCGGTAGACCGCGTCCACGTCCGCCCGGGTCCAATCCCGTCCGTGGATCTCCTGCCAGGCCCGGCGGATACGGGGCATCTGCATCATGGTGTGGATATGGTCCCATTTGAGCATGCCCATGGGGCCGCGGACCTCCTCGGCGGTGGGGGTGACGCCAAACTGCCGGAATCCCTCTACAAAGGCCTCCACCGGCGCTTGAGAGCCGAAATCCACCGCCGTGCCGGCCCAGTCCAGGATCACTGCTTCGATCTTTGCCATGGCGCGCCTCCCTACAGATCGGTCCAGGACTCGTGCATCTCGATGCCGCGCTTTTTCAGCTCGGAAAAGATCACCTGGGGGGGCAAAGGCCTCCTCGGGGATCAGGATGCCGGTCTTCCGGACCGCGCCCTTGGCCAGCTGCTCGGCGGCGATGGCCAGAGGGATGCCCACGTTGCGGGTGTAGGCCCGCAGACCCTCCCAGCCCTCCACGCTGCCGTCGGAGGCGGGATGGGTGTGGTAGAGGACGCCCCGCTTCCGGCAGCCGTCCTTGACGCCCACTACCTCCACATGGAGCGCGTAACCATAGAGCGCCGTGGTCTTCCCCTGCTCACTGTTGACCAGATAGTCGCCGATGAGGGTCATCAGGCCCACCTCTGCGTTCCCCACCCGGACCTTTGGGTTTTTCAGAATGCCATAGTCGTAGAGGCCCCGGCTGAGGCGGCGCTGGTTCTCCGTATATCGGGCGAAGCGGGCCGCCACTCCGCCCTCCGCCTCCAGCTCCGTCAGAGCCTGCTGAAAAGCCCGCACCACATGGGTGGGTGAGGTGAAGCGCCATTTGCCGCCCTGGTCCATGGCCCGCCATTGGTCATAGAGATCCAGGCTGTGGGAATGGGCCCTTCCGCCGCACTGCTCCAGCAGGGCCCGGCGGGCAATGACAAAGGAGAAGCCCGGTACGCCCTGGATGCATTTGTTGGCGGAGCTGATGAGATAATCCGCGCCCAGAACCTCCATATCCAGAGGCACGCCGCCGAAGGAGCTCATGGCGTCCACAATGACAGTTTTGCCGTACTCCTTGGCACAGGCGGTCAGGGCGGCGATGGGATTGAGGATGCCGGTGGTGGTCTCGCAGTGGACCATGGCCACATGGGTGACGGCGCTGTCCGCCTCCAGGGCGGCCCGCAGCCGCTCCGGGTCGGGCGGCTCTGTCTCCGCAAAGCGCAGCAGCGTACAGCCGCGGCCCATGGTCTCCAGCATGCGGACCATCCGCAGACCGTAGGCGCCGTTGGCCAGCACCAGCACCTTACCCTCCCGGGGCACGGCGGTTCCCAGGCACGCCTCCACGCCGAAGGAACCGCTGCCCTGCATCAGCACGGCGGTGAACCGTTCG
>CALXDB010000168.1 GCA_944386955.1 uncultured Oscillospiraceae bacterium
ACCCGCTACGACCTGGGCCGGGAGAAGTTTTTGGAGCGGGTCTGGGCCTGGAAGGAGAAGTACGGCAACCGCATCGTTCAGCAGCAGATGAAGCTGGGCGCCTCCTGCGACTGGGACCGCCAGCGGTTCACCATGGACGAGGGCTGCTCCAAGGCCGTCCGGGAGACCTTCTGCGAGCTCTACGACAAGGGCCTCATCTACAAGGGCAGCCGCATCATCAACTGGTGCCCCCACTGCATCACCGCTCTGTCTGATGCCGAGGTGGAGTATCAGGACAAGCCCGGCCACCTCTGGCACATGCGCTATCCCCTCACCGACGGCTCCGGCTATCTGGTGGTGGCCACCACCCGGCCTGAGACCATGATGGGTGATACCGGTGTGGCAGTGAACCCCGCCGACGAGCGGTACAAGGACCTGGTGGGCAAGACCTGCATCCTGCCCCTCATGAACCGGGAGATCCCCATCGTGGCCGACGAGTACGTGGAGATGGACTTCGGTACCGGCTGCGTGAAGATGACCCCCGCCCACGACCCCAACGACTTTGAGGTGGGCCTCCGGCACAACCTGGATACCATCCGTGTCATCGACGACAACGGCAAGATCAACGCCAACGGCGGCAAGTACGAGGGCATGGACCGGTACGAGTGCCGGAAGGCCGTCATTGCCGACCTGGAGGCGCTGGGCCTTCTGGAGAAGGTGGAGGACTACAGCCACAACGTGGGCACCTGCTATCGCTGCGGCACCGACGTGGAGCCCCTGATCTCCGCCCAGTGGTTCGTGAAGATGGAGCCCCTTGCCAAGGAGGCCCTCCGCGTGGTGAAGGACGGCGAGGTGAAGTTCGTCCCCGACCGCTTCAGCAAGACCTATATCAACTGGATGGAGAACGTCCATGACTGGTGCATCTCCCGGCAGCTCTGGTGGGGCCATCAGATCCCCGCCTGGACCTGCCAGGACTGCGGCCACATCACCGTGGACCGGGAGGACCCCACCTGCTGCGCCAAGTGCGGCAGCAAGAACATCGTCCGGGAGGAGGACGTGCTGGACACCTGGTTCTCCTCCGCCCTGTGGCCCTTCTCCACCCTGGGCTGGCCGGAGAAGACGGAGATGCTGGACTACTTCTACCCCACCAGCGTCCTGGTCACCGGCTACGACATCATCTTCTTCTGGGTGGCCCGGATGATCTTCTCCGGCTGCGAGCAGATGAAGAAGTACCCCTTCGAGAAGGTGCTGATCCACGGCCTGGTCCGGGACGACAAGGGCCGGAAGATGTCCAAGTCTCTCGGCAACGGCATCGATCCCCTGGAGATGGCGGACAAGTTCGGCGCCGACGCCCTCCGCTTCAACCTCATCACCGGCAACAGCCCCGGCAACGACATGCGCTTCTATGTGGAGAAGTGCGAGGCCATGCGGAACTTCGCCAACAAGATCTGGAACGCCAGCCGGTTTGTGATGATGAACCTGACCATCGACAAGGTGGAGCTGCCGGAGCGTCTGGAGCTGGAGGACAAGTGGGTCCTCTCCAAGCTCAACACCCTCATCAAGGAAGTCACCGACAACATGGAGGCCTACGAGCTGGGTGTAGCCAGCGCCAAGGTCTACGACTTCATCTGGGACACCTATTGCGACTGGTATATTGAGATGACCAAGGCCCGGATGCAGGGGGACGACGAGGACGCCAAGATCGCCGCTCAGAACGTGCTGTGCTACGTCCTCATCGAGATGCTGAAGCTCCTCCACCCCTTCATGCCCTTCATCACCGAGGAGATCTACCAGGCCCTGCCCCACGACGAGAAGGATGCCTTTATCATGACCAGCGCCTGGCCGGTGTACGACGAGAAGCTGGCCTTCCCCGCCGAGGAAGCCGCCATGGAGAAGGTGATGGACGCCATCCGGGCCATCCGGGCCCGCCGCGCCGAAATGAACGTGCCCCCCAGCCGGAAGGTGAAGCTCATCATCGCCGCCGAGGAGCAGGACGTATTCGCCGCCGGCATTCCCTTCTTCCAGCGCCTGGCCTCCGCCAATGAGGTGGAGATCGTCCGGGAGGCCCCCAGCACCGAGGGTATGGTGTCCGTGGTCACCCACGCCGCCCGGCTGTCCATGCCCCTTGCGGAGCTGGTGGACGTGGAGCAGGAGCTCCAGCGCATCGCCCGGGAGCGGGAGAAGGCCCAGAAGGGCCTGGAGGCCGTGGAGCGCAAACTCTCCAACGAGTCCTTCGTATCCAAGGCTCCTGAGTCAGTGGTGAACGCCGAGCGGGAGAAGGCGGAGAAATACCGCGCCCTCATCGCTCAGCTGGACCAGTCCGCCGCCGCCATGGGCAAGTGATCCCCCTTCCCTCCGCACGACTGTTGAAAAGCCGGTCCCCTATTTTTGGGGGACCGGCCTTTTTCTGCCCCGCGGCGGAACGAAAATTTACAAAATATTGAGAAACGCCCTATGGAAATCCCCCGCCCGCCGTGCTACAATAAAAGCCAGAAAAACACCGCGCCGACAGGCGCCGAAGGGAGGATAGGCCATGACCCTGTGGATCGTGATGCTGGTGCTGGTGCTGCTGCCGCCCCTGGTGATGCTGGCGGTGGGCTGCGGCTATCTGGTCCGGCCCCCCAAGTATATCTCCCGACTGTGGGGCTACCGCACCGCCATGGCCAAGCGGAGCCGGGAGACCTGGCGCTTCGCCCAGCGGTTTTTCGGCAGGATCTGCTGCTGGGTCAGTCCGGCGGTGCTGGCCGCCTCGGCGGTGGGGATGGCCCTGTTCTTCGGCCGCGGGGTCCTGGCCGTGGTCCTCTTCGGCTGCGGCCTGCTGGCCGCCCAGGGGCTCATCTTCTGCTCCCTCATTATCCCCACGGAGGTGGCCCTCCGGCGGGTGTACAACAGCTCCGGCAGGATCCGGTAGAGAGAATATGGGACAAGGCCCGCCGCGAAAACGCGGCGGGCCTTGCTGTTTGCCGTCTCCGGACTACGCTGTAAACCATACATAGGAGGCGTAGCTGACGCCAGCGCAGGGGAAGGGACTGCCGCCGAAGGAGAGAATCTGGCCACTGCGGCCCAGGAGATACGCCTCCATGTCCTGATAGGGGTAGCGGGGGGCGGACTGGTGAAAATAGTACCAGCCGCCGAAAATACTGCCGCCGGAGTAGTCCTCTGCCTTTGCCGCCCGGCTGTAGGCCAGATACCCCCGAACCGCCTCCCCGTCCCTCGGCAGGGAGAAGAGGGCGTAAGGCTGGTACTGGAGACGCCCCAGTCGTTTAAGCTCCTCCTCATACCACCACAGCTGCTCCTCCGTCAGTTCCTCCGCCTCCTGACCTCCTGCCAGGGAGACCGGCAGGTCCGCCGCCAGCCGGGTCCCGTCCTCGGTCCAGGTGAGGCGGGCAGTGAGATCTGTAAAGGCTTTCCCACTGTCAGGGCTTGCGGAGACGGCCTCCTGGAGGGAGAGGTTTGGTAATTCCTGCCACTGGAAGGTGAGGAAGAACCGGATGGACTGGTCCGGCAGCACCACCGCCCAGCTCTGGAGGTCCACCGTCCCGCCGCCCAGGTCCTGGGGGATCGCCGGGTCGCCGTTCAGCAGGTGGTTGGTGCTGTCATGGACCGCCGCAGCGTCCGCACACAGCCGCAGGTCCTCCCGGGAGAGGTCCGCCGCCAGGGTCTCCGGCATCCCCAGGTCTATCAGATGGGACCGCACCGACTCTAAGTCCGTGGTCCCCGCTGCTGCCCCTACCGGGGCAGGCGTCCTGGCTCCCCACACCGCGGCGGGAACCGTCAGAAGGACCGTCCCCAGGAGGACCAGGACGATCACCGCGCCGTCCCGGCAACGGACCGGGGTGGGGACGATTTTGTAGCCCCGCCGCTCCAGGGCCTTCCCCTGCCGGTGGAGGAGCCACAACAGCAGCCCGTAGAGGGCCGCCGCCCCCATGCCCCGGGCCCAGAGGACCGCCATGTCCCCGGCAGGCGCCGGCTCCAACGTTGCCCACACCGCCAGGGCCAGAGTCCCCAGCCAGGCGGCAAGGCCCGGCAGCAGCCAGTCCCGGGGAGGCTTCCCGGCAAGGTCCAGGAAGGCCCCCCGAATCCCCCGGCGCAGGGCCAGCAGAAGGAGGAAGTCCAGGCCGCAGCCCACTGCGCTGACCATCCAAAAGGCGGGCCCCGCCTCCAGAAAGGCCCCCAGCCGGGTAGCGAGGATGACAAGGAAAATCCCTTGCCAGACGAGCTTTCCCAGGGACAGCCGCCAGGTCCATCGAAATCCGGCGTTGGTCCGCCGCAGCCGCCGGGCCCCCAGATAGAGGAGCCCCGCACCCAGCAGGGGCAGCAGGTAGGGAAGGTACCAGAGGTGAAGGCGGAAGGTCAGAAGGCCCAGGCCCCAGAGCAGCTTCCCCATGGCGCTGTGCCAGGGGTTCACTGTATTGGGGTCCACTCCCGCCGCCTCCGGCGGAATGGTCCGGAGGAGGTCCTCCAGGTTCCGCATATCCTTTCGCTCTGTCATGGCCATTCCCCTCCCAGCTGCTTCTGCAATTTTTTTCGGATGCGGTAGAGCTTCCCCTCCACCGCCCGCTCCGTGAGCCCCAGCTCCGCCGCCAGCTGGGCGGTGGACTGGAGGTAGTAGTATTTCCGGTAGAAGAGCTGCCGCTCCCGGTGAGAGAGGGTCAGGAGGGCTTTTTGCAGGGCCTCCGCCCGCTCCCGCTCCAAAAGGAGCTCCTCGGGACCCGGTCCGCCTGCCAGAGTCTCCGGCAGGGGCTCCTCCCGCCGCCGTTTCCGGCGGCGGAGCCGGTCCAGGGCGGCGTTGCGGCACACCGCAGTGAGCCAGGCTGCCTCCGTCCCCCGACCGGAGTTGTAGGCCGCCTGTCCCTCCGTCAGCTTCAGCCGGATCTCCCCCAGGCACTCCTCCGTCT
>CALXDB010000169.1 GCA_944386955.1 uncultured Oscillospiraceae bacterium
ACCTTCGCCCCCGACCAGGCCGTCACCCGGGAGCAGCTGGCCACGATCCTATACCGCTACGCTGGAACTACCGGGGCGGACGTCACCGCCTCCGCCGCTCTGGACGCCTTCTCCGACGCCGCCTCCGTGGGCGGCTACGCCGCCGACGCCATGGCCTGGGCCGTGGCCGAGGGCATCGTCAGCGGCACCAGCGCCAGCGCCCTCAGCCCCAAGGTCGGCGCCAGCCGGGCCCAGGTGGCCGCCATGCTGGTGCGCCTGGGGGACTGCATCGCCGCCTGATCCCCCTTCCCCCCCGCCCCCGCTCCGCCCTTCTGCGGAGCGGGGGTTTTTTGCCTCTTGCGTCTCTCCCCGGAAGGCCGTATAATCAGGGAGGAATTTTTATGGAAGAAAGCGAGTCAGGATATGGAGATCAGAATGATGACCGTAGGGGACCGGGTGGAGGGCTTCTACCTCCTCCGCAACGCCCTCAGCAAGCAGGCGGCCAGCGGCAAGCCCTTTTTGAGTGTGGAGCTGGCGGACGCCACCGGCTCCATGGAGGGCAAGGTGTGGGACTACAGCGGCCCCGTCTCCCCCGCGGATATCGGGGCGGTGGTGAAGATCCGGGGCAGCGTGTCGGAGTTCCGGGGGGCTCTGCAGCTGTCCATCGAGCGGATCCGGCTGGCGGCGGAGGGCGACAGCTACAATGTGGCCGACCTGGTGCCCACGGCTCCCCTGGACGCCGACGCCGCCTGGGCGGAGCTGCGAACCATGGCGGAGAGCATCACGGACGGGGACTACCGGGCCCTGTGCCTGAAGGTCCTGGAGACCTATGGGGAGCGGTTTCGCACCATCCCCGCCGCCAAGAGCGTCCACCACGGATTTTTGAACGGTCTTCTCATGCACACCCTGTTCATGGCCCGGACGGCGGACTATCTGGCGGGGCTGTACGCGGCGGTGGTGGACCGGAGCCTCCTGCTGGCGGGGACCATCCTCCACGACGTGTGCAAGTGCGAGGAGTTCACCACCTCCCCCCTGGGCCTTGTGACCAGCTACTCCCTGCGGGGGCAGCTGATGGGCCATCTGGTGCTGGGGTCCCAGGCAGTGGCCAAGGCGGCGGAGGCCCTGGGCACGCCGGAGGAGAAGGCGGTGCTGCTGCAGCACCTGCTGCTGTCCCACCACGGGGAGCCGGAGTTCGGCGCGGCGGTGCGGCCCATCTGCGCGGAGAGTGAGCTGCTGTCCTGCATCGACACCATGGACAGCCGGATGGAGATCTACCGGGAAACCCTGGAGGAGATCCCGGCAGGGACCTTCAGCCGCCGGATTTTCAGTCTGGAGCACCCGGTGTACCGCCACAACTAAAGCGCTGTCCCCCTCCGGACCGGCGGGTCCGGAGGGGGGATTTTCCGAAGAGCGAAAAAAAGTGAAAAAAGGGGTTGACAAACCAGAGGCTGTCTGCTATTATAATCAATGTTGCAGCGCTGCTGCGGCAAAGTTGGGGGTATAGCTCAGCTGGGAGAGCGCTTGAATGGCATTCAAGAGGTCAGCGGTTCGATCCCGCTTATCTCCACCAGAAAAGACCTGAAATCGCAAGATTTCAGGTCTTTTTCTTATGTTTTTTTAATCTGAGCGGGGGTATGCTTCAGCCGCCCGCCCGGGGATTATTCCGCCAAATTGAGGACGGCCTTGCCCTGCCGCCGGGCCTTGTCCGCAAACTGGGCCGCGCCGCCCCAGGGGCGGGTGATGTAGGTCACCACGAAGTCCGCCTGTCTCAGCATCCACTCGTTGCGCCGGGAGATGGCAAAGCGGGGCGGAACCGTCTCCAGCCCCTCCGGAAAGATGGTGTCGGAGAAGTCCCAGACCGCCTCGTCCCTCGGCCCCGGCAGCCGCTCCAGCACCACGGCGTAGGAAATGCCCGGATACTCTTCCGCCAGCTCCCGCAGCACGGAGCGCGCCATGGCATCAAAAGTCTCCTGCCGCCCCACATAGAATCGCTCCACGCCGTACTGCTCGATCAGCTCCGCCACCACCGTCCGCAGCTTCGGCTTCACAGCCGCCGGACAGTCCCGGTGGCCGAAGAATGTACATACTGACATCTGCAACCCTCCAAATTTGGGATATATCGCAATTATACCACCGCCCACACAAATTTGCGATATGTCCCACGCGATTTGTCGTAAATTTGGGTAAACTGTTTTTACGATACATCGCAAGGAGGGATGCGCCATTAATACCAAGGAAGCCGTCGCACAGCGCATACTCGACCTATGCACGGAGCGAGACATGACGGTCAACGCACTTGCCAGCATATCCGGCGTTTCTCCGTCTACCATTTACAGTATGCTGAACGAAAAAAGCCAAAATCCCGGTGTCGTGTCGCTGAAAAAGCTATGCGATGGACTGGAAATCAGCATTCGCGAATTTTTTGACAGCGATTTATTTGACGATCTGGAACAAGAAATTAAATAAGCACGGATAACCGCCTTCAAACCCGCGATTGCCCGTGCTTATTTTTTATTGGGTCCCGCACAAGGCGGTCGGATTGAGCAAACTGGAAGAACTGGTAGTGGTACCGCCGCTGGAAATATGCTATGCTATAAGAATACACGCAGCCCACCGAAAGATTATTCGGCGTCTCGCTCTGCCGCGCCATGACCCGACAGGCAGCTGGCTGTTTTATTCAACGGAAAAAGAGGGAGAATTACATGAACGGACACTATCAGCCCGGCGACGTGGTGCTGGGCAAATGGAAGCTGACCCGGCTCATCGGCGAGGGCAGCTTCGGCAAGGTCTTTGAGGCGGAGCGGGAGGACTTCGGCGCCACCTACAAGGCCGCCATCAAGATCATCACCATCCCCCAGAGCCAGAGCGAGGTCCAGAGCGCCCGCTCCGAGGGGATGGACGACGCCAGCGTCACCGCCTATTTCCGCAGCTTTGTGGAGGAGATCGTCAAGGAATTCGAGCTGATGTCCAAGCTCAAGGGCACCGCCAATGTGGTCAGCTACGAGTGCTGCCCCACACCGACGGCGTGGGCTGGGACATCTTCATCCGCATGGAGCTGTTGACGCCCCTGCTCACCTGCATCCAAAGCGGCATGACCCGGCAGCAGGTCATCCGCGCCTGGGCATCGACCTGTGCCGGGCCCTGGAGCTGTGCCGCAAGCACAACATCCTCCACCGGGACATCAAGCCGGAGAACATCTTCGTCTCGGAGCTGGGCGACTACAAGCTGGGGGATTTCGGCATCGCCCGGACGGTGGAAAAGACCACCGGCGGCCTCTCCAAGAAGGGCACCTACACCTACATGGCCCCGGAGGTCTACCGGGAGCAGCCCTACGGCGCGTCGGCGGACCTCTATTCCCTGGGTCTGGTGCTGTACCGGCTCCTCAACGACAACCGGGCCCCCTTCCTGCCCCCCTATCCCCAGCCCATCACCCACTCCGACCGGGAGAACGCCCTGGCCAAGCGCATGAGCGGCGCGCCGCTGCCGCCCCCCTGCAGCGCTCGGGGTTCCCTGGCCGGGATCGTGCTGAAGGCCTGCGCCTACCAGCCCAAGGACCGCTACCTCTCCCCGGAGGAGTTCCGTCACGCCCTGGAGGAGGCCCTGCAGGAGGAGCAGAGCGGCTCCCTTCCCGCTGACGCCGTTCCCTTGCCGGAGCGGTCGGTGCGGAACATCCCCACCGAGACCTCAGAGGGACCGGCGGTCCCCTTCCACCCCGCCGCCTCCTCCGACCGGACCGTCAGCGCCTTCCCTCAGGAGCCCCCGGAGAAGACCGTCAGCGCCTTTTCCGACCCAGCTCCCCAACAGCCTGTACCTCAGCCCTCTGTGCCCCGGCAGCCCGCCAAAAAGCGGAGCAAGCTGCCGCTGATCCTGGGCGGCGCGGCGGTGGTAGTGATCCTGCTGCTGGTGCTGGTGCTGGGCGGCGGGTCGGAGGACGATCCCGCGGGTCCCTCCTCCGGCGGAGAGACTGTAGTCATCGGTGACATCAACCCCGACTTTGCCAACGCCGACAAGGAGGCGGTGACCTTCGAGGACCCCGCCAACGCCTTCTACGCCGGTAAAAACCAGGTGGCCCGCAGCACCCTCATCGCCGAGGACACGGTGCTTTTGCAGATCGGCAACAGAAACTACAACACCACCAACTACACCCGGGAACAGTTTGAGCCCCTGGTGACGGGCCTCAAGGACCGTCTGGATCTTCTGGGCGTCCCCTACGCCTTTGCCTACTCCGGCAGCGCGGGGGAGGACTTCGCCGTGCGCCTCTCCCCGGAGGTGCTGGGGCTCCAGACCATGATGCTGCTCCAGTCCTACACCGATGCGCTCTCCCAGTCTGACAGCTGCTATGCGGGCAACGCCCGGAAGGACCTGGAGCTCACCGGCATCCAGTCCCTGACCTGCGCCCTGGACGGCGACAGCTGGACGATCACGGTGACCCTGAACGAGACCGACGCCGGCACCCTCAAGGCCTACCTCTCCGGCGACCCCCAGTCCGCCCTCTACTTCGCCATCCCCGGCGGCATCGTGTTCGGCCACATGGACCTCTCCGAGCTGACCGACAACACCACCCTGGTGTTCCACGGCATCGACTGCATCGCCTCCACGGAAAACCAGGGGGACTACGCCTTCCTGATGGACCTCATGACCTACGCCTTTGACCACCCCATGGACGCCCCCCTCACCGTGGTCCGGGCGCTGCGGGAGGACTCCCTCAACCTGGAGGCCAGCGACGGCGGGAGCAATCAGGTGGAGGATACTGTCTACGGCGTGCAGTATGTGACGGCGGTGGACGAGCAGGTATTCGCCGCCATCCGCACCGCCTTCCCCACCGCGGAGGTCCGCCGCCCGGTAGACGTCAACACGATATACGCCTCCACCGTCAATGTGTTCATGCACGACGACGC
>CALXDB010000170.1 GCA_944386955.1 uncultured Oscillospiraceae bacterium
AGCTTTGTCGGGGAGAGCAGGTGCGGGTACCCATCAGCGAGCTGAAAGCTTGGCTGGAGGAGAAGCTGGCGTACTGAGAAAGAGTTTCCCGACTGCTCCATGGTCCCGCGAAGCGGGTACAAGCATTTTGGCGCAGCCAAAATCTTGCCGGAGGGCGGATTCATTCCGCCCGAGGATTTGAATCTGCCTTGGGGCCCCCGACAAAGCAAGCTTTGTCGGGGAGAGCAGGTGCGGGTACCCATCAGCGAGCTGAAAGCTTGGCTGGAGGAGAAGCTGGCGTACTGACAAGGCGTTTCCCGCCTGGCTCCGTGATTCGGGATTTCTGAAAAAACCATGCGGAAGGCCCCGCCCCCATTTTGGGGGCGGGACCTTCCGTTGTTTTTCTATCGGGAGAGCGGACGGATTCCGGCACTTTTTCAGGGAAATTGCGTTTACATAACCATGTGGAAAACTATGTGGAAAATGTGCAAAACCTTGATTTCCCGCCCTTTCGACAGGAATCCCCAAGGGTTTTCCCCATTCGCCTCCCGTACTTTTCCGGAAGTTGTGCGTTTTTTTGTCAGGTCTCCATGACGGCGGTGCCCAGGGAAACCGAGGTGACGCCGTTGGCCTCCAGCAGACCTGCGTACCACTCCGGGGATACCTCCTCCAGGGCTGCCTTGGTACTGGACATGAAGAAGTCCAGGTCCACATACACGCTCTCCTGGTGATAATCCCCGAGCCCGTCGCCCTCCTCCTGATAGCGGAAGTAGAACTCCATGGTGCACAGGTAGGAGCTGCCGCCGTCGCCGAAGACATCGTCGGAGAGGATACAGCCGGCGGCAGCGTCCTCCAGCACCGCCGCATAGATCTTCCGGGCCGCGTCGCCGTTCAGGCTCAGTTCCTGGCTGCCGTCGTCGTTCCGGTACTGGGCGTAAAGGGAGTCCGGAGTCCCGCCGTGCTCCGGCGTCACCCGGGCCACCGCCGCCTCGGGGCCGTAGGCGGTCTGGCGCAGCTTGTAGTCATAGGTGTCCGGCTGGTTGTCCCACCGGTCCTTCACCAGGGGCAGGTGGTACTGCCGCTGGACGGTGGCGCCGTTTTTCATGACATACTCCAGGTAGAGGGTCCGGGAGTTGGTGTCCCGGGTATCCCAGGTGTCGTAGCTGTACCCGTAGTAGGAGACGCCGCTCTGATCCGTCATGTCCCGGATATAGGCCTCATCGGCCAGAATGGCCCGGTGGAGATCTGTCACCTGCTGCGCCAGGGCGCTGTCCCCCTGGGTGTGGAACGCCTGGGCCACCCCGTAGACAGAGATCTCCTCCACATCCTCCAGGTCCGGCACATAGCCCACGGAGCCGAAGATGTCAAAGCTGACACAGCCGCAGAGGATCACCACCATGGCTGCGGTGGTGAGGGCTCCCTTCCAGCTGCCCCGGAACACCCGCAGGGACTTTTTCAGCAGCATGGAGGCCACATAGTAACCCACCACCGCCGTCACCACCACGCAGATGGCCATGGGGACCATCCGCTTGTACTGGCTGGTACCGAAGGGGAGCGCGTAGACAAACTCATAGAGCACCTGCCCCAGGGTCAGGCCGAAGAGCAGAGCCACGCCATAGCGGAAGATGGGCTTGAGCCAGCCCTGGGCCACCACGTCTCCGGCGCTCTCGCTCCTGCGCCGGTGGTAGAGCAGCAGGGACACCGCCAGGATCGCCAGCCCCACCAGGACATAGACCCCGATGACCCAGGTGCCCTGGAGGACATATTCGTCGTTCAAACGCTCCACACCCAGGTGCCGGTAGAGGAAGAACACTGGGGAGAAGAACTCCACACTGCCGGTGTAGTCGCTGCCGACGCCGAAGAGGAAGCCCCGGGCGAAGGAGGTGAGGAGCCAGTCCAGGGCGGGAGCCAGGAAGTTGCCCAGGAAATAGAAGGCCAGCACTGCGAAGCTGTTGCCGGAGACCATGGCGGAGAAGGTGATGAGGGAGAAGAACAGCAGACTCATACCGATCACCGACAGGGCGCCCCAGACCAGGGCCTTCAGGGGAAAGACCCCCCAGCCCAGCAGCACCAGCACCGACAGTCCGCCCACGATGACGAAGGGCACCAGCATCATGGTGAGCCCCGAAGCCACGGTGGTGAGGAAGAGACAGGTCCGGCTTACCGGCAGGGTGTGATAGAGCCCTACGCTGCGGCTGTTGGTGAGATACCCCCAGCACAGCACTCCGCACAAAGCGGCATACACCAGCAGCCCCGCCGGAACGATCACGGAGACCACCGAGTAAATGGCGCTGCTCGCATCGTTGTTTTCGATATGGAAGCCCGCGCCGCTGTAGCTCAAAAGCATCAGCAGCATGTAGAGGGGCACCACGCAGCCCACTAGGCTGACCCCGCCCCACAGCGGCCAGAACCGGGCCAGATTCTTCCGGTAGAGCACCGGATTAAAGTACGATTTCCTTGACCGCATAGTGCTCACCTCCCAACTCATAGATAAAGATCTCCTCCAGGCTCAGGGGCAAGGCCTCCAGCATCAAGGGCTGGAGAGGAGCCAGCCTCTGCTGAACGGCGGCGGCGCTGCCCCGAACGATATAGGTGTACACCCTTCCTACATGGGAGGTATGGAGCACCTCCATCTCCCCGGGCAGGGCCGGGGGCTCCGGGGTCTGCCACACCGCCTGGAGCTTCACGATGTTCTCCTGGAGGTCGCTGAGGCTCCGCTCCAAAAGGAGTTTTCCCCGGCTGAGGATGCCCACATGGTCGCACACGTCCTCCAGCTCCCGGAGGTTGTGGGAGCTCACCAGCACCGTGGTGCCGTACTCCGCCACATCCGCCATCATGAGGCTCCACACCTGGCGGCGCATCACCGGGTCGAGGCCGTCCACCGGCTCGTCCAAAATAAGGTACTTGGGCCGGCAGCACATGGTGAGCCAGAAGGCCACCTGCTTCTGCATGCCCTTGCTGAGGCGGCGGATGAGGGACTTCTCCGGGATGGAGAACACTTCCTTAAACTTTTCGTACCGGTCCTTATCAAAGGAGGGGTAGAAGCCCCTGTAAAACCGCATCATGTCCAGGACGCTGGCGGAGGGGAAGTAGTACCAGTCGTCGGGGATGGCGGCAAGCCTGGCCTTGCGCCCCGGGTTTTCGTACACATCCTCCCCGTCTACCAGCACCTGGCCGCTGTCGGGCCGGTAGATGCCGGTGAGGTGGCGGATGATGGTGGATTTGCCTGCCCCGTTGGGGCCCACCAGACCGTAGATGGCTCCCTCCTGGACTCCCATGGACAGGTCGTCCAGGGCCCGGAAGCCATCAAAGGTCTTCACCACGTTTTTTACTTCGATCATGTCGCATCCCCCTCCCTGATCAGGGCGCAGATCTCCTCCCGGGTCAGGCCCAAATAGCACAGCTCCGTCACGATCTCCCGGAGCTTTTCCAGCAGTTCTTCCTTCCTTCCGTCGCCGCCCTGACTCACCCGGGCGGCAAAACTCCCCTTGCCGGGGATGGAGTAGATGTAGCCCTCCGCTTCCAGCTGGGCATAGGCCCGCTGAATGGTGTTGGGATTGATGGCCAGCTCCGTGGCCATGGACCGCACCGAGGGCAGCTTCTCGTCGGGCCCCAGGGCCCCGGTGACGATCAGCTTGCGCAGTCCGTCCCGGATCTGCTCGTAGATGGGCCGGGAGTCCCGATAGTTCAGCGTAATCACTCCGCACCGCCTCCTTTCCTCGATTCCTGTGTTTATCGCCGCGCGATCAGCGCCGCCGCAAAGATCGCCAGCAGAAGCCCAGCCCCCAGGGCGGGCGCCAGCAGCGTCAGAGCCATGACCGTCACCTCCGTATGAACCGTATTATCTGTATCAACTGTATTAGTACAGTTAGTATAGCATTGGTACGCTCCTTTGTCAACGGGGAATTTTTTCGACGGAGGGAGGGGGGTTGACACGGGGGGCGGGGGCTGATAATATAATGTGGATAGAAAAGCCGCGAGGAACGGAAAGAGTACCCGGCGGGAACCCGGCAGAGAGGGGCGGTCACCGGCTGCGAGCCGCCCTGGGGGGAACGTGGGGGAAGTGCGTCCGGGAGCGGGAGGGGCAATGCCCTCCGTGGGGGTCACGTTACAGGCCCGAGAAAGGGAAAGACGAGAGTGGAACCGCGCTACGCGCCTCTCTGCCGCAGGGCAGGGGGGCGATTTTTTATTCTCGGCTTCCCGGTGTTTGAAGGAAGGACCGTTATGATTGGACTGCGCGAGACGCTGGACGCCTACCAGCGGCGGGACCCCGCCGCCCGGAGCAAGCTGGAGATCTTTCTGCTCTACAGCGGCGTCCATGCTACCTTATATCACCGTCTGGCCCACTGGCTGTACCGGCACAAGTTCCGGTTTCTGGCCCGTGTGGTGAGCCAGTGGAGCCGGTTCTGGACCGGCATTGAGATCCACCCCGGGGCCACCATCGGCCGGCGGCTGGTGATCGACCACGGCACCGGCATCGTCATCGGCGAGACGGCGGAGCTGGGGGACGACGTGCTTCTTTACCAGGGTGTGACCCTGGGGGGCACCGGCAAGGATGTGGGCAAGCGCCACCCCACCCTGGGGAACAATGTGATGGTGGGGTCCGGCGCCAAGGTACTGGGGCCCATCGTGATCCACGACAACGCCCGCATCGCCGCCGGAGCGGTGGTGCTCCAGGAGGTGCCGGAGAACGCCACCGCCGTGGGGGTGCCGGCCCAGATCGTCCGGGTAGGGGGGAAGAAGGTCCGCTCCTATGCCGACGAGGTGGACCAGACCAGCGTGGAGAACCCCACCCTGGCGAAGATCGAGGCGCTGAACTACCGGATCGCGGAGTTGGAGCGCCAGCTGCGCCAGGCGGAGCGCCGCTTGAAGAAGATGGAGCGGG
>CALXDB010000171.1 GCA_944386955.1 uncultured Oscillospiraceae bacterium
GGGTCCTGGTGGGGCATGGGGTTCTTCTTCAGGCTCATATTCGGCATCTTACTTTACCTCCTGCTTGAACAGATTACAGGTCTCCTCGCGGGCGTGGAGCTCGAAATCCCGGTACATGGCGCCGCGGCTCATGGCCTCGTCGAAGTCCACCAGGTGGCCGTCGAACTCGGGGCCGTCCACGCAGGCGAACTTGGTCTCGCCGCCCACGGTGAGACGGCAGCCGCCGCACATGCCGGTGCCGTCGATCATGATGGGGTTCATGCTGACCACCGTGGGGATGTTGTACTCCTTGGTGAGCTGGCAGACAAACTTCATCATAATGACGGGGCCGATGGCAATGACCCGGTCGTACTTGGCGCCGGCGTCGATCTGCTCCTTGAGCAGCTCGGTAACCAGAGCCTTCTTGCCGTAGGAGCCGTCGTCGGTACCGATGATGAGGTTGGTGGAGGCGGCCTCAAACTCCTCCTTGAGGATAATGAGGTCCTTGTTGCGGAAGCCCACGATCAGGTCCACATGGCAGCCCTCGTCGTGGAGCTTCTTGGCCACGGGATAGGCGATGGCGGTGCCGACGCCGCCGCCCACCACGGCTACCCGCTTGAGGCCCTCGGTTTCGGTGGCCCGGCCCAGGGGACCCACGAAGTCCTGGAGGTACTCGCCCTCCTCCTTGTGGTTCAGCTTCTCGGTGGTGGCGCCCACTACCTGGAAGATGATGGACACAGTGCCCGCCTCCCGGTCATAGGCGGCGATGGTCAGAGGGATCCGCTCCCCATTCTCATCCACACGGAGGATGATGAACTGACCGGGCTCCGCCTTGCGGGCAACGGCGGGCGCCTCGATCTCCATCATGGTGACCGTGGGATTCAGCACTCTTTTCTTTACAATTCGATACATAGTGATTCCCTTTCCACTTTTATCGTTTTCCCCAAAAGGAGGGGGCTCTCACACATTGTCTATTTTATCACAGACTGCAGCTTTCGTCAATTGTATTTGCCCTCTCTCCCCTGCTTTCCCCCATTTTTCCCCCAAAAAATTTATGCCTCCGCTTTGTCGCCCGGTCCCAGCCGCACTCTCCGTCCGGTGATCTCCACCAGCCCCTCCTCCCGCAGCCGCCGCAGCTCCCGCATCATGGCGCTGCGGTCGGTGCTGATGTAGTCGGCCAGGGCGGTGAGGGAGAAGGGCAGCAGAAATTCCTCCCTGCCCCGCTCCCCCGCCTGGATGGCGAAGTAGCTCATCAGCTTCTCCCGAATGCTGCGGCGGCTGAGGACCTCTACCCGGCGGCTGAGGCTGCAGATCTGATCGGTAACCAGAGCGAACATGTTCCGCACCAGCGTACTGTGGTAGCCGCAGGCTTTCTGACAGCGCTGCATAATGTGGGCATAGTCGAGATACAGTACCCGGCACTCCTCCTCACAGACCACAAAAACGCTGTCGCCGTAATAGGAGGTGAAGCCCAGTACCTCCCCAAAGACGCCGCCGGGACCGACATGCTCCAGAATCGTCTGAGCGCCGGCCCGGTCGATCCGCACCAGACGAGCCGTGCCCTCCAGCAGCACCCCCACCTCCCGGCAGCTCCCGTCATATTCGCAGACTGGTTCCCCGCTCCGGTAGCTCCCCCGACGGGCCCGGAAGCAGGCCAGCATGGCGCCCACATCCTCCTCCCGGATCCCTGCAAACAGCGGCAGCGCCGCATACTCCTCCATCTTGTGTCCCTCCTCCGCTGTGCTTCCTGTATCTTGTGTTAAATTTCTTGATCGTTGCAGATGCAACAGACAATTTGCCGTCCTTATCGTATCCTATTTCTTGTAGTAAGTAAAGTGCGTACCGCCTTTTTACGCACAAGGAAGGAGTCTTCGTAATGACTGTCACCGTGACCGGCGGGACCATCTCCCCCCGGGAACAGGAGGCCTATGTGGCGCGGGCCTGCCAAAAATATCCCCACAATCGTCTGGATAGCCTGGAGATCCATGTGGACGGCGACTATGTGGACCTGACTTATACCCTGCGGTCCCAACCCTTCAGCCGGATCCGGCGGATCACCGGGTATCTGGTGGGGGACATGACCCGGTGGAACGACGCCAAGACCGCCGAAGAGGCCGCCCGGGTCAAGCACATCTGAGGCACTTTGCCGTTCCCGCAGCGGAGCTGCGCGGCAAAAAACGGAGGCATATGCCTCCGTTTTTTCCTATTTGCTCCTTACTCGCCCAGAGGAGCGCCGCACTGGGGGCAGAATTTTCCGTCACTGACAGTACCGCAGAGCGGACAGGTCTTCTCACCCTCTGCTGCCTCTTCCTCCCCCTTCTGGCGAGCCTGCCGCAGCTGGGCGATCTTTTCCTGGGACTGCTTGGCCCGCTCCACCAGATCCGCCACCGCCTCAGGAATCTCTCCGTCGTACTCTGTCACAAGCCAAAGACCGATAGCCCGGCAGTTTTTATCCAACTCCCGCTTTTCGGCAATGATGGCGGCAGTCAGCTTGGCGCTGTCGGCAGCCTCCTTCGCCTTCTCCGTAGCCACGTTGGCCAGATCCAGCGCCTTCTGGGACACCTCATCAAAAAAAGCCATATCGATCGCACTCCTTTCAACAGTCGATGGTCTTTCCTGCTCCATTATAGCGAATCCCACTTCCCGGCGCAAGGATATTTTTATCCCCGCCGCAGCGAGAAAAACCGCCGGATCAGATCCGGCGGGCTCCCTCTTATTCTCCTTCACTCATCTCCCGCAGGCACCGGGGACACACGTTCTTCCCCTTGAATACCCGCAGGTCCCTGGTACTGTCGCAGAAAATACAGGTTGGCCGGTATTTCTTCAGCACCACGGAGGCTCCGTCTACATAGATCTCCAAGGCGTCCTTCTCATTGATGTCCAGCGTTCGCCGCAGCTCCACCGGCAGCACGATCCGCCCCAGCTCATCCACTTTTCGTACGATGCCCGTCGATTTCAGCATAGTATCTCTCTCCCGACTTAAAATGAGGTGCATAGCAGAACTCATTTTTTCTACACCAAACAATACCATTTTTATCGAAACTTGTCAACATTTATCCGTTGAAACCGGCAAATTTTCTTTTCTTCGACAAACTACGACAAGTTTCCTTCGCTTTCCTTTGCTGTACTTTCTTTGCTGTTTTTGTAAAACAATTCATATTTTTCCTAGTTTTTTTGATATATACTAATTTTTATAAATAAAAATACGTTTTTTCTCCATATCTTTCCACTCCTGACGCGGCCTCTCTGTCATACCTCGTCCCGTCCCGCCATAAGGTGGAGAGGAGGTGATCGTTTTGGCCATGGCATGGATCTGGACGGGAATGGTGGTGTCCTCCCTGGTCTTCGGGGTCATAAAGGGTACCATCGGCCAGGTGGGAGAGGCAGCAATGGAAGGGGCGGGTGCGGCGGTGGAGCTGTGCTTGTCCATGGCGGGGATCCTCTGCCTGTGGTCGGGGGTCATGACCATTTTAGAGCGGTGCGGCTTTACCGGCGCCCTCTCCCGGCTCTTTCGCCCCCTGCTCTGCCATCTCATGCCCCGGGCCTGCCGGGACCGGGAGACCATGGCCGCCCTGTCCGGCAACCTCTCCTGCAATCTGCTGGGCCTGGGCAACGCGGCAACCCCTCTGGGAATCCAGGCGGCCCGGCGGATGGCAGCGGGCTGCGGCGGTGTCGCTTCCAACGAGCTGTGCATGCTGGTGGTACTGAACACCGCCTCTATCCAGCTGCTGCCCACCACCGTGGCAGGCGTCCGGTCCGCCCTAGGAGCAGAGTCTCCCTTCGATATTCTGCCCGCCGTGTGGCTCTCCTCCTTCCTGTCGGTGACGGCAGGGGTGGTCGCCGCCCGGCTCCTGGGCCGACTGGGCCGTGGAAGGAGGCGGTAGGATGGATCTCTCCGCTCTGCTGATGCCGGCGCTTTTGTCCCTCACTGCACTGGTAGGACTGGGAAAGGGCTGCAACGTCTACGATCTGCTCACCGAGGGGGCCAGGGAGGGGCTGACCGTACTGCTGCGGATTTTGCCGGCCCTGGTAGGCCTTCTGACAGCAGTATACATGTTCCGGGCCTCGGGGGCCATGGACGCTCTGGCCGCCCTTTTGACCCCCGCCCTCCAGGCGGCAGGCATCCCGCCGGAGACAGCAGGACTTTTGCTGATCCGACCGGTCAGCGGCAGCGGCGCTTTGGCCGTAGGCAGTGAGCTGATGGCCCGCTATGGCCCGGACTCCACCATCGGCCGTATCGCGGCGGTGATGCTGGGCAGCACGGAGACCACCTTCTACACCATCGCCGTGTACTTCGGCAGCGCCGGTATCCGCCGCACCCGCCACGCCATCCCAGCGGCCCTGGCGGCAGATCTGGTGGGCTTTGCCGCAGCTGCCTTCTCCGTCCGCCTGCTGTTCGGCCCATAAGAAAAAGCCCTCCCGCGGGAGGGCTTTTTCGTTGAAAAGCGGAAGGTCCGCTCCGGGCCTTTTTCCCGGAGCGGACCGCTCTGTCAAATCAATCCCACTCTCTGTCGTAGGAGAGGATGGAGCCGGTGACGGCGTCGATCTCCAGCTCATACTCCCAGTTCCCGACCTGGAACTCCACATCATACTCCCAGCGTCCGTCGTCGAAATCCAGCTTGCAGCTGTATTTGCGGACCTGGCTCTCGGACACACCGGCGCGCTCCAGGGCGATCTCCTTGGCCTTGGTCTCCCCGATATAGCTGCCGCTCTGGCTGCCGGAGGGGCTGTAGTGCTCCGCGTCGTAGTCTACGGACAGGATCTTCCCAGTGACGGCGTCGATCTCATAGTCGTACTCCGTGTTCCCCTTGTAGAACTCCACCTCGTACTCCCACTTCCCGTCGTCGTA
>CALXDB010000172.1 GCA_944386955.1 uncultured Oscillospiraceae bacterium
CTCCATCTCCCGGCGGTGCCACTCGATTAGGGCCCGTTCCTTCTCCTTGAGGGAGGCGGCAGCCGCCGCCAGGAACACGCCGCCCAGCCGGTCGGTCTTCTCGTAGAGGGACACCTTGTGGCCCCGGGCCTGGAGCACCATGGCGCACTCCATGCCGCCGATGCCGCCGCCCACCACGGCCACCCGCTTGGGCTTGTCGGTCTTGCGGATGTAGTACTTCTTGGTCTGCATGGTCCGGGGGTTCAGGGCGCAGCGGGCCATATGGATGGCGTCCATGAGGTCCTGGTCGTTGGCGGAGCCCTCGTGGCGGGCCATGGTGAAACAGGCGTTGTGGCAGCAGATGCAGGGCTTGATCTCCTCCTCCCGCTCCTCCATCAGCTTGGTGACCCAGGCGGCGTCGGTGAGGAACTGGCGGGCCACGCCCATGGCGTCGATCTTCCCCGCCCGGATGGCCTCCGCCCCCTCCAGGGGCTCCATGCGCCCGGCGCAGACCACGGGGATGTCCACAAACTTCTTGATGTGGCTCACCTCCGCCAGATTGCAGTTCTGGGGCATGTAGGCCGGAGGATGGGCCCAGTACCAGGCATCGTAGGTGCCGTTGTCGCAGTTGAGCATGTCGTAGCCCGCGTCCTGGAGGAACTTGGCGGCGATCTCCGACTCCTCCATGTCCCGTCCCACCTCGGTGTAGTCGTCCCCCTCCTCAGGGAGGGCCCCCTGGCGGAAGCCCTTGGTCTTGGACACCACGGAGTAGCGGAGGGACACGGGGAAGTCCGCCCCGCACCGCTCCTTGATGGCCTTCACGATGTCGGCGGCGAAGCGGTAGCGGTTCTCCAAACTCCCGCCGTACTGGTCCCGTCGGCGGTTGGTGTACTTGGTGGCAAACTGGTCCAGGGTGTAGCCCTCGTGGACGGCGTGGACCTCAATGCCGTCCACCCCGGCATCCATGCAGAGCTTGGCGGTCTTGGCGAAGGCCTCCACGATCTCATCGATCTCCTTCACCGTCATGGGGCGGGAGTAGACCCCGTCGGCCCAGCGGTTGGGGGTGGCGGAGGCGGAGGCGGTGATGAAATCCATGTCGAAAATGGGCTTGCCCAGGGTGCCGAAGGCCTTGTTCTTCAGCATCTTCACCATCAGATCGTTCACCGCCATGGCCCGGCCAAAGCCGGCGGTGAGCTGGATGAAGAGCTTGGCCCCGGTCTTGTGGAACTTCTCCATAAACTCCTTCAGCTCCCGGAACTTCCCAGGGTTCTGGTAGAGCCACCGGCCCCCCATGGGGTCCCGGATGGGGGCGATGCCCGGCAAAATCAGCCCCGCGTTGTTCCTGGCCCGCTCCAGAAGGAACTTGGCCGCCTCCTTGTCAAAGTGATTGGGCTCCATCCAGCCGAAGATGGAGGTACCGCCCATGGAGGTCATGACGATGCGGTTTTTGATCTCCACATTGCCGATCTTCCAGGGGGTGAACAGGGGCTCGTAGCAGTCTTTCATGTCTCTCTCCTTCCTTATCCTTCCACCGTCACCGTGCCGTCCTCGGCCACGGAGACGGTCATGTCGTCTTTTACATACGCGAGGAACTCCTCCCCCAGGCTGTCCACCACCGGCATGCTGGCCTCGGTCCAGTTGGCGGCCAGGATGGCCCCGGAGGCCGCCAGGGAGTCGATGGGCTTGGAGAAGAGCATGCAGGCGGGCTGTTTGCCCAGGGCGCAGGCGCAGTAGAGCACCATGCCCCCGGTGGTGGAGCCGATGGTCTCCGGCAGGCACAGGGCTTTGCCGATCATGGGCTTATGGTAGAGGTCCGGGTTGTTCTGGTCCCCGCACTTCACCTGCTTGTCCCCGAACATCAGGGCCATCTGGTAGCTGGCCAGGGTGTTGAACCCCCCGCGGGACACCAGGGCCGGGGCCTTTGCCGCGCCGGGGGTCACCACCCGGCCTTGAAAGGTCTTTGTCATCTCACTTTCCCTCCTTGGTGATCTTGGCCAGGATCTCCTCGTCGGAGTAGTACCGGGCGCTGGAGTAGGTCCGCAGCTTGTTGGACGAGGTGATGACCGGCATCTTCTTGGACAGGGGGTTGTTCATATACATGAGGGGGCAGATGGTGCTGAGCACCACCCCCGTGGCCTTCAAACGGGCGGCGTCCTCCGTCTTTTCAAATTCCGCCTTCACCGCCGGGGCGGTGGTGAACACCGTGGGGATCCGCACCTTCTTGTTCCCGGCGGCCCGGAGGCCCTCCTCCACCCGGTCCGTCCACTCCC
The DNA here is from genome assembly GCA_944386955.1 of uncultured Oscillospiraceae bacterium. Lineage (GTDB taxonomy): Bacteria > Bacillota > Clostridia > Oscillospirales > Oscillospiraceae > CAJFPI01. The sequence goes on from CALXDB010000172.1 coordinate 2,250, forward strand.
GCAGCTGCCCCAGGGTCATGTGGGGGCAGCCCATGAAGCAGAGCTTCGGCACGGCGTCGGGGTCCTGCCAGATGCAGGGGTAGCTGTCCTTCACCCGCTGGAGCTCCTCGTCGTCCACCACATACACCGGGGCGTTCTCCCGGATAATGGTCTCCCCCAGGTCCGCCGCCTCGGGGGTGGTGCCCTCGATGTGGTAGAGGCCCACGGAGCCGTTGGAGGCGCAGGCGGCGCCGAAGTCCTTCAGATAGGCGCAGGTCCGCTCGTTGAGCTCCCGGCTGAGCCACCGGTCCAGCCCCCGGACAAAGGGCACCTTCTCCAGCACCTTCATGCCCACGGCGGAGCCTAAGAGCTGGGCGTCCGGCAGGGTGGAGGTGCGGACCTCCACGATCCAGTCCGCCCTCCGCCCGTCGTCGGTGAGAAGACCGAACTCCGGCACGAAGCCGGCGATGGAGCCCATGAGCTCGATGATGCCGGAGTTGCGGTTGCACCGGGCCCCTAAGACGCTGTTGGCGTAGACCACCGCCGAGGACTCGGCCCAGGAGAGGATCTCTCCCCGCTGCGGCACATTGCCCGCCTCGGGGAGGTAGCAGGCGCAGGTGTAGGCGTCCTCCCCCATGAGGCCCAGCTTCCGCAGCTGCTCCTCATACCGGTCCTGCTGGCTGTACATCACCTTGAACACCAGGTCCTGGAGGAGGGAGGAGGGGATATTCTTGTCCAGGGGCCGGGGGTCCGCCGAGAAGGGCTGGCGGCTGACGGCGTTGGCGCTGAGGAGCTGGTCGTAGAGCTGGTACACCGGGCGCATGACGCCGATGCCGAAGCTGATGACGGTGTGGCCGTACCGGCTGGTGACGGGCACCATCCGCTCCGCCCCGAAGGCCTCGCCGTACATCACCAAAGTCTTTACCACCTTGGCCATGGTCTCCCCCTGGCGGCCCTCCAGCATGGCCCGCTGTTCCTTGGTCAGGATCATAGGCGTCTCTCTCCTTTTTTCTCACAAATACCGCGGCGCGGCAGGTCTCATCTTTGGTATTATACTACAAACACCGCCGCCAGCGGAAGAGAAACCGGAAAAATTCTTTCATCCGTCCCGAAAAAAGGAAAAAAGCGCTCCGGACCGCTGTCCGGAGCGCCTGGTAGGTCACAGGAGGAACATGGAGAGCACCACGGTGATGAGGCCGCACACCCCGATGGCGAGGCCGCTCATGGCCCCCTCGGTCTCCCCCAGCTCCAGGGCCTTGGAGGTGCCCATGGCGTGGGAGCAGGCCCCGATGGCGAGGCCGGCGGTCACCGGGTCCTTCACCCGGAAGAGGCGGATGAGGAGGGGGGCCACCATGCTGCCGAAGATGCCGGTGAGGATCACCGCCACCACGGTGATGGAGGAGATGCCCCCGTGGGCCTCCGCCACGCTGACGGCGATGGGGGTGGTGACGGACTTGGGCAGCAGGGAGGCGGTGAGGGCCTCCTCCAGCCCAAAGAGGCGGCAGAGGACCCACACGCTGCCCATGGAGGTGAGGGAGCCCACGGTGCAGCCCACCAGCACGGGCAGCCAGTTCTTCTTGAGGATCTGGATCTTGCTGTAGATAGCCACGGCCAGGCAGGCGGTGGCGGGGGACAGGAAGAGGTTGATGAGGTCGCCCCCCTGGCGGTAGTTCTCATAGGGGATCTTCAGGGCCGCCAGCACGGCGATCACCAGCAAAATCCCCACCAGCAGGGGGTTGCAGATCACAAGGCCCGTCCGCTTCTGCAGCCGCACGCCGATCCAGAAGGCCAGAACGCTGAGGGCCACCCCGAAGAAGGGGGAGGCAGTCCACTCAATCATGTCCCTTCCCCCTTCCCATGAGCCGCAGGGTGAGACGGATGCTGAGGGCGGTGGCCCCGAAGACCAACACCGTGGTCGTGAGACAGATGACCACCAGGGCCACCGCCGCGCTGCGCAGCTCCTCAAGGTAGTTCAGGATGCTGACCCCGGCGGGGAGGAAGAAGAAGGCCATGTTGGCCAGGAGGAAGTCGGACTTCTCCTGGATGTGCTCCACCCGGAGAAGGCGGGTGATGAGCAGCAAAAACAGCACCAGCATGCCGATGACGCTGGCGGGGAAGGCAAAGGGCAGCAGGCTCTCCAGGATCTGGCTGACCCAGCAGACCCCGAAGATCACCCCCACCTGACAGAGGATCTTCATCGCGATACGCCTCACTTTGACCGGCGCGGCTGCGCCGGGGATTGATTCGCTTTTCCAAAAGCACCCACATTGTAGACTGGCGGTCTCGCCTTGTCAACCGTCCGTTTTTCCAAATTTCCCCGGGTTCTCCCCCGGCGAGACCAAATTCCAGCCCCGTGGGATAGACGCGGGAGCGGATTTCCCCTATAATAAAGCTGAACCAACCGAGGACGTTTCAAGAAAAAGGAGGGACCGCTATGACGGAGCAGGAATTCGGCAGCCGCCTGCGGCAGTACCGAAAGGAGAAGAAGATGACCCAGCAGGAGCTGGCGGACGCCCTGGGGGTCTCCAACAAATCCGTGTCCCGATGGGAGAGCGGGGGCTACCCGGACGTGGCCCTGCTGGGTCCCCTGGCGGCGGC
>CALXDB010000173.1 GCA_944386955.1 uncultured Oscillospiraceae bacterium
GCTCTACTATATGCTGGGTCTCCCCACGGAGACCGACGAGGACATCATCGGCATCGCCGAGATGGCCAACCATGTCATCCACTGCTGGCGGGAGTACGCCAGCAACAAGACCCGGGGGGTGCGGATCACCGTGTCCACCTCCTGGTTCGTGCCAAAGCCCTTTACCGCCTTCCAGTGGGAGCCTCAGATCACCCGGGCGGAGTATGAGCGGCGGGTGCAGCTGCTGCGCAGCCACATGACTGCCAAGGCCGTCACCTACAACTGGCACGACGGGGACACCAGCTTCCTGGAAGCGGTGCTGGCCCGGGGCGACCGGCGGCTGGGCCGCGTACTGGAGACTGCCTTCCGCAAGGGCGCCCATCTGGACGCCTGGCAGGAGTATTTTGACCTCAATCGCTGGTACGAGGCCTTCGACGAGTGCGGCCTCGATCCGGCCTTCTACGCCAACCGGGAGCGCAAGCGGGAGGAGATTTTCCCCTGGAGCGTCATCTCCTGCGGCGTAGGGGACGACTATCTGTGGCGGGAGCGGGAGCGGTCCCGGGAGACCCTTACTACCCCCGACTGCCGCACCCGGTGCAGCGGCTGCGGAGCCAACAAGATGGTGGGAGGTGTGTGCCGTGTCTGAGTTTCGTCTCCTCTTTGTGAAGGAGGGGCGGGCGGCCTGGATCTCCCATCTGGACCTGCTGCGGACCTTCCAGCGGGTGTTCATCCGCTCCGGCATGGTGATCCGCCATTCCAACGGCTTCCATCCCCACCCGATCATGTCCTTTGTCCTGCCCCTCTCCGTGGGGCAGACCAGCGTCTGCGAGCTGCTGGACTTCTCCACCGTGGAGGACCTGCCCTGTGAGGGCATGGCGGAGCGGCTGAACCGGTATCTCCCCGAGGGCGTCCGGGTCCTCTCCTGCGCCGCCCCGGTCCATCCCGTCCGGGATATGCGGTACCTGGAGGCGGAGGTGACCCTGGAGTACGACAACGGCGTCCCTGCCGGAGCCGCCGAGGCCGTCTGTACCCTCCTCCTGGGGGACCAGGTGGTGGTGGAGCGGCGCAACAAGAAAAAGCAGATGGTGGATACGGACATCCGCCCTATGATCGAGTCCGTCTCCGCCCGAGAGGAGGAGCGCGCCCTGGTGCTCTCCGTCCGGGTCCAGGGCCAGAACCCGGGGGTGAACCCGGCCCTGCTGGCCGCCGCCGTGGGGCGGCACCTGCCGGCGCTGAAGCCGGACTTCGTCCGGGTCCGCCGCACTGCCCTTCTCTGTGAGGACGGCAGCCCCTTCTGCTGAAAGTTCCCCTAATTTTCAAAAAATACTTGCAATTTGTGGTGTGTTGTGATATCCTATCATGGCGATAAAGGGTGGTCCTCTGCTGCGGGATTTTCCGAATGGGTTGAAAATCTACTGAAAACGCGCACGAACGCCTATATTTAGGAGGAAAATTCCATGGATCTCATCAAAGAATTGACCAAGTCTCAGATCAAGGACATGCCCGAGGTCAACGTGGGCGACACCGTCCGCGTGCATGTGAAGGTGAAGGAAGGCTCCCGTGAGCGTATCCAGGTCTTCGAGGGTACCGTCATTGCCAAGAAGCACGGCGGCATCGAGGAGACCATTACCGTCCGCCGGGTGTCCTATGGCGTGGGCGTGGAGAAGGTGTTCCCCCTGCACTCCCCCACCATCGACAAGATCGAGACGGTTCGCCGGGGCTTCGTGCGCCGGGCCAAGCTGTACTACCTGCGCGACCGCGTGGGCAAGGCCGCCAAGGTCCGCGAGAAGCTGTAAGCGGCAGTGTGAGAGGGAAGAGACATCGCATCGGAGAGGTGCGGTGTCTCTTTTTCCATTTCCCGCCCTTTCTCCCTTTGGCAGAAATTTTGTCTCCGGGGAAGGGAACTTTTCCCCGGCGGCGCCGTCAAAACCAAACGAGAGGTGAGCGCCATGAAACGAGTAATGTGCCTGATCCTGGCGGCGGCCCTGGTGCTGGGGCTGGCCGCCTGCGAGGAGCGGAAGAAGGTCTCCCCTTACGGGGAGGACGACTTTGGTACGGACAGCCCGGTGATCCTGGTCACGGAAAACCGCAGCTATGACAAGAGCGTGGAGAGCTTTACCTACTGGGTCTCCAACTACGGCGAGGAGCCGGTGACCTTCTCCACTGACTACACTGTGGAGGTGAAGGAGGGGGAGACCTGGTACAGTCTGCCCCAGGCGGAGGAGATGACCGGCAGCGGCGGTAAGACAGAGACAGTTGCACCAGGGGAGACGGTGACGGGGAAGTTCAGTTTCTGGCAGTACGACTATACGGTGGTGGACGGGGAGTACCGGCTGATTATGGACATCGGCGGGTCTCTCCACCGGGCCTACTTCTCCATCGGCTCCTCCACCGCGCTGGAGGAGGACCCCTACGGCTACGGCACGCTGGAATCTCTTCCGACAGAACTGGATCTGGACAGCCTGACCTACGATATTGCCATCAGCAGCGCGGGGGAGGTCATCGGCGGCAGTGAGGAGCATGTGATTACCTTCCTTCGGAAGGCGGCAGACGGAGCCGACGGGATGCTGCGGATTGTCAGCTACGGCCTGTCCGGCCAGCCGGTGCTCTATGATATCGTCTATGAGGACGGCTGCTTCCTCTGCTGCAAGGATGCGACCCGGGACGGCGGGGAGACTATCACCCAGCAGCGCTACAGCTATCTGGTCACCGACGGGGATTATATCTACCTCAGCGACCAGGCGTCCCTGGAGGAGAAGGACCTGGCGGGCCGTCGGATCGAGGCCAACCGCTTTGCCATTCTCACTGGCAGCGGCTTCTCCCTGTGGGACGCCATGGTGGAGCTGGTGAAGCAGATGACGGAGGAACGTCTGGCAAAGGATGCCGCTCTGGCCCGGTACTGGTCCGCGGATGGGACCTACTGGGTGAATCTGACGGCGGACCCCAAGGATTACACCGTGTCGTCGAAAAAGCACGGCATGAGCCGGACGCTGACGGAGTTCAGCCAGCTGGAGGAGGAGCGGGGCGCGGAGATGGAGATCGTCTCTGCGGTTTGGACCAGCGAGACCCAGGTGCGGCTCAGCTGCCGCCTCCGGGGGAACGACGAGGAGACGTGGTACGTCACCTTCGACGCCGCCCAGGAGACATAGGATCCAGCGCCCTTTCCCGGGCTTTTCCCGGGGAGGGGCGCTGTTTTGTCCACTCACCGCCGGGACCGGCTCTTTTTGTCCTTCTGACGAGGGGAGTTGTTCTTTTTTTGCCGGTGGCCGACGGGGGTTCGGACCCTTCTTTGCCTCCGGCGGCCTACTTTTGTCGCTGAACAAAAGTAGGCAAAAATCAGCTTAGAACCAAGGTTCTAAGGACTCCTTTTGGCCTATTATGGGAAGTCTATACCATTTGTTTCAGTAGTTTGCTTCGGCTGACGGATGCAAGGGGGTCGGAGTTCCCCTCCTTCCGCGCTTCAGCGCGCTCCCCTGGTGGTGGTAGGGGTCTCTGCAATTGCCCAAACTTGAAAGCCTTCCCCCCTTGGGGGAAGGTGCCCCCGAAGGGGGCGGATGAGGGGGGCCTGGGGGCAAGAGCTTCCTTCTACGGATACTTTATACCGTGCGGTCCCTCATCCGCCCCAGTGTGCCCACTGGGGCACCTTCCCCCAGCGGGGGAAGGCTTGAGGTTGCGTTTACCCAAACAGGCGTCACCCATACCAAGCCAGCAGCAAAAAGCCTCTCTGGCTGTCAAATTTCGGAAAACGGTAGACGGACAGACCAAAACGACCACCGGGGCAGCGCGCTGAAGCGCGGAAGGAGGGGAACTCCGACCCCCTTGATGGGTCAGCCGCACAATGTAACGGCACAAACGGTACAGACTTCCCATAATAGGCCAAAAGGAGTCCTTAGAACCTTGGTTCTAAGCGGACTTTTGCCTACTTTTCTTCCGCGAGAAAAGTAGGCCGCCGGAGGCAAAACACCAAGCAGTACCCCGTCGGGTACCGACAGAAGACCCCCCTTCGTCAGAAAAACCGGACAAAAAACTCCGCTGCAGAAGTTTGCAGCGGAGTTTTTGTAAAACCCTTACTTCAGGTTGTTCTCCAGGGTGGCCAGCTCGCTGAGCAGCTCCTGCGGAACCTTGCCATCGAACTTGCCGTAGAACTCGTGGATGCCCTTGGCCTCCTCCTGCCACAGAGCCTTATCCACGCCCAGCAGACCCTCCAGGGTCTCCAGGGGGAAGTCCAGACCCTCCAGGTTGATGTCCTCAGCCTTGGGCTGGTAGCCGATGGGAGTCTCCACAGCGTCGATCTCGCCGAAGGCGCGCTTCATGATCCACTCCAGGACGCGCAGGTTGTCGCCGAAGCCGGGCCAAATGAAGTGACCCTCGTCGTCGGTGCGGAACCAGTTGACGTTGAAGATCTTGGGCAGCTTGTCCTCGCCCACCTTCTTGCCCATGTCCAGCCAGTGCTGCCAGTAGTCGGCCATGTGATAGCCGCAGAAGGGCAGCATAGCCATGGGATCGCGGCGGACCACGCCCACGGCGCCGGCGGCGGCAGCGGTGGTCTCAGAGGCCATGATGGAGCCGATGAACACACCGTGCTGCCAGCTGCGGGCCTGGTAGACCAGCGGAGCGGTCTTGGCCCGGCGGCCGCCGAACACGATGGCGCTCAGAGGCACGCCCTTGGGATTCTCAAACTCAGAGGAGATGCAGGGGCAGTTCTTGGCGGGCGCGGTGAAGCGGCTGTTGGGGTGAGCGCCTTTCTCCGTGGAAGTCTTGCCGTTCCAGGGGTTGCCCTTCCAGTCCACAGCGTTCTCGGGAGGATTCTTGTCCAGGCCCTCCCACCACAC
>CALXDB010000174.1 GCA_944386955.1 uncultured Oscillospiraceae bacterium
TTGTTGCCCTCGAACTTGTAGTAGATCTTGGCGGGGGTCTGGAGCTTCTCCTCCAGGCAGTAGGCCCGGACCAGGGGGGAGGGGCGGTACATCTTGTAGAAGTCCCGGATCTCCTGGGGGATCTCGAAGTAGGGGGTGGTGTCGTCCAGCTCCTGCTGGACCAGCTCGTCGCAGAACACGCCGCCCAGCTCCTCCGCCGTCATAGGCCGGAGGGTGGCAGGATTCAGCAAAGGCGCGGGCTTATTGGTCATATCCGCCCGCAGGTTGTACCAAGCCTTGGGCATCTCCTCTTCACTCAGATAGATCTTGTAGGGGATCTTGTTCTCACTCATGGTAGTTGTCTCCTTTCGGCAAATTCGTCGGGACAAAAGAAAAACGCCTCTGTCCCATGCTTTTCTGCTGGGACAGAAGCGAAACGCTCCTGCGGTGCCACCCGGCTTGACGCGCTCCTGCGCGCCCACTTAGTGCGTACTAGCATACGCCGGTCCCGGTAACGGAGGACCACTCCGGCTTGCCTACTGTCATTCAGCGCGCCCTCAAAAGGCCATTCACACCCCGCTCCCCGTGCCGCCATTCCACCACCGGCGACTCTCTGAACCGTTGTTACGGAGGTTACTTACCCTTTCTCATCGGTTTATGGGCATACTTTAGCACAACCGCCCGGCCTTGTCAACCACTTTTTTCAAAAACCTGACGGATATCGAAAAAAGCGGACGCCCACAGCCATGTGAGCGTCCGCCCTTCTTCTCTTTCAGCCGCACAGCGGCAGACGTTCCCCCTTCCGGAGGATCAATACAGCTTCGCGCCTGCGGGGATGCGGTCGTCCACCATCAGGAGGTTCAGGCCCTCCCGGCCGTCCTCCTCGTGGACAGCGGAGATCAGCATGCCCTCGGAGTCGATGCCCATCATCTTTCTGGGGGGCAGGTTCACGATGGCGATGGCGGTCTTCCCCACCAGCTCCTCGGGCTCGTAGTACTCATGAATGCCGCTGAGAATGGTGCGGCGGCGGTCCGTGCCGTCGTTGAGGGTAAACTTCAGCAGCTTCTTGCTCTTAGGCACCGCCTCGCAGGCCTCGATCTTCACCGCCCGATAATCAGACTTGGCAAAGGTCTCAAAATCCACCATCTCCTCAAAGAGGGGCTCGATTTTCACATGGGAGAAATCGATCTTAGCCGCAGGAGCCGCCGAGGCGCTCTCCGCCGGCTTTCCAGGCTTCTCCCCGCCCTCCTTCTTCTCCAGAGGCTTCATAGTGGGGAACAAAATGACCTCCCGAATGGTGTCGGCCCCGGTGAGGAGCATGACGCACCGGTCGATGCCCATGCCCATGCCGCCGGTGGGGGGCATGCCGTACTCCAGCGCGGTGAGGAAATCCTCATCCAGCATCTCTGTCTCCTCGTCGCCCCGCTCCCGCTGCTCCACCTGCTTGAGAAAGCGCTGGCGCTGGTCGATGGGGTCGTTGAGCTCGGAGTAGGCGTTGGCCAGCTCGCTGCGGCAGACGAACAGCTCGAACCGCTCGGTGAGCCGGGGGTCCTTGGGGCTCCGCTTGGTGAGGGGGCTCACCTCCACGGGGTACATGGTGATGAAGGTGGGCTGCACCAGCTGCTCCTCCACCTTCTGGTCAAAGCAGGCGTACAGGGCGTTGCCCCAGGTCCTCTCCGCCGCGTCCGCCAGCTCCACGCCGATGGCCTTGGCGGCGGCCACCGCCTCCGCATCGTCGGAGATGGCGCCGAAGTCCACCCCGGCGTACTCCTTCACCGCGTCCACCATGGTGAGACGCCGCCAGCCGGGGGTCAGGTCGATGTCCTCCCCCTGCCACTTCACCTGATAGGTACCCAAAATCGCCTGGGCTGCCCCGGAGAGGATGCCCTCGGCAATATCCATCATGCCATGAAAGTCGGTGTAGGCCTGGTAGAGCTCCACGGTGGTGAACTCCGGGTTGTGCTTGGGGTCCATGCCCTCGTTGCGGAAGATGCGGCCGATCTCATACACCCGGTCCATGCCGCCCACGATCAGCCGCTTCAGGGGCAGCTCTGTGGCGATGCGCATATACATGTCGATGTCCAGGGTGTTGTGGTGGGTGATGAAGGGACGGGCGGCGGCGCCGCCGGCAATGGTGTTCAAAACCGGAGTCTCCACCTCGATGTAGCCCATGTTGTCCAGATAGTCCCGCATGAACTTGATGAACCGGGAACGGACGATGAAGTTGTTCTTCACCTCCGGGTTCACCATCAGGTCCACATACCGCTGGCGGAAGCGCAGCTCCTTGTCCTGCAGGCCGTGGAACTTCTCCGGCAGGGGCAGCAGGGACTTGGAGAGCAGGGTGATGTGCTTGGCCCGGACGCTCATCTCCCCCCGCTGGGTGCGGAAGACCTCGCCGTCCACGCCTACGATGTCGCCGATATCATACTTCTTGAAGCGCTTATACTCCGCCTCGTCCATCTCGTCCTGGCGGGCGTAGAGCTGGATGCGGCCGTCCCGGTCCTGAAGGTCGCAGAAGCTGACCTTGCCCATGCCCCGCTTGCTCATGAGGCGGCCGGCCACCTTCACCGCCTGCCCCTCCATGGCGTCAAAGTTGTCCTTGATCTGCCGGGAGGTGGCGTTCCAGTCAAAGCGGGTCTCCTGGAAGGGATCCCGCCCCTCCTCCTGGAGGGCCGCCAGCTTCTCCCGGCGGATGCGGAGGATATCGGAGAGGTCCTGCTGGACCTCGTGGTTCTGGTTCTGATCTGCCATTTTTGACTCCTCTTTCGTATGGTTTACCGCTCGATCCGGTCCACGGTGTAGTGCATGGCGCCCCGGGGGGCTTCCACGGTGACGGTGTCTCCGTCCTTGGCCCCCATGAGGGCCTTGCCCACCGGGGACTCCTCGCTGATGGCGCCGGCCTTGAAGTCGGACTCCTGGCTGCCCACCACCTTCACCGTCATGCTTCTGCCGTTCTCCACACAGGTGATGGTCACCGTGGTGCCGATCCCCACCACGTTGCTGGGGGCGTCGCTCTCCTCCACGATCACAGCGTGGAGCAGGATGTTCTCCACCTCGGCGATGCGGGAATACAGCTTGCCCTGCTCATTTTTCGCCTCGTCGTACTCGCTGTTCTCGCTGAGATCGCCGAAGCCCCGGGCCACCTTGATCTGCTCGGCCACCTCGTCGCTGCGGGTGGTCTTCAGGTAGTTCAGCTCTTTCTCCAGCTCGTCATAACGAGCCTGGCTCATTTTGAATTCCTGTTTCGTCTTCATGTGCGTTCACCTTTCCTGTATGGTACCGGCCTCTCGCCGGGATGCCGCGTTATCGGAGCGCATACTGCTCCACAATGCTTGCATTATAGTGAGTTTTCCCCGGGATGTCAACCATTTTCAAAGGAATCTGATATTTTTGCAGTACGCCGCAGCGATACAGCACCGCCAGCAGCTGGTCCTCCTCGCACCCCGGCGCCGCAGCCGCCGCCTGGGGCGGCAGGGAGAGTCGGATGCCGCTGCGCCGCACCACCCGCTCCCCGTCATAGAGGGGCAGGACCAGGGCCCCTCGGAAGGTCATCTCCGGCGGCGGCGCCAGCTCCACCAGCACGTCCGCCTCCTCCAGCTGCCGCCGTCCCGGCCGCAGCTGCACCGACACCCCGTACTCCCCCTTCAGCCGCCGGCACAGGTCCTCCCCGCCCCGGGGCACCTGGAGCAGTACATAGCGCACCGTCATGCACAGCTCCGTCACCAGCTCCTCCACCCCTCCGGTAATCCGCTCCGCCGTCACCGCCGCCGTGGTCTCTGCCGGGGCCAGCCCCAGCCCCGCCATTCCCTCCTTCACCGCCCGGCCCGCCAGGGCCCGGTACAGCTCCAGGGTATTCACCGGCAGCACTCCCCGCCGCCAGAAGGCCTGGGCGAAGGGAAAATCCTGTGGGAACACCGCCTGCTTCACTCCCCTGCGGGCCAAGGCGGCGGCCAGGCGGCGGGCAGCCAGAGCCCCGTAGACCTGCCGCCGTCCCGGTACCGCCGCCTCCAGCACCCGGACCCCCAGCAGATTCCGCTGCTCCAGCCGCCCCCGACGCTCTCCGCTCTCATAGACGATATATCCGAACATAGCACTACCTCCTGCTCCATCGGTATGGAGCAGGAGGCAGGTTTAGACGTGTTTTTTTACCAGGACTGGATGTAACCGGGCAGGTAGGGCAGCGGGTCGATGGACTTCCCGTTCTCCCGGATCTCGTAGTGGAGATGGGGGCCGGTGGAGAGGCCCGTGGAGCCGGTGGTGCCGATGACCTGGCCCTGGGTCACATGGTCCCCCACGCTGACGCGGAAGGTGCCCTTGGACATGTGGGCGTACATGGTGGAGTTGCCGGCGCCGTGGCTGATGACGATGTAGTAGCCGTAGGCGCTGCTGTAGGTGGCCTCCAGGACGATGCCGTCCTTGGCCGCCAAGATATCGCTGTTGTAGCCCACGCCGCCGATGTCCACGCCGGTGTGGTAGCTCTGGGTCCCCTTGATGGGGTGGATCCGCCAGCCGAACTTGCAGGTGATGCGCCGTGCCGTCCGCAGCGGCCAGGCGTAGCCCCCCGCGGTGGCGGGGCCCAGTGAGGCGGCCAGCTCCTGCTCCTTGCGCCGGATCTCCGCCCAGACCCGGTTCTCCTCGGCCTCCACCGCCGCCAGGGCGTCCTCATACTCGCCGATGCCGCTCTCGATCTCCGCGGCCAGGGCCTGGGCCTCGGACATCTGCTTCTCCAACTCTGCC
>CALXDB010000175.1 GCA_944386955.1 uncultured Oscillospiraceae bacterium
TGGGCGATTCTGTTCTTGAGGCCGTTGTGTCCCCCGGCGCTGCCCCCGGCGCGGATGCGGAGCTTCCCCAGAGGGAGGGACACATCGTCGGAGATCACCAGAACATGGTCGGGGGGAATCTTGTAAAAGCCCCCTGCCAGCTTCACGGCCTCGCCGGAGAGGTTCATATAGGTCTGGGGCTTGATAACCAGCACCCGCTGGCCGCCCAGGCGCACCTCCCCGGTGAGAGCCCGGTACTTCAGCTTGTTGATCTTCACGCCGCAGCGCTTTTCCAGGGCGTCGGCGGTGAGGAAGCCGATGTTGTGCCGGGTATTCTCATACTGCTTTCCGGGGTTTCCCAGACACACCAGCAGCCAGGAAATGGTCCCGGAGGACTTCTTGAAAAACATAAGGACAAACTCCTTCGCACAAAACACCGCGGGACCGCGTGCGCGGTCCCGCGGAAAATTCCCCACGGGGGGCCAGGGGGCCGCAGCCCCCGGTTCTTTCGCCCAAAGGCGAAAGAAGAAAATCCAATCATTTTTGTCAGGACATGCGCCTGACAAAAATACATCGACCCGCGCGCCGTGGGCGCGCACACCAGTGACCGACGTCACTGGTGGTGGGGGGCCTCCGGGGGGAGCCTGCTCCCCCCGGAATCCCCTTACATGAAGAGCTTGGAAACCGAGATCTCCTGGTAGATCCGCTCGATGGCCTCGGCAAACATGGGGGCCACGGTGAGATACTTGATCTTCTCTACGCTCTGGGCCCGGTCGGAGGGGATGGTGTCCAGCAGGGCCAGCTCCTTGATGACGCTGTTGCTGATCCGCTCCACCGCAGGGCCGGAGAGAACGCCGTGACTGGCGCAGGCGTACACCGTCTTGGCGCCGCCCACCTCCACAATGGCCTTGGCCGCGTTGCAGAGACTGCCGGCGGTGTCCACCATGTCGTCAAAGAGGATGCAGTTCTTGCCTTCCACATCGCCGATGACATTCATCACCTCGCACTGGTTGGCCTTCTGCCGCCGCTTATCCACAATAGCCAGATTCATGTGCAGCTTCTGGGCAAAGGCCCGGGCCCGGGCCACACTGCCTACGTCGGGAGAGACCACCACCATGTCGTCGCAGCCCTCGCCGAACTTCTTGGCGTAGTAATCCACAAAAATGGGGTTGCCGAGAAGATTATCCACAGGAATGTCGAAAAAGCCCTGGATCTGAGCGGCGTGGAGATCCATGGTCAGTACCCGGTCTGCGCCGGCGGCGGTGAGCATATTGGCCACCAGCTTGGCGGAGATGGGATCTCTGGCCTTGGCCTTCCGGTCCTGGCGGGCATAGCCAAAGTAGGGGATCACCGCCGTGACACGGCCCGCGGAGGCCCGCTTCATGGCGTCGATCATGATGAGCAGCTCCATGAGATTGTCGTTGACGGGGGAGCAGGTAGACTGGATCAGGAAGATGTCGGATCCGCGCACCGTCTCGTAAATGGAGGCAAATACCTCGCCGTCGGAGAAGTGGCCCACTTCGCTTTCGCCCAGGGTGAGGCCCATGTACTTGCAGATGTCGCTGGCCAGCTTCCGGTTGGCGTTGCCGGAAAACACCTTGATGTCTTTACCTCTGGAAATCATAGTCTAAGTCCTCTCTCTTTCGTTGCTTTTCCCTGTATCCTCTTTCTCTTTGTCGGGGCTGCCGGAGCGGCGTCAGCGGCGGTGCCGCTCCTTCAATTCCCGGTTGCGGCGGGCCCAGCCCTCCTTGTTCTCCTGACGGACCCGGCCTACGGCCAGACTGTCCGCCGGTACATCCCGGGTAATGGTGGTGCCTGCGGCGATATACGCGCCGTCCTCCACCGTCACCGGCGGCACCAGATTGGTGTTGCAGCCGATGAACACATTGCTGCCGATGGTGGTCCGGTACTTTTTGAAGCCGTCGTAGTTGCTGGTGACGGTGCCGCAGCCGAAGTTGCAGTGGGCGCCTACATCTGCGTCGCCTACATAGGTGAGGTGGGCCATCTTCGTGCCCTCGCCCAGATCGCAGTTTTTCAGCTGCACGAAAGCGCCGATCTTGCTGCCCTTCCTCACATGACAGTGGGGCCGGATGTGGGTGTAGGGTCCGATCTCGCAGCCATCGTCAATGACGCTGTCCTGGGCCTGGGTGGAATTGACGATCACATTGTCCCCCACCGTGCAGCTGTCCAGCATGGTGTTGGGCCCGATCTCGCAGTCCCGGCCGATGACCGTGGATCCCCGGAGAATGGTGTTGGGCAGAATCAGCGTGTCCGGCCCGATGTTCACCCGGGGGTCAATAAAGGTGCTGGCGGGATCCACAATGTGAACGCCCCGCTTCTGGTGGTAGGCGTTGGCGGCGTCGTGACAGGCGGCCTGCAGGCGGCTGAGCTCCTCCACGTTGTGGAAGGTCATCATCAGCTTCCCAAGAGGCAGCACCGGTTCCCGGTACTCCTCTACTTCCAGATTCTGTTCCCGCAGAGCGGACAGTTGGCTGGCCCACTGATCGTGGCTGACGATCTCGGGGGACAGATCCTTAGGAAAGCAGGACCGGACCAGATCGGTCCACCGCTCCTCACACACAACAAAAAACCGCTGGACGCCTTGGGCCGCCCACGTCCGTACGCACCAGGTCAGTGCGGGACAGAACATGACGTTTTGCAGCATCAGCGGTTTTCCATGGAACATCTGGCGATCATCACAGGGCAGATGGATCGCCACACAGCGAGTGTTCATACCGTCTCGCCCCTTTCTTTTACATCAATGGCTGCTTCTATTATACACATGCCCCCAAAGAAAAAACAAGGGGGCATATTGGTTATTTTATAAAAAATTCGGTCTATTTTTCGGACTTTTCATTTTTTCGCAGAAAAGGACGGCGGGAGATCCCTCATTTTTTGTGAAATATAGCGAAAGGTGGGAAGGATGACGGAAAGAATCTTTAATATTTTGTGGTATTTTTGAACTTTTTCTATTGAAATCCGGAAGATTTTATATTACAATGTGGTTCGATTCAAAGGGTGCTGAGGAAAGGACGTGGTTCCCGATGGTGCATATCGTGCTGGTGGAGCCGGAGATCCCGCAAAATTGCGGCAACATCGCCAGGACCTGCGCCGCTACCGGCAGCACCCTCCATCTGATCGAGCCTCTCGGCTTCGACATCTCGGAAAAGGCGGTGCGCCGGGCGGGACTGGACTACTGGCATCTGGTGGATGTGCGGACCTACCGCGGTCTGGAGGACTTCTTCCAAAAGAATCCCCAGGCGGCGGAGAATCTGTGGCTGGCCACCACCAAGGCGCCCCGGGCCTATAGCGAGGCCGTCTTTACGGAAGGGTGCTGGCTGTTTTTCGGAAAGGAAACAGCGGGCCTTCCCAGAGACTTTCGGGAGCGGTACTGGGAGCGGTGCATCCGACTGCCCATGCGCACCGAGGCCCGCAGTCTCAATCTCAGCAACTCCGTGGCGGTGCTGGCTTACGAGGCCCTGCGGCAGCAGGGATTTCCGGGACTCAGCGGCCAGGGGGAGATGGCGCGGCAGAGCCGGTCGGATGGACCCTCATCCTTATTATAATATGTGTGCAGATTCTTGGACAGACTATTGGAAAACGGATAGGAGGAAATCGTATGAACTACAATAAGAAAACGGTACGCGACATTGACGTAAAAGGCAAGAAAGTTCTGCTGCGCTGCGACTTCAATGTGCCTATGGCCAAGGACGGCAGCGGCGTCATCACCGACGACAAGCGCATTCGGGCTGCTCTGCCCACCATCCAGTACCTGCTGGACCAGGGCGCCGCAGTGATCGCCTGCTCCCACATGGGCAAGCCTGTGGCCACTTTTGACTCCTATGTGAAGAAGCAGGCGGAGAAGGGCAAGGACCCCGCCTCCATTACCGAGGAGGAGTGGAAGAAGTCCCTGAAGAAGCTGTCCCTGGCTCCCGTGGCCGTGCGTCTGAGCGAGCTTCTGGGCAAGGAGGTCATCATGGCCGCCGATGTGGTGGGCGAGGACGCCAAGGCCAAGGCCGCCGCCCTGCAGCCCGGCCAGATCCTGCTGCTGGAGAACACCCGCTTTGAGAAGGGCGAGACCAAGAATGATCCCGCTCTGGCCAAGGCCATGGCCGATATGGCCGAGGTCTATGTGTCCGACGCCTTCGGCGCTGTCCACCGTGCCCACGCCTCCACCGCCGGTGTGGCCGATTATCTGCCCGCCGTCAGCGGCTTTTTGATCCAGAAGGAACTGGAGATCATCGGCGGCGCTCTGGCCAACCCCAAGCGTCCCCTGGTGGCCATCCTGGGCGGCAGCAAGGTTTCCTCCAAGATCGGCGTTATCAACAACCTGCTGGAGATCGCCGACACCATTATCATCGGCGGCGGCATGGCCTACACCTTCTCCGCCGCTCAGGGCGGCAAGGTGGGCGACAGCCTGCTGGAGGCCGACTGGCAGGAGTATGCCAACGACATGGTAAAGAAGGCCGCCGAGAAGGGCGTCAAGCTGCTGCTGCCGGTGGACACCGTCTGCGCCGACGCCTTTGCCCCCGATGCCAACAGCCAGGTGGTGAAGGCCGGGGAGATCCCCGACGGCTGGCAGGGCCTGGACATCGGGCCTGAGACCGTGAAGCTGTACTGCGACGCCGTGAAGGGCGCCGGCACCGTGATCTGGAACGGCCCCATGGGCGTGTTTGAGTTCCCCGCCTTCGCCAAGGGCACCGAGGCCGTGGCCGAGGC
>CALXDB010000176.1 GCA_944386955.1 uncultured Oscillospiraceae bacterium
CGTTTTTGCTATGTATTTCACATATTTCTATGAAAAATGTTCGCAAAAAGAGGCGTATTATCGCCCCTTAGCTTTTGAACAAAAGATCACGCGATCCATTGTGGCACAATGGATTCAGCGGGTAAAAAATCACGCCAGGTAGCCCAAAAGGTAGCCAATTTGAAAAAATGGACAAAAAAGAAGACCGGAAACCCTTGCGCTGCAAGGGTTCCGGTCGGGTAGCCATTGGGTAGCCATCGATAATTGCCAAAACGTGAGACGCCGTCGGCGCTGTCCCTTTATCGGATAAAATTGGTACGGAAACCGGCCTCGGCCTGGGGCGGAAAAATCCCCTGATCTTTCCCTGCCTGGATACATTTGAGCAGCCACGCCAGGTTCCGGGCGCCATTTCGCATAGTTTGCAGGCCTTCCTCATCCCGCAGCACCTCTGCAGGGGTATTCCCATGCACCATGGTCCAATAGTTGGAGGAGACCACCGGCATCTGATTGATGGTCAAATGCTTCATCACCGCATCCAGCGCGGAAGTGGTCCCCGCCCGCCGGGCCGACGCCACCGCAAAGCCCGGCTTATGGACAAAAGCGTGCTTTCCCGCATAAAACGCCCGGTCCAGCGCCGACAGCAGCCGTCCGCTGGGATGGGCATAGTATACCGGCGTGCCGAAAATGAATCCGTCTGCTTCCGCTGCTCGTCCGATCAGCTCATTGACACAGTCGTCTTCAAAGACGCACAGTCCCTTTTCCGTTCGGGCACAGCCGCCGCAGCCGATGCAGTCCCGGATGGGGTCGCTCCCCAACTGGAACATCTCACAAAAAATCCCCTCCTGCTCCAGTGTCTTGGCCGCCTCCATCAGCGCCGTGTAGGTGCATCCGTTGGCACGACCGCTCCCGTTGACCAGCAAAACCTTCATATACATACCTCCCGTTCATACCGCTACCTTCTTTCTCTTTAGTATAGCAATCGTCCCGCAGCTTGTCAAAGTATAGCTGATCCTTTATTTGTATTTTGCGAAAGATATGTTATACTATATAAACTGTAGAAATAGAATATGCGAAAGGACCTGAATGAGAGGGGGGACGGCAATGTGGCGGTCAGGCGTATCGTTTCGGCGGAAGAAGGTTCACAACTCCCGCCTGCTTGACATGCTCTCGGAGCTGGTTTACCGCTATCACCGCCACGATGTGGCCCAACAGAGCGCCGCGCTGGCCTATTACCTCCTGTTTACCCTCTTCCCTATGCTGATTTTTGTCAGCTCCCTGCTGGGCCTTTTGAATATCCAGACAGCCGACGCGCTGGAGCTGCTGGCTACCGTGCTGCCGGACGCGGTGGTGGACTTGTGTGGGACCTACCTCAACTACGTCTCCGAAACCGCTACCGCCACCATGTTCTGGTTTTCTTTGGTCTTCTCCATCTATTTCCCTATGCGGGCAGCCAACTGCCTGATGCGGAGTGTCCGGAGGGCCTATGGCTTGAAGCGTCCGGTGAGTCTTGTGCGTCACTATCTGCGGGTGCTGCTGTTTACAGCGGTGCTGATTCTGGTAGTGGTGGCCTCGTTGCTGCTGATGACCTTCGGTCAGCGCCTCCTGCTGTATCTGGCGGGCCGGGTGCCCTTCATGACCGGCGTCATCCGGCTCTGGCACTATCTCCGCTTTTTCCTGCTGGCCCTGCTGCTCTTTGCCACTCTGGGTACGCTCTATGCCCTGGCTCAGGACCAGCGGCAGTCAGCCGGCGCGATCCTGCCCGGCGCTGTCTGCGCCCTCATTGGTTGGATGTGTGTCAGCGTGGGATTTTCCTTTTATGTGGAAAATTTTGCCCACTATTCTGTGATCTATGGTACACTGGGGGCAGTGGTGGTTTTGATGATCTGGCTCTTTCTCAGCTCGGCGACGCTGATTATGGGGTCGGAATATAACGGCGCACGTTTGAGCATGCGGGAAAAACGAAAGGCGCCGCCTACGGAGGGAAAGAACGTATGAAAATTTTGATTATCGGCAACGGTAAGGTGGGCTTTGCCCTGGCCAAGCAGCTGGCAGGCGAGGCCCACGATTTGGTGCTCATTGACCAGAATGTGGCGGCGCTGCACCAGGCGGACAGTACCTTGGACGTACTGTGTCTGGAGGGCAACGGCGCTTCCATCAATGTGCTGCTGGAGGCCGGTGTCCGGAATGCGGATCTGGCTGTTGCCGTTACGGGCTATGATGAGGTCAATATTATGTGCTGCCTCATCGCCAAGAAGCTGGGGGCGCAGCATACCGTAGCCCGCATCCGCAATCCGGAGTATTTTGACGAGTCCAACCTTCTTAAACGGGAGGTAGGCCTTGATATGATCATCAACCCCGAATATGCTGCCGCTCAGGAGATCGGCCGCATCCTGCGAGTGCCCTCCGCTTTCAGCGTGGAGTCCTTTGCCCGGGGACGGGTGGAGATGATCGGCCTTTACATCAAGGAAAGCGACGGCCTGGCAGGTACCTCCCTGCAGGAGTTCAACCGGCACCGGTCGGGCACCGTGCTGGTCTGCGCTGCACTTCGGAATGGAGAACTCATTATTCCCGACGGACGGTACACGTTCCAGGTGGGAGACAAGATCTATGTCATCGGTGGTCAGAAGGAGCTGGATCAGTTCTATCGCGAGCTGAATCTGCCCTCCCGGCCCATCCGCAGCATCTCTGTGCTGGGCGGCAGCCGGGTAGCCACCTATCTGGGCTGGGCCATGGACAAGCTGGGAGTGCGGATGAAGCTGGTAGAACAGAATGCGGAGAAATGTCTGCTGTTGGCTGACAAGCTGCCCAATGCGCTGGTCATTCACGGCGACGGCACCGATCAGCATCTGCTGGAGGCGGAAGGGATTCTGGATTCCGATGCCTTTGTGGCCCTCACCAACCGGGATGAGGAAAATCTCCTTATGGCTCTCTCCGCCCAGCGGCACGGTGTACGGAAGGTCATCGCCAAGATGAGCCGCCTCAATTACATCGAACTGATGCGGGATGCCGGAGTGGACAGCATCATCAGCCCCAAAGATATCACCGCCAGCCAGATCACCGCTTATGTCCGCTCCCTGGCCAACAGCAAGGGCAGCGCTGTGGAGCACCTGTACAAGCTGCTGGACGGCGCCATGGAGGCGGTGATGTTTACCGCCTCCGCCTCTACCCGCTTTCTGGATACGCCGCTGAAGGACCTCAACCTGAAAAAAGGCCTTCTGGTGGCGGCCATCGTGCGGCAGAGCCGCACGATCATCCCCGACGGCAACGCCAAGATCCTGGATGGGGACAAAGTGATCGTGATGGCCAAGAGCCTGTTTTTGCAGGATCTCAATGATATCCTCCATTGACGGGAAGGACGGCGAGGTAGGGAGATGAACCATAGAATCGTATTCAGAATGCTGGGCAATATCCTGCGGATCGAGGCGGTGTTTCTGCTCCTGCCTCTGGCGGTGGCCCTGTATACCGGCGGCGGAGACGCAAAGTCCTTTTTGATTACCCTGCTGCTGACGGCGGCAGTAGGACAGGCCCTGGCATCCATTCGTACCGGCGACGAACGTTTTCAGGCCCGGGACGGCTTTGCTGCTGTGGCCCTCAGCTGGATCGGCATGTCCGCCTTCGGGGCGCTGCCCTATGTACTGTCCGGCGCTATCCCGGATTATCCCGGCGCTTTTTTTGAAACAGTATCCGGCTTTACCACCACCGGCGCCACTGTGCTGGGGGATATCGAATCTCTGCCTATGGGGACCCTGTTCTGGCGGGCCCTCACCCAGTGGATGGGAGGGGTGGGGGTGCTGGTGCTGACTCTGGCCCTGCTGCCCAAGACCGGGGAGGGCAGCGTCTATCTTATGCGGGCGGAGTCCCCGGGCCCCATTAAAACCAAGCTCCTGCCCAAGATCCGGGACACGGCCACGGTGCTGTACAAGATCTATATTGCCTTGACCGTCGGAGAGACGCTTTGCCTGCGCCTGGCAGGGATGAGCTGGTACGATGCCCTGACCCACTCCTTCACCACCATCAGCACCGGCGGCTTCTCGGTGAAGGCTGCCAGTATCGCCGCTTACCCATCTCTGGCGATCCACTGGATCATCATTATTTTCATGTTTCTCTCCGGTGTCAACTTCAGCCTCCTCTTCTTCGCCCTGCGGCGAAACTTTACTGCCGTGTTCCACAGCGAGGAGCTGCGATGGTACACCCTCATCACCCTGGGGGCTACCGGCCTCATTTTCGCCAATCTGGTAGTCATCGGGGGGCAGGCCTTCTCCTTTGGCACCTTCACCGACGCCCTCTTTCAGGTGGTGACGATGGCTACTACCACCGGCTATGCTACCCAGGACTTTGCCCTTTGGCCCATTTTGGCTCAGATGGTGCTGTTTGCTCTGATGATCTCCGGGGCCTGTGCCGGCAGTACCGCCGGTGGCGTGAAGACAGTGCGGATGGTGCTGCTCATGAAGAACCTCCGCCGGGAGGTCCACCGGATCATCCACCCCCGGGTGGTCCAGCCCATCCGTCTGGATGGGGAGCGGGTGGAGGAGAGCACCTTGTCCGGAGTGTCCCTGTTCTTCTACGCTTATATCCTGCTGACCATTGTGGGAGCTCTTGTGGTGGCCTGGGACAATGTGGGCTTTGTGGAATCCATCAGCGCCTCTCTCACCTGCATCGGCAACGTAGGACCGGCTCTGGGGGCTCTGGGCCCTAACGGCAATTTTGGCGG
>CALXDB010000177.1 GCA_944386955.1 uncultured Oscillospiraceae bacterium
GGCCCCTGATTTCATCGATGATTGGGCGAAGCGGCGAGGGCAAAGGCGTCGCTCAGTCGGCCAGCTTTCCGGCTACGAAGTCATCCAGCGCCGCCAGGGCATCGTCCAACTTGAGAAGGTCGCTGCCTCCTCCCATAGCGCTGTCCGGCTTCCCGCCGCCTTTGCCGCCGCAGATGGGGGCGATGGCCTTGATGATGTCCCCGGCCTTCACACCCTTCTGCACCGCCTCCTTGCCGCAGGTGGCAAGGAAGGTGATCTTCCCGTCGTTTACCGCTGCCAGCAGAGCCACCACGCCGGGCTCCTTGTCCCGGAAGAAGTCGCCCAGCTTCCTCAGATCGTCGGCGGAGGTGTCCTTCCGACTCATGGTCACCACCTTCAGGCCCTTCACGTCCTTGGCGGACAGCAGGAACTGGTCGGCCTGGCTCACAAACTCCCGGGCCTTCAGCTTCTCGATGGTCTGGCGCAGGTCCTTCATCTCTACCATCAGGTGCTCCGCCTTGTCCCGCAGCTCACCGGGCTTGGTCTTCAGAGCGGCGGCGGCCTGGAACAGCAGCTCCTGGTTGCGGTTCATGGTCTCCAGAGACGCCTTGCCGGTGGTGGCCTCGATGCGGCGCACGCCGCTGGCCACGGAGAACTCGCTGGTGATGTGGAACACGCCCGCCTTGGCGGTATTGTCCAGGTGGGTGCCGCCGCAGAACTCCACGGAGAAGCCATGGCCCATGTCCACTACCCGGACGGTGTCGCCGTACTTCTCGCCGAACAGAGCGATAGCGCCCCGCTCCTTGGCCTTCTCAATGGGCATCTCCTCAGTGACGATATCATAGCCGCTGAGTACCGCATCGTTGACGATGGCGCTCACCTGCCCCAGCTCCTCCGGGGTGAGGGCGGCAAAGTGGGTGAAGTCAAAGCGCAGCCGGTCGGGCTCCACCAGGGAACCGGCCTGATGGACGTGGTCCCCCAGCACGGAGCGGAGAGCGGCGTCCAGCAGGTGGGTGGCGGAGTGGGCCCGCATGATGGCCTCCCGGCGGGGCACGTCGATCTGGGCGGACACGGTGTCCCCCAGCTTGAGCACGCCCTCGGTGAGCTTGCCGTAGTGCATATACTTTCCGCCCTTGTTCTTCTGCACATCGGTGACCTGGAAGAGAGCGCCCTGCTCCCCGGTCTTGAAGATGGTGCCGTGGTCCGCCACCTGGCCGCCCATCTCGGCGTAGAAGGGGGTCTTGTCCAGCACCACGATACCCTCCACGCCGGGCATCAGCTCCTCGGCGTGCTCGTTCTCCACCACCAGGGCCACCACCTTGGCGCCGGTGACGGAGGTGTTCTCATAGCCCGCAAACTCGGTCTCCGGCACGTCCTTGCCGAACTCCACGCCGGACCAGCCCAGGTCGCCCAACGCCTCCCGGGCCTTCCGGGCCCGCTGGCGCTGCTCCTCCATCTGCTTGTGGAACTCCGCCTCGTCCAGCTTCATCCCCTGCTCCTCCACCATCTCGACCGTCAGGTCGATGGGGAAGCCGTAGGTGTCGTAGAGCTTGAAGGCGTCGGCCCCGGAGAAGGTGGTCTCCCCCTTGGCCTTGTGGCCCGCCAGCATCTCCTCGAAGATCTTGAGGCCCCCGTCGATGGTCTTGGCGAAGTTCTCCTCCTCTACCCGGATCACCTTGGTGATATAGGCCTGCCGCTCCCGGAGCTCAGGGTAGTGGCCCTCGTTCTCGTGGATGACGGTGTCGCAGACCTCATAGAGGAAGGGGCGGTTCACCCCCAGGAGCTTGCCGTGGCGGGCGGCCCGGCGGAGGAGACGGCGCAGGACGTAGCCCCGGCCCTCGTTGGAGGGCAGCACGCCGTCGCAGATCATGAAGGTGGCGGAGCGGATGTGGTCGGTGATGACCCGGAGGGACACGTCGTTCTTGTGGCTCTGGCCATAGGTGGCTCCGGTGATCTCACTGACCTTGTTGGTGATGTTCATGACCGTATCCACGTCAAAGAGGCTGGCCACGTTCTGGCTGACGCAGGCCAGGCGCTCCAGGCCGGCGCCCACGTCGATGTTCTTCTGCTTCAGCTCGGTGTAGTGGCCCTCGCCGTCGTTGTTGAACTGGCTGAACACGTTGTTCCAGATCTCGATATACCGGTCGCAGTCGCAGCCCACGGTGCACCCGGGCTTGCCGCAGCCGTACTCCTCGCCCCGGTCGTAGTAGATCTCGGAGCAGGGGCCGCAGGGGCCGGAGCCGTGCTCCCAGAAGTTGTCCGCCTTGCCGAACTTGAAGATGTGGTCGGCGGGGACCCCCACCACCTTGTTCCAGATCTCAAAGGCCTCGTCGTCGGCGGGGGTGGTCTCGTTGCCCTCAAAGACGGAGGGATACAGCCGGTCCGGCTCCAGGCCCATCCACTCCGGGCTGGTCAGAAACTCCCAGCACCAGGGGATGGTCTCCTTCTTGAAGTAATCGCCGAAGGAGAAGTTGCCCAGCATCTCAAAGTAGGTGCCGTGGCGGGCGGTCTTGCCGATGTTCTCAATGTCGCCGGTGCGGATGCACTTCTGACAGGTGCAGACCCGGCGGCTGGGGGGCTCCTGCTCCCCGGTGAACCAGGGCTTCATGGGGGCCATGCCGCTGTTGATCAGCAGCAGAGAGGGGTCGTTCTGGGGGATCAGGGAGAAGCTGGGCAGGCGCAGGTGGCCTTTGCTCTCAAAAAACTTGAGAAACATCTCCCGCAGCTCGTTCAGTCCGTATTGCTTGTGCATGGTTGTTACCTCCAAAAATCTTATAAACTCTATGGGATCATCGGGTGAGGCCGATGTTGTCGATCATGAGATCCAGGGAGCGGTCAAAGACCAGAGACAGTGCCGTAACGGCGCTCCAGTCGAAGCCCTCCTGGGCCTCAAAGTCCCCCTGGGGGATGGTGACGGTGGCGAAGCCGGTCTTGTAGGTGCAGTTCTGGAACACATAGTCCAGCTTGTCTGTCCGCACCGGCAGCACCTGGAAGATGGTGGCGAAGTCCCCCGCCCGGGCGGAGGCCGTGCGGCCCTCCCGGTCCGTCAGCTCCACGGTGAAGTCCAGCAGAGCGTAGTCCCCCTGCTCCACGGCGTACTCCTTCCGGTCGCAGACGTCCAGGCAGACGCTCTGCCCGGTAAGGTCCGCCGCCTCCGGCAGGGCGATGGTATACCGGGAATCGAAGCTGCTGGTGCGAAGGCGCAGGGCGTGGGTGTCATAGGAGGAGTCGTCGGCGAAGTCCACCAGCTCCTCCGTCCACAAAAGGAGGCCCTCCGTGGTTACCGAAGCCCCCTCCAGAGCGGCGGTCTCCAGATCCGAGTCCTCCTCGAAGTCGGCGATCACCGAGAAGCCGGAGGTCTCATAGCACTGGACGTACACCGTCCGCGGCAGTTGGGCGGCGCAGCTGTCCCAGTCCGTGAGGAGGGGAAGACAGCTCCGGTCCCCCTTCAGCGTCACATCCAGGAAGGCCCGGATGAAGAGGCAGGCGATGGTCTGCTGCCCCCCCTCGGACAGCATGCTGGCGGCGTTCAGCAGGGTGCTGAAGGGAGCGGGCTGGTCGTAGGCCCCCCAGAGGGAGTTGAACTGGCCGTGGTTGGCCCCGGCGATATAGAGGGCGGATTTCAGGTATTCCCCCGCCCCGGTGAAGGTGACGTTCTCATACTGGGCCATGCCCATGAAGTCCTTCACATCCCTGTCGTCGGTGCCGTGGAGGAGGAGGTAGTTCACATCCTCAATCTCTACGCTGTGGTCCGCCGGCTTGTACTGGTTCACCGTAGGGGCCACCGCCACGATGGACCGGATATTGTAGTGGTAGTCAAAGCGAATGCCGCCGTTCTCCGGATACCGGTCGTAGCCGTTGAAGAGATAGGCGGTGGCCGCCATCTCCCCGCCCCGAGAGTGGCCCCCGATGGCGATGCTGTCCTCGTCCAGCACCCCATAGAGGGGGTTACCCGGCTGGCCGTTGTAATCCAGCAGCAGGCCGATGTGCTCCAGAAGGAGCACCGCCCGGCCGTCGTTTTCATTGTAGAGGAGGTTGCAGGCGTTGTGGTCCACCGACACCACCACATACCCCCAGCTGGCCAGGTACTCCCCCAGGTAGTCGTAGCCCAGGTAGGAGTCCACGGCGATCTCATGGTTGCCGTGGGCGAAGAACAGCACCGGGCAGTCCTGCCCCCCCGCCGGGTACCACACCCGGCCCACCAGAGGCACGGCGCTGAGGTCGTAGTCCAGGTAGTAGTCAGCGTAGGCACCGGTGAACTCGGCGCTGGAGCGGCTCATATAGGCGGTGAGGCTCACGGTATCGGAGGGAAGGCCCCCCTCCGTGCCGTAGTCCACCGTCAGCACCTGCTGGGGGCCCATGCCGGTGTCCAGGGCAGCCAGGCTCTGGGGCTCCCCCATGAGGGCGGTATACTTCTCGATGTAGTGGTCCTCAAAGCCGTCGGTAAAGAGAAACACCAGGAGAAGAACCGTTCCCGCCCCCGAGAGGAGGGCGGAGAGCACCGTGGTGGGGGCAGCCCTCCGGTGCCGCAGGATGCTCCACCAGGAGGCGGCCAGCAGCCACAGCACCGCCGTGACGCCAAGGGAGAAGGCCACCACC
>CALXDB010000178.1 GCA_944386955.1 uncultured Oscillospiraceae bacterium
GAGGGAATCGGTAGAAGAAAGTCTCTGCCTTTGGGCTCCCCTCATCCGTCACGGCTCCGCCGTGCCACCTTCCCCCAGCGGGGGAAGGCTTTAGGTTCGTCTACCCGCCCCATCAGCGCGGAGCGCGGCGCAGGAGCAGGAGGCGACCCAAATAGGCGTCACCCGCACAAAGCCGACCACCAAAAGCCTCCCTGACTACCCGGTTTTGGTAATCAAAGGAGTTCTTAGAACCTTGGTTCTAAGCGAGTTTTTGGTGACTTTTTGCTCGTCCAAAAAGTCACCCGCCGGAGGCTAAACACCTATCGAAACACCGTCGGCCAAAAGAGAAAAACGCGCCCTCGCCAGAGGGCAAAAAAACACCTGCGGAAATGCAGCTTTCCGCAGGTGCGCTTTTTCTTACAGCGCCTTATAGTGATAAAACTTCGCAAAGTTGTTGAACAGAATGTCCTCCAGCAGCTGCTGGTCGAGACCCAAGCGGAGGGTCTTCTCCAGCTCCTTCTTGGGGCACCAGATGGGGTAGTCGCTGCCGAAAAACAGATGCGTGGGGTCGTAGGTGTGGAGGATCTTCAAAAGAGGCGCGGGGTCCTTCACATAGGAGCAGGCGCTGGAGATGTCCGTGTACACGTTGGGCAGCTGGGTGAGGGGGTAGATCTTGTCATAGTCCCAGTCTCCCCAGTTCCCCAGGTGGGCCCCGATGCACCGGAGCTTGGGGAAGGTCCTGGCGATGGGCAGCAGCCTCGCCGGACCGGACACGTTCACCCGGGGATCCCCCATGTGGGTGATGAGGAACATGTCGTGGCGCTCCATCTCCTCAAACATGGGGAACAGACGCTCGTCGTCCAGCACGAAGTGCTGAAACTCCGGGTGGAGCTTCACGCCGAAGATGCCGTTCTCCCGCATCCACTTCAGCTCCTCCACATAGTTCTCATACTCGGCGTGGAGGGTGCCGCAGGGGATGAATTTGGGCTGCTTCCGGCACTCCCCTAAAATATAGCGGTTGATGTGCTCCACCTGGTGGGCGGTGGTGGCGGCGGAGAACACCATGGCGTACTCGATGCCCGCCTCGTCCAGCACTTCCACCAGCTCCCGTACGCTGCCGTAGTGGTTGGGAGGCTCGGGGAGATCAAAATACTCCGCGGTGGCGATGGTGGCCTTCGCTGAAATTTTTTCAGGGAAAATGTGGGTGTGGGCGTCGATGACCCGCATAAAAAATCACCTTTCTTTCTGTTACACAGTATAACACAGTGATTTTCCTTATAAAATTGCAGAACCCCACAAAATTCCAGCGGTGAGCAGGACAAAAATTAGCAGGAGTTTCCATACGAACCGGACCCACCGGTCGTAGGGCACCCGGCCGAAGGCCAGGCCGCCCATCACCACCGCCGCCGTGGGGGTGATGATGTTCACAAGGCCGGAGGCCGCCTGGAAGGCGGTGACCACCAGGCTCTTCTCCACCCCGGCGAACTGTCCCAGCGGGGCCAGAATGGGGATGGCCAGCACGGCCAGCGCCGAGGAGGAGGGGATCAGAATGGAGAGGGGCAGGCAGAGGAGGAACACCAGCACCGCAAAGAGACCGCCGCCCGCTCCGCTGAGGGCCTCCTCGCCCCAGTGGAGCACCGTGTCGGTGATGGCGCCGTCGTTCATCAGCACCGTGACGCCCCGGCTGATGCCGATGATGAAGGCCACACCGATGAGGTCCGCGCCGCCGGACACAAAGGCGTCCGCCGTCTCCTCCTCCCCCAGGCCGTAAATGAGGCCGATGGCGATGCCCCCCACCAGAAACAGGGCGCTGAGCTCCGGGAACCACCAGCCCAGGGTGGGCAGAGGCAGGCCCATTTCGTCAAAGGGAAACACGGCGTAGATCATCAGCACAAACACCGCCGCGAAGATGCCGAGAGTGATCTTCCGCCGGGTGGTGAGAGGCGGCGCTTCCCCCTCGTGGCGGAACTTCTGATCCCGCCCCGCCACCAGGGACAGCTCCGGACGTTTTTTGATTTTGGCGGCGTAGGCCATGACGAACCAGATGGACGCCCCCTCATAGAGGAGGAGCAGCAGCAGCCGCAGCAAAATGCCGTCCCCCAGGGACACCCCTGCAAACCCGGAGGCAATGCCGGTGGCAAAGGGGTTCACGGTGCCCGCCATCACGCCGCTGCCCGCGCCCAGCAAAATCACCGCCACCGCCGTCACCGCATCGTAGCCCGCCGCCACAAACACCGGGATCAGCAGGGGGAAGAAGGCCATGGTCTCCTCCCACATACCGAAAGAGGTGCCGCCCAGGCCGAAAAAGATCATCAGAATGGGGATCAGCAGCCGCTCTTTGCCGTGGAGCTTTGCAATGATCCCGGCGATGCCCGCGTCAATGGCGCCGGTTTTCATCATGACGCCCAAAAAGCCGCCCACCATCAGGATGAACACCGCCACGTCCACCGCGTCGTAGAAGCCCCGGAAGGGAGCCAGAACCACCTCCGCCACTCCCTGGGGCTGCTGTTCCACCTGGGCGTAGGTTCCCGCCACCGGGGTCTGGTCCTCCCCCTCCCGGGCGTACTGTCCCGCCGGGACGAACCAGGTGGCCGCCGCCACTGCGATCAGCAGGAAAAACAAAATGGTATATGCCGTCGGCATCCGAAACCGTTTCATAAAATTCCCTCCTATACCGGCATAGTGTTCCCTGCCGTTCTGCCGGAGATTCCCCCGATCCTCCGGCAAAAAAAGGAAGGCTTGACATACCTCGACAGTCAAGGTATACTAAGCATAGATAATCGAGGTATAAAGGAGGCGGGACCATGAAGCGCAGAGAGAGCAATCCGCTCCCCGGGTCCACGGCCATGCTGGTGCTGGCCCTTTTGAAGGGGGAGGAGATGTACGGCTACCAGATCATCGAGGAGCTGGAGCGGCGGTCGGAGACGGTGTTCCGGCTGAAGGAGGGGACCCTCTATCCCCTGCTCCACACCATGGAGAAGGAGGGGCTGGTGGCAGCCCGGGAGGCCCAGTCCCCCTCCGGACGTCCCCGGCGGTACTACCGCATCACCGGGGAGGGCCTGAAGGTGCTGGAGGAGAAGTCGGAGGAGTGGAAGGCTTACGCCCACGCGGTGTCAGCGGTGCTGGGGTGGGGGTGACCATGAACCGAAATTACTGGCTGGATACGGCCACCAAAGAGATCCGCTTCGGCCCGGACCGCCGCCGGGTGCGGCAGGAGCTGGAGGACCACATTTTAGACCGGATGGAAGTGGTGCAGTCCCGTGGGCTCTCGGCCTATGAGGCGGAAAAGGTGGCGGTGGAGTCCATGGGGGACCCGGAGCGCCTGGCCCGGGAGCTGGGGGCGCTCCACCGGCCCTGGATGGGGTATCTGTGGCGTCTGAGCCAGGTGCTGTTGGTGGTGCTGGTGCTGTGCATCGCCGCCAACTGGACCTATTTCCGGGATCTCTGGAACAGCGGCCCGGACTGGGCCCCGCCGGAGCCGCCTCCAAACTCCACCTATGTGTGGCAGGACCTGTCTCTGGGGGAATTGGGGGGCTATCAGTTCACCGCGCCCCTTCTATTCTGGGAGCAGTGGGACGACGGCACCTGGGGCGGCACCCTCATTTTGCAGGGGGCCAGCTGGCAGTTCTGGGAGAAATGGAATGCCTACGGATCTATTTTAGAGGTGCGGGACAACCGGGGGATCTCCTACTACAACCGGACCCGGGCGGGGGGTGGTACCGCGGAGGGAATCCCCCAGTTTTACTACAACCAGGTCCAAGATTCCTACACAAGCGTCACCGTAGAGATAAGGTTTGACTATATGCCGGACCCAGAGGACCTCCAGTGGCTGGAAATTACCATCGGCGATGAGACCCTTACCATTTCCCTGGAGGGAGGTGGAGCAGCATGAGGAAGAAAAAGCCCTTGGAGCGGCGGACCTATCGCCGCCGTCTCATCCGAAATGGGATACTGTGTCTGCTGCTGGTGCTGGTGCTGTGGATCGTCAATGGCTATCCCCTGCCCCAGTCCATGATGCTGCGTCAGTTAGAACGGCGGATGCTGCTGGAGCCCTCCACCATTGTGCTGGAAACGGACGACAATCAGCAGTACCCTCATACATTGCTTTTAGGGGTGACGGAGGACCACATCCACGCCTTTGATCTCTGGAAGACGGCCAGCCGCCTGATCGTCTGGGATCGGAAGGGAGAGGAGCCCACCCTGGTGGTGCTGCCCCGTCAGGTGGGCTACTGGACCGGTGAGGAAAAGGCCTATGCGCCCATGCTGGCAGCGGCGGACGTTCCTCAGGAAGCGGTCTCCGCCCGGCTGACCATGACGCTGACCTATGACGGGGTCATCAACTACAGCCCGGTCCAGTGGGAACAGGCCTATTCCATAGAGGGCGTGAGGGACGGCAGCTGCTTCCTCTTCCAGCTGACCTACCAGGGGGAGCCAAGCGGTACCACCCCGGAGGAACTGGCGGAGCAGTATTGGCTGAGAAACTCGCCATCCCACTTGACAGAAGAGGTGCAGCAGGATAAAATTTCCTACACTCTGGAATTTTTTGACGCCGACGGGCAGGTAATTTTGACCCAAACCAATCCATAAGGACAAGGG
>CALXDB010000179.1 GCA_944386955.1 uncultured Oscillospiraceae bacterium
CGGCCCACCATGCCCTTGATGATCCGGTCCTCGCTGAACTCGTCCACGCCCTTGACCAGGGTCTCGATGGTGGAGCCGTCCCGGATGATGGTGGCCTTGTCGGCGCAGTAGATGATCTCGTTGAGCTTGTGGGTGATAATGATGGAGGTGAGGCCCTCCTTCTTAAACGCAATGAGCAGGTCCAGCAGCATCTTGGCGTCCTCGTCGTTGAGGGAGGAGGTAGGCTCGTCCAGAATCAGCAGCTTTACCTTCTTGGAAAACGCCTTGGCGATTTCCACCAGCTGCTGCTTGCCGGTACCGATGTCCTTCACCAGAGTCTGGGCCGACTCATTGAGCCCCACCTGCTTCATGTGGCGCTCGGCTTCATAGTAGGTCTTGTTCCAGTCGATGACCCCCATCTTGTTGCGGATCTCGTTGCCCAGGAACATGTTCTCTCCGATGGAGAGCAGGGGGATCAGGGCCAGCTCCTGGTGGATGATGACGATGCCCACCGCCTCGCTGTCCTTCTGGGTCTTGAACTGACAGAGCTTCCCCTCATAGTAGATCTCTCCGGTGTAGGTACCGGCGGGATAAGTGCCGGACAGGACGTTCATCAGCGTGGACTTGCCCGCGCCGTTCTCTCCGATCAGGGCATGAATTTCCCCCGGCTCCACCTGGAGGTTGACGTTATCCAGGGCCTTGACGCCGGGGAATTCCTTGGTGATGTTTTTCATCTCCAGAATATACTTGGACAAAGGGTGTTGCCTCCTTTCAGCCTTGGTTGGATGGGGTCAGCGCAATGGGCGGGGCAGACGACCCCGCCCATTGGCTGACGTTACAGATTCTTCAGTTCGCTTGGATTAGGCAGCGGGATGGAGGTACCCATCAGCATCCTGGGTGTAGTAGCCGGTGTCAACCAGCTTCTCCACCATGTTCTCCGTGGTGACCACGTCGGGCACCAGCAGGAAGGAGGGGCAGTTGTTGCCGTCGGAGGTGAAGTAGGAGGTGGTGTCATAGGCGCACTCGAAATCCCAGCCGGAGGCGGTGATCAGGCTCTCATTCACGTCCTCGCCGCTCAGGATGGCCTTGCCCAGATCCAGGGTAACAACGGCCTCGTTGGCCACAGCCTTGTACACGGTCATGGACTGCTTGCCGTCCACCAGGTTCTTCAGGTTGGCCTCGTCGCCGTCCTGACCGGTGATGATGGGCTGGTTGGAGCCGGCGTAGTCGGACTCAATGGCCTGGGCCACGCCCAGAGCGGTGGAGTCGTTGGAGCACAGCCACACATCAACCTGGGTGCCGTCGGCATAGTAGGAAGCCAGCACGTTCTGAGCACGCTCCATGGCGGTCTGGGTATCCCAGGCGGCGGTAGCCACGGTGTCAAAGTCGGTCTGACCGGAGACCACGTTCAGCTTGCCGGAGTCGATGTAGGGCTGCAGGACGTCGATGGCGCCCTGGAAGAAGTAACCGGCGTTGTTGTCGGCGGGATCGCCGGCGGTGAACTCAATGTTGAAGGGGCCGGCAGCGTTGTCCAGATCCAGGGTATCCACCACATACTGGCCCTGGAGGGTGCCCACGGTGTAGTTATCGAAGGACACATAGTAGGAGGCGTTGTCGTTCATGATCAGGCGGTCGTAGGCGATGACGGGGATGCCGGCCTCACCGGCCTCGTTCATCACGGTGTTCAGGGCCTCGCCGTCGATGGCGGCGATGACCAGCAGATCCACGCCGTCGGCGATCATGTTCTGGATATCGCTGACCTGACGGTTGGTGTCGTTGTCGGAGTATGTAAGAATGGTCTCATAGCCGGCGCTCTTGAACTGCTCGTCCAGGTAGGAACCGTCGCGGTTCCAGCGCTCCAGGGACTGGGTGGGCATGGCGATACCGACCTTCTGGGCGCCGGTGCTGCCGCCGTCGTCAGTATCGGAGGCGCCGTTGTTGTTGGTGCTGCCGTTGTTGTTGCTGGTGTTGCCGCAGGCGACCAGAGACAGGGCCATCACAGCGGCCAGCGCAAGAGCCAGGATACGCTTTTTCATTTCATCAATCGCTCCTTTTTTGATTTTCCGCCGGTCTCTGCCCGGCGGTGGGCAGTTGTTAGAAGAATGACTTTTGTAAAAATCCTTTCTCTAACTGCTTATAGAATACACAACCAGCTCAGGAATGTCAAGGCGTTCTTAAGTGAATTTGTACATTTGGAGCCTTATACAAATTGAGAAACAACCTTTTGAACAATTTCACAACAAAAAAACGCACCCGCCGCTGTATAGGCGGCAGGTACGTTTGGCTCAAAGCTGGCTGACAAATTCATAGAGGAAGCGCGTAGCTGCTCCGATACAGACCGAACGGCTGTAGCTGGGGCAGAAAAAGAGGAAGCCCGTCTGATTGGACAGGGGATCCAGCTCTCGAATCCGGTTCTCCAGCTGCATCTGGAACTTGGAAAGGAACTGGGACATAGAGCCGCCGATCATCACCGGACAGTCCAGGATGGTGTGGATGGTAGTGATAGCCGTAGCCAGATCCTCCAGATAGACCTGCCATACCTCCTGGCACACCGGGTCTCCCTCGTCCAGCCGCTGGAAGAAGGTCTCCAGCGTGATACCCAGGTCGTCCGTAAGACGCGCTGCGGAGCAGTACGCCTCCAGACAGCCCTGACGGCCGCACTCGCACAGGCGTCCACCGGGGTGAAGGCACAGATGGCCGAATTCCGCGGCCCGGTGATTGACGCCGTCATACAGCTCCCCTTCCACCAAGAGGGCGCCGCCCACGCCCCGTCCAATGGCGAGGTAGGCCATGCTCTGCTGGTCGGTGCGATTCCACCACTCTCCAAAGCCGCCGCAGTTGGCATCGTTGTCCAGCCGGGTGGGGTAAGGAATAGCGCTCAGGAAGCGGCAGGAGACAGGAGTGTGAACCCCCATGGTGGGGGCATACTCAATGGTGCTCTGGTCTGGACCAATGATCCCGGGCAGAGCCAATCCCACTCCCAGAAGCCGCTGCCGGTCCAGTGTGTTCTCGTTTAAAAAGGCCTCAATCCGCTGGGCCAACAGCGCGCCATAGGCTTCGGAATTAGCAAAGGGCAGGTTGATCTTCTCATAGGCCACAGTCTCCTGCCGCAGATTCACCGCCGCCAGGCGGAGATCCTTATCCGTCAGCTCTGCGCCAACGGCGAAGCGGGCGTCCGCCAGAGGACTGATCAGTCTGGGACGCCGCCCCCCCGTAGAGGAGGTGGTAACCGAGCGGTCGATGAGCCCCATCTCCGCCAGTTCGTTGAGGTTTTGGGACAGAGTGGGCAGACTCATGGACAACTGTGCGGCCAGCTCCTGCTTGGTGACAGGTTCCCACAGAGCGGTGAGCTGGCGGTAGACCCGGTTGCGGTTCTGCCTGCGGACTTCAATGGTAGAAAGCGGCTTATGAACACCCACGAAAATCCCCT
The DNA here is from genome assembly GCA_944386955.1 of uncultured Oscillospiraceae bacterium. Classification (GTDB taxonomy): domain Bacteria; phylum Bacillota; class Clostridia; order Oscillospirales; family Oscillospiraceae; genus CAJFPI01. The sequence continues at coordinate 3,410 of CALXDB010000179.1, forward strand.
CCACTCCAAAAAAGAAAAATAGTTATATAAAAGTGGTTTCAGTATATCACATCTTTCCTCAGGTTGTAAAGGGCCGTTGCTGAAAAGGGCCTGCATCTTTCAGGGGAGCTTCGGAGATTTCGCCGGCTCCCAGTCCTATTGGGAGGCACGGTGTGAGCGCCTTGCTGCGGACAGCCCCGCCGCACCGCCGTCACGGGGCGGCTTTTGGCACAGGCAGGATTCATTTTTCGCAAATATTCCCATCTCCCCTAAAAATATTAGAAGGAACCGCCAGCCTATCGGCTGGCGGTTCCTTTTTGCCTTGTCCAAACACTTTAGATGCCGAACAAGACCGGGGCCCCGCATGGCGGGGCGGCGCTTTTGCGCCGTACAAGCGTTTTGCCGCAGGCAAAACCTTGGCGGAGGCGGAATTCATTTCCGCCGAGCATATTAAATTTCCCAGGGTTCCATAAAAATAACCACACCTGACGGTGTGGTTATTTTTATGTCTTGTCCGTAAACTATAGATGCCGGACAAGACCGGGGCCCCACACGGTGGGTCGGCGCTTTTGCGCCGTACAAGCGTTTTGCCGCAGGCAAAACCTTGGCGGAGGCGGAATTCACTTCCGCCGAGCATTTCAAATTCCCCAGGTATCCAAAAAGAAACACCAGCCTGTCGGCTGGTGTTTCTTTTTGGAGGCGACACCCGGATTTGAACCGGGGAATGAGGGTTTTGCAGACCCTTGCCTTACCACTTGGCTATGTCGCCATGCTCTATTCTATGCTTCCTGGGACCCAGTATAGCATATCCTTTCAAAAAAAGCCACATGGAATTAAATTTTCCATGCAGCGTACTGTCTGCGGACGTGCCAGCCGTTCGCCGGACACCGTCGTATATAAAAGAAGCATCGCTGCTCCTTGTTCGCAGATGGAGGCGACCCTGAGGGTCTTCCTTCCTATATGAAAAGCATTGCTGCTTTGAAATCAAATGGAGCGGGCGACGAGGCTCGAACTCGCTACCTCCACCTTGGCAAGGTGGCGCTCTACCAGATGAGCTACGCCCGCATATGGTGCAGTCCAATTTTTATTGGACTGCATGGTGCCTCCGGTCGGAATCGAACCAACGACACGAGGATTTTCAGTCCTCTGCTCTACCAACTGAGCTACAGAG
>CALXDB010000180.1 GCA_944386955.1 uncultured Oscillospiraceae bacterium
CGACTTGCATGTGTTAAGCATGCCGCCAGCGTTCGTCCTGAGCCAGGATCAAACTCTCAATAAAATGGTATCTAAACACGTTCGTGTTTAAATCATTCTATTGAAGCTTTATCTTAGCTTCAAAAACTTTTTATCGTTACCCCGTTCCGGTAATTGACTAAACCCGTACTTGGGGCAACCTCGTCGGCACTTTTCAGTGCCTCCGTCTGGTGCTTTTCGTTCGTTACATTGTTTAATTTACAAGGTACACGTTCCAGGGTGGAACATTCGCTATTTTAGCACTCGTTCGATCGTTTGTCAAGTACTTTTTTCAAGTTTTTTCAACTCGTTTTTTGTACCGACCGCCAGTCGAACGCTCGCTATTTTAGCAGATCGCTCAGCCTTTGTCAAGCACTTTTTTCAGCTCTTTTGAACTTACTCCCGCTTGGCCTCTCAGCCGAACGTTCGGTATTTTACCACCGCTCATCCGCTTTGTCAAGTGCTTTTTTCCAATCACGACCGATTTCCGAAAGCCTCGACGCTGCGTCACGGACAGCTTGCTTACTATACCACCCCTCTCCCTATTTGTCAACACCTTTTTTCCTCTTTTTTCTAGGTTTTCTGCGGCAGGCAAAAAGAGGGCCCCGGACCCCCTGCGGAAGGGGTCCGGGGCAATCTATAATAATGGTAGGGATCAGCCCTTGCGGACGGCCTCAAACTCCTCCACGATCTCCTTCTCGGGAGCGGGGGTGAGGAGGCTGACCACCACGATGGCCACGCAGGCCGCCAGGAAGGCGGGCAGCAGCTCGTAGATGCCCAGCACGCCGCCCTTGGGGGCGATGAGATACTTCCAGATGAACACCATGGCGCCGCCCACCACCATGCCGGACAGAGCGCCCCAGGCGTTGGTGCGCTTCCAGAACAGGGCAAACAGCATCACGGGACCGAAGGCGGCGCCGAAGCCCGCCCAGGCGAAGGACACGATATCAAACACAGAACTGTTGGGGTCCCGGGCCAGGAAAACGCCGACGACAGAGATGAGGACCACAGTGGTGCGGGCGATGCGGATAGTGGCCTTATCGGACAGCTTCACGCCGAAGACGTCCTTGACGATGTTTTCGGACACGCTGGAGCTGGCCGCCAGCAGCTGGCTGTCGGCAGTGGACATGGTGGATGCAAGAATACCGGACAGGATCAGGCCGGCCAACAGGGCCGCCAGAACGCCGTGCTCACTGAGGAAGTCGGCAATGGTGACCACCACCGCCTCGGCGGCGGACTTGCTCTCAAAGACAGGCAGGGCCCCCACCTGGCTCATGGCATAGCCGATGACGCCGATGAAAACAGCCACGCCCATGGCGATCACCACCCACACGGAGGCAATACGGCGGGACAGCTTGACCTCCTTCTCGTGACGGATGGCCATGAAGCGCAGGAGGATGTGGGGCATGCCGAAGTAGCCGAGGCCCCAGGCCAGCACGGAGGCGATGGTCAGCGGGGTATAGGGGGCCGCCTCGCCGGTGATGACGTTGGTAGTCTGGTGCATATCCAGGTAGCCGGGGACCTGAGCGGCGATCTCGCCCACCTTGTCCCAGCTGCCCACGGTATGGATGCCGAAGAACACCACCACGATGAGGGCGATGGACATGACGATGGACTGGATGAAGTCGGTGGTGGAGGCGGCCAGGAAGCCGCCCAGGGTGGTATAGATGGCGATGACCACCGCGCCGATGATCATGGCCGTCAGGTAGGGCATGTCGAAGATAGTGCCGAAGAGCTTGCCGCAGGCGGCGAAGCCGGAGGCGGTGTAGGGGATGAAGAAGATGATGATGACCACCGCAGAAATACCTACCAGGAAGTGGCTCTTATCCCGGAAGCGGCGGGCGAAGAAGTCGGGGATGGTGATGGCCCCGATGTGCTCGGAGTACCGGCGCAGGCGGCGGGCCACGATAAGCCAGTTGACATAAGTACCGATGGCCAGGCCGATGGCGGTCCAGGCGGCGTCGGAGATGCCGCTGAAGTAGGCCACGCCGGGCAGACCCATGAGAAGCCAGGAGGACATGTCCGAGGCCTCGGCGCTCATGGCCGTCACGAAGGGCCCCAGCTTCCGCCCGCCCAGGTAGAAGTCCCCGGCGGTCTCGTTCTTAGAGGAATACAGGAACCCGATCCAGATCATTCCCCCCATGTAGACCACAATGGTGATCAACATGCAGATTTGGGATGTTGTCATATCTGCTACTCTCTCCTTTTCTGCCGCCTCCCGGGGCGGCCAAACATAAAACAGGAGCATTATACCACAACTGATTTTAGACTAAAATACAGAACGAGGTACAGACTAAAGTCTGTACCTCGCTTTGATAAAATCATGATTTTCCTTGAATTTCCTTTCTTTTTTCCTATACGAAAACCAGAACGAAAAGCCGGGGCAGAAAAGAATTATCCCTTTGCCCGCACTTGGGCCATGAAGGCGGGCATAACGGAGGCGGCATATTGACGGATAGAGTAGTCCCCGTTGCAGATGCACCAGTCGTACATGATCCCCCTCTCGCACAGGGCGTAGAGCTTGGCGATCTCGTTGACGGTCATGTCCTGGCGCAGCTCTCCCCGCTGCTGGCCCTGGGCGATGATCTGGCGGAGACTTTTATAATAAGTGCGGTTGTGGTCCAGCAAATGCCTCTCCCCTTTGGTGATGAGCTGGGAGGAGAAGAGCCGGGCCAGCAGGTCCAGGGAGACCTGGTTTTCGATCATGGCGAAGAGCTCCCGGTTGAGGAACATCAGCTTCTCGAAGCTGTCCATCTCCGGGTCCATCTCCCCCATCAGCTCCTCGTACTTCTCGTCAAAAAGGTAAGACAAGGAGCTGAGGAGGGCATCCTTCCCCTCAAAATAGTGATAGAAGGACCCCTTGGAGGTGCCGGACTCATAGATGATGTCGTCCACGGTGGTGTCGTCGTAGCCCTGCTCATAGAAGAGCTTCCAGGCTGCTGAGATGATCCGTCCCTTGGTGTTTCTGGTGTTTTTCTTGCGCATCCGCCCACCCCCCTTTTGTTTCAGCATACCACAGTTCTGCCACCGGCGCAACCGGCCTCCAGCGGCAGTTCTAAACTCAAACCGCACTTTTTGCATGGTTCATAGCACTGTGCGCAATCCATAATGCAAAATATTATAGTATACTTGGGAATCATATCATAAGGTATAGAGACGAGAGAAAGGGAGGAATTCCTGTGGAATTTCACAAGATGAACGGAGCAGGCAACGACTTCATCATCCTCAACAATCTCACCGAACACATCCCCTGGGACCGCTTTCCTGCCATCGCCAGGACTCTGTGCCACCGGCACCTGTCCATCGGGGCCGACGGACTGATGGTGGTGGAGAAGGCCACTGGGGACTGCGACTTCAGGATGCTCTTTTACAACAGCGACGGCAGCGAGGGGGAGATGTGCGGCAACGGCGCCCGGTGCATCTGCCGGTACGGCTATGAGATGGGCCTGTCCGGGGAGGTGCAGCGGGTGGAGAGCCCCAGCGGCACCGTCACCGGTCGGAGGATCGACGGGCGGAACTACCGGGTGCGGCTGACGGACCCCACTGTCATCGATCTGGACCGGACCCTGGAGGTGGAGGGCGCGTCCTACCCCTGCGCCTATGTGGAGCTGGGCACCCCCGGCCTTCCCCACCTGGTGGTGGAGGTGAAGGACCTGGAGCACAAGACCATGGACGACCTCCGCCGCCTGGGGGCGGCCCTCCGGTCCCATCCCGCTCTGCCCAAGGGGGCCAACGTGAACTTCTATCAGATCACCGGCCCCGACGAGGTGCTGGAGCTGACCTTTGAGCGGGGGGTGGAGGACTTCACCTACGCCTGCGGCACCGGCACCGGCTCTATGGTGCTGGCCCTGACGCTGCGGGGCCTCGTCAGCGGGGAGGACGTGAAGGTGAAGGTGCCCGGCGGGCTTTTGCGGATCACGGTGGACCGGGACTGCTGCTCCATCAAAAACCTCTACCTCACCGGCCCCACCAACATGGTCTGCCGGGGCACGGTGACCGACGAGGACCTGTCTTTAGCAATGTAAGAATGTAAGGCCGTGCGGCTTTGCAGATAGAACCCTTTGGCATGTGTGAAAAGGAGGAAAAGCTATGAGCAACCAACTGAGCAAAAAGTCGGTGGCCCGCAACTACGCGTTCCTGGCGGTGATGCTGGGGTCCATGGTCCTGGGCGCCATCGTGGGCTGGATCTTCCCTCAGGTGAAGGACGCCGAGGGCGCGGTGATCGACGCCGGCGCTACGGTGCTGAAGCCCCTCGGCACCCTGTTTTTGAACATGATGTTCTGCATCGTGGTCCCCATGGTGTTCTCGTCCATCGGCGGGTCCGTGGCCACCATGAAGAGCCGCCGCCGGGCCGGCAAGATCATGGGCACCACCGTGCTCACCTTCATCGTCACCGGCGCCATCGCCGCGGTGATCATGATCGTCATCATGAAGATCATCCCCCCGGTGCTGGAGCCCTGGAGCAACCTCACTGCCGTGGAGGTGGGCGAGCCCATCTCCATCCCGGATCTGATCGTGAACTTCTTCACCGTGGG
>CALXDB010000181.1 GCA_944386955.1 uncultured Oscillospiraceae bacterium
AGGAGTCCTTAGAACCTTGGTTCTAAGCCAACTTTTGGTGACTTTTCTTTGGCGAGAAAAGTCACCCGCCGGAGGCAAGAAAGGGTTCGAAATACCGTCGGGACCCGACAAAAACGGACAGATCCCCGTCAGCGGACAAAAAAACATGCTCTCATCCCGGCAGACGCGCGGGACGAGAGCATGTTTACTCCACATGTCTCGTGGTGCCACCCACATTCAGCCCGTCCGCGCAGGCGGACAGACCCTCTTCCCCGTTTCCCACCGCGGCGGGGGATCGCCGCAGACGTTGCCGCCCCGCGCTCCCGGACTGTCTTCCACCCGCTCCTGCCTGGGCCGCTTCCAGCCTGGACGGCCCTCTCTGTGAGGCGGCGGCGGGGTACTCCTGTCCGATCTTTGCGCCGGTATCGCTCTATTTTATGCGGATTTTCCAAAAAAGTCAAGGAAAATGTTACCGGAGCAGCTTGCTCTTGGGATTGACGATGTTCCGCCAGTCCAGATCTCCACGGTCCAGCCCCAGAACCAGCATTTCCGCCGTGGCCACATTGGTGGCATAGGGCACGTTGTTCTGGTCGCACAGACGGGAGATGTACAGCAGCTCCTTATCCATGGAGGGGTCCTTGGGGTCCACAAAGAACAGCACCATATCCATCTCATTGTAGGCGATACGGGCGCCGATCTGCTGGCTGCCGCCGTGCTGGCAGGACATAAAGAGATGGATATGCAGACCGGTCTCGGCAGCGATGAGCTTGCCGGTGGTGTTGGTCGCGCAGAGGTTGTGCCGGCTGAGCACGCCGGCGTAGGCGGAGCAGAACTGGACCATCAGATCCTTCTTGTTGTCGTGGGACATGAGCGCAATATACATGTTGCGCCTCCTTTCATGAAGCCTTGAACGCAGGGGTTTTCTCTCGTTTTTCTCCTCATCTGGTTGCGGTGGTCAGCGCAGCCGCATCAGCGGCACCCGCTGTCCGGTGAGACGTGCAGCAATATTGCGATAGGCCGCAGCGGCGCACCGATTATATGAAAACACCAACGGGACGCCCCGTCCAAGAGCCAGGGGCAGGTCCTCATCCTCCGGAACTACCCCCAAAAGGGGCAGGCCGGCAGCGTCGATGGCATCGTCTATGGTTTGATGGAGGCTTCGCAGCAGCTTCTTTCTGCAGCGGTTTACCACCAGATGGACCCGTCCCCGGGGCAGGTGGCTCAGCTCCATCACTGTCCGCTGGGCGTCCCGAAGGCTTGTGGGGTCCGTAGTGGACACCACGATGCACCGGTCGCAGTCGGTAATGGAGAGAAGAAAACCTTCCCCAAGCCCGGCGGCAGAATCAATGAGACAGTAGTCAAATTTCCGGCGGATCTTGGCCAGCATGGCCCGAAACTCCTCTCGGTCCACCGGGTCGTAAAGCGTGGTGGGCGCCGTCAGCAGCCACAGGTCGCTCTGGACAGGGTGGGGTACCACCGCTTCCTCCAGAGTGCAGATGCCATGGGCCACATCCGCGAAATCCAGTACGGCGCAGTCGCTCATGCCAAGAGCAATATCCAGATTGCGAAGGCCGATGTCGCAGTCCATGCAGAGCACCCGGTGCCCCAGGGCCGCCAGACACAGGCCCACATGGGAGACAAAGGAGGTCTTCCCCGTGCCGCCCTTGCCGGACACCACGGCGATCACCTGACCCATTCTGCCGCCCCCTTTCCAATATTCCAGTCTTTCATAGTTCCCCCTTACAGCGGCTGCTTTTTCATCTGGGCGAACCGCCGGGGATACTTGGCCGGGGTGGGGGAGAGCTTCCGGATCACCACCAGACGGTGGACCACCTCTGTAGTGGGAATGGCATAGTCCAAAACCCGCTCTGTTTTCCCACCCAGCAGCTTGATAGCCGGCTTGGCGGCCTCCAGCTCCTCCTCGCAGTCGGTGGACTTCATGGCGAGGAACACCCCGCCCACCTTCACCAGAGGGAGGCACAGTTCCGCGAGCATCCGGAGGTTGGCCACCGCCCGGCTCACCGCCGCGTCGTATTGCTCCCGGTGTTCGGCGGCAAACTCCTCCGCCCGGCCGTGGATGCAGTCCACACCTGTGAGGGAGAGGGCTTCACAAACCTCCCGGAGAAAGTCTACCCGCTTGCCCAAGCTGTCCAACAGGGTCAGGCGGAGGTCCGGGTGGGCGATCCGCAGAGGAATTCCCGGAAACCCGGCCCCGGTCCCTACGTCGATGACGGACTTGCCGGAGAGGTCCGCCCCCTGCCACACCGCCAGGCTGTCCAGCAGGTGAAGAGTGGCCACCTGGTCAGGGTCGGTGATGGCCGTCAGGTTCATCACCTGGTTTTTCTCCAGCAGCATGCGGGCAAAGCGCTCCAAATCTCCGGCGCAGGAGGGGGCCGCTCCCACCTGGGGCAGACCCGCCTGGAGAATGGGACCCATCACAGCTTCCGCTCCTTCAGAAGATCCCGAATCTCTGTCAAGAGCACCTCCTCATTGCTGGGCTTGGGGGCCGCCTTGGGAGCCTCCTCCTTTTTGTGGAGGCGGTTGATGGCCTTCACCAAGCAGAAGACTACAAAGCTCATGACCAAAAAGTTCAAAACAGCCTGGATGAAGTTGCCGTAGGTGATCACCGCGCCTGCCACCGTGACGGACAGATCGGACATGGTGATTTGGCTGGTAAAAATTCCTAAAATCGGCATGACGATGTCGTTGATGAGAGAGTTGGTGATGGCGCTGAAGGCGCCGCCGATGATAACGCCTACCGCCAGGTCGATCACGTTGCCCCGGCTGGCGAAGGCACGGAATTCCCGCATGAATGATTTCATATTGTAATAGCTTCCCTTCTATATTGCAATGCGTAATAGATATTTTCTTTTATAAAGTATGATTGGGGAAAACGGCGTCTGTTGGCTGCCCGCTGGTACCGCTGCCGGAGGGCTTGGTCTGAGCGGCAGGGGCGGGAGTGAAGGAGACGCGGAGCGCGGGTCGGGCAATGCGGCTGAGCATGGCTGCCATTTCCTTGCGGCTGAGCGGCTTGTCCCCATGGAAGGTGCCGAATTTATCCATTCCGGTCAGGATGCCCGCATTGTAGAAGGCCAGCACCTCCTCATCGTCGGTATCCGGCAGGGAGGAGATGGTGTTGATAGAAGGCAGGGCCTCCGGCGGCACCACCTCCGCCAGACAGGCAAAGAGGTCCTGGCGTTTGGCGGTGACGCCCTCCATATTGGCGGGCTTGCCGTCCATAGCCGCGCCGGTGGCCTGAGAGAGATGGGGACTGAAGGGCATTTCCCGGCAGAGGATCAGAAAGAGGTAGGCATCTCCCCACCAGTAACTGCGGATGGTGGCCAGGTCCGAATCCTTCAGCAGACCGGTGACGGCCACATGGGTAGCCCACAGATCACCGCCCCAGTGATCGGAGGGGACGGTGAACTGGATCTCACCCACCGTCTCGCTCTTGTCGTTCTTTCCCAGGGTCACGGTGCCGATGTACTGCTGGGGCTGGCCGGGGATGCCGGAAAAACCGGCCTGAATGGTAACGGTCTGGCCGGTCAGTCCCTCCACCAGGGAGGAGGGGAGGCGGAGGAGGGCGGTTCCCGCTCCGGCAGCGCCAGGGGTCACCAGCACCTCTGTGACGTCGCTGAGGCGGGCAATGGTCCTGCCGCTCTGGGTGCGGATCTGGACAAAGTCCGCCAGGTCGGCGGGGAGAGAGGGGATGGTTCCGTCGCCTCCGCAGAATAGGGACTTCAGACGGGCGCACACCGCCAGGACCTCCGGCATGGTGACAGAAGCGTCAGGGTCAAAAACCTGAGGGGACTTGCCCTCCATGAGCCCTGTCTCATAGCACAGAGCCACATTTCCGGCATACCACTGGGAGGCGGCCACGTCGGAAAAGCCGGAATAGGTTCGGCGAACGGGAAAGAGCTGCTGAAGATCGAAGGCGGACACAGCTGTGGTGAGCAGCAGGAGCATCGCCAGAAAAAGGGCTGCCAGTCGATGTGTCATGGCTTGTCCTCGCTGGGTGTCTTACCGCTTGGGCACCAGCAGCGCCTTGCCGCCCATGTAGGGCCGCAGGGCCTCCGGGATCTTCACGCTGCCGTCGGCTTGGAGGTTGTTCTCCAGGAAGGCAATGAGCATCCGGGGGGGCGCCACCACGGTGTTGTTGAGGGTGTGGGGCAGGTAGGGCTTGCCATTCTCTCCCTTCACCCGGATCTTCAGGCGGCGGGCCTGGGCGTCGCCCAGGTTGGAGCAGGAGCAGACCTCGAAGTACTTCTGCTGCCGGGGGCTCCAGGCCTCGATGTCGCAGCTCTTCACCTTCAGGTCCGCAAGATCGCCGGAGCAGCACTCCAGCTGCCGCACGGGGATGTCCATGCTGCGGAACAGCTCCACGCTGTACCGCCACATCTTCTCGTACCACGCCATGGAGTCCTCGGGCTTGCAGACCACGATCATCTCCTGCTTCTCAAACTGGTGGATGCGGTAGACGCCCCGCTCCT
>CALXDB010000182.1 GCA_944386955.1 uncultured Oscillospiraceae bacterium
CTGGTGGAGTCGGACCGGGACGCTATGGACGCCGCATGCGCCGGAGAGGGGAAGGCGGAGGATGTCTCCGCCCTGTGCGAGGGGCCCTATCTGGAGGACATTGAGGCGGCCTGGGCGGAGGACAGCCGGGCCTGGTACGCCGGGGCCTTTCTGCGGCTGTGCCGGGCCCAGGCAGAGGAAAAAATGGAGCGGGGGGAGTATCCCGCCGCGGCGGACTGCCTGCGGGCGGCGGCGAGCCAGGAGCCCTACGACGAGGGACTCACAGCTCAGCTCATTCGCTGCTACGCCGCCATGGGCGAGGTGAAAAACGCCATGACGGCTTATAACCGGCTGAAGGACACACTGGCCCAGGACCTGGGCGCCGAGCCCGGGGAGGAGGTTACCCGTATTTATAAGGAATGTCTGCTCAAACGGCTGGGCAGCGGGAGGTCGCCTGTATGAAAGAGCGCTGGGAGCCCTACGGCTCAGAGGAACAATACTGGAGGGAGCTGTCGGCCTGGGGGGAGCTGCTGTGGCAGGCCCAGGAGGACAAGACGGCGGCTCTAGCGGCGGACAAGTGCTGGGCGCGGCTGGAGGAGCGGTCCGCCGCGGCGGCGGAGGCGGGGGTGTTCCTGCCCCTGCCCTATCTGGCGGCGGCCCTGAACCTGACAGCGGTGCAGGCCCGGCTGCTGGCCCTGGCCCTTCTGGGGGAGGCGGACGGCGGCTTTGCCCGCCGCTGCGCCGCCCGGACAGGGGTGGGCCTCACCCGGACCCTGGCCCTGGAGCTGGCGGGAGGCGGGGACCTGCCCGGCCCCGGTCTGCGGCAGGCCCTGGCGCCGGGGGGCGCCCTGGTGCGATACGCGTTGGAGGAGGACGGGACCGGCGGTCCCGCCCGCCTTTTGCGTCCTGCCCGGCGGGCGGCGGCCTTCGTTTTGGCGGGAGAGTGGGAGGACCCGGGGACGCCGGGCCTGGCCCTGCTCCAGCCCGGGGATAGGCCCCCGGCGGCCCTGGCGGCGCTGGCACAGCGGATGGAGGACTACCTCCGGCAGGCGGTGGGGGAGCGGACAACCTTCCTCCTGCAGGGCCAGGGCGGGGCGGGGCGCAGGACCCTGGCCCGGGCTCTGGCGGGGCGGCTGGGGACGCCTCTGCTGACAGCGGACGGCCGCTTCCTCTCCGGAGAGGAGGGGAGCACTTTTCGAAGGGATCTTCTGCGAGAGACCCTGCTCCAGCAGTGTCCGGTGTGTCTCACCGGTCTGGACGAGGCGGCCCAGGCTGCCCGCACCGACCGGCAGGCCGGGGAATTCCTCACCGCCCTCCTCCGGGACGCGGCGGTGTGCGGCTGCTCCTTCCTGGTCACCGAGGAGGACTGGGTCCCCGCCGGGGGAGCGGAGGGCTGGCGGGCGGTGCCTGTGGCTCTGCCCCTCCCCGAGCTGGAGGAGAGCCGGAGGCTATGGGCGGGATTTCTGGCGGAGACGCCTTTGGCAGAGCCGCTGGACCCGGACCGGCTGGCGGGGAAGTACCGCCTGACCCCGGGGCAGATGAAAGGCGCTCTGGAGACGGCGGTCTCCCTGGCGAGGTGGCAGGGGCTTCCCGGCGTGGACGGGGAGTGCCTGGACCGGGGCTGCCGGGGCCAGCTGCGCCACGCCCTGGGGGACAAGGCCCGGAAGGTGGAGACGGTGTTCACCTGGGAGGACCTGATCCTCCCCCGGAGCGCCAAGGAGCTCCTGCGCAGCGCCTGCGGCCAGATGCGCTGCCGCCGCCAGGTCTACGGGACCTGGGGCTTCGGCCGGAAGCTGGCCTACGGGGCGGGTCTGTCCATGCTCTTCTCCGGCCCGCCGGGCACCGGCAAGACCATGGCAGCCCAGATCGCCGCCGGGGAGCTGGGCCTGGAGCTCTACAAGGTGGAGCTGCCGGCGGTGGTGAGCAAGTATGTGGGGGAGACGGAGAAGAATCTCAGCGAGATCTTCCGGGAGGCCTCCCGCAGCCAGGCGGTCCTCTTCTTCGACGAGGCGGATGTGCTCTTCGGCAAGCGCACGGAGATGAAGGACGCCCACGACAAGTACAACAACATGGAGGCCGCCTATCTTTTGCAGAAGATGGAGGAGTACGACGGGGTCAGCATCCTGGCGACCAACTTCCTCCAGAACTTCGACGAGGCCTTCAAGCGGCGGCTGAAGTTCGTCATCGAGTTCCCCTTCCCCGACGCGGGCTACCGGCGGCTCCTCTGGCGCTCCGTCTTCCCGGCAGAGACCCCCCTGGAGGGGGACGTCGACTGGGAGTTCCTGGCCATCCAGTTTGAGCTCACCGGCAGCGCCATCAAGAACGTGGCAGTGAACGCCGCCTTCCTGGCCGCCGGGGAGGGGCGGGCCGTGGGCATGGGCCACCTGCTCACCGCCCTGCGGCGGGAGCTCATCAAGAGCGGCAAGGTCCTCTCCCGGGAGGACTTCGGACAGTACTACATGCTGGCGGAGGAGGGGAACGATGGGCAGCTTTGAGAAGGAACGGCGGCCGGATCGCCCCCCCGCCTGGCGCTCCTCCGAGGGGCGGATGTGGGAGCAGCACCCCCGGGAGAAGAAGGATGGGAAGGACCACCTGACGGGGTACGAGCCCCGGGAGAACGAGGACCGGCCCCGGGAGGCCGCCCGGATGGGGGGCAGCTACGGGGACGTGTCCATCGGGGTGAGCCGGAAGAAGGAGCTCACCATGGTGGTCTCCAAGCGGCGCAGCCGGGAGGGCCCGGCGGCCAGGGAGGAGGAGCGGACCCTTCAGGGGGACCGGGCCAAGAAGCTGGATCTGAGCCGGGGGGATTTCCGGGTGAATGCCCACGATCCGGAGAGGAGCGCCCTGGCCTACCGGGAGTCCCACCGAAAGACTCCCGCCTTCATGCTGGCCAGGTTCAAGGAGATGATGCGGACCCACCGTCAGGACACCCTGGCCGAGCAGGTGCCCTTCCTTGACCGCCGGGAGGAGCGGGAGGAGCTGCGGCAGCTCCAGAGCGCCCGGGAGGACCTGCTGGCCAAAAAAGGCGGCGGAGACCGGGAGACTCTCCGAGCCATTGACCGGCGCAGGGAGTCCCTCCGCCAGATCCTCACGGAGAAGGAGGGGCAGGAGCGGCGGCTGCGGCTGCAGCTCCAGAAGGCCCAGGAGACCTCCCGCCGCCGGGCGGGGGAGACGGAGCAGGTCCGCTGGCAGCTCCAAGCCGCCCAGGAGGCGGAGGAGCCCCCGCCGCCCCCGGAGGGGGAGGACGAGGACAGAGGGGCGGCGGAGGCCCTGGCCGACGCCCTTTTGGCCCGTGTTCTGGGCGAGGAGGCAGAAGAGGCCGCCGACCAGGAGGCGGGAATCGAGGAAATTTGAGAAAAATCTGAAAAATTCTCCATGTTCAGCGAACTGTTCAGAGGATTGTTCAGAGCGGATTGGTATGATGGTGCCATCGACAGTACCCGAAACAGCACCCAAATAAATATTGTATACAGAAAGGGGGGAAACCGGTCCGTGTACCGGAGGTACCGGGACCGGGAAACGTATGGCTGAGTATCTGTCCCCAGGCGTCTACGTCGAGGAGTTTGAGTCCGGCGGCAAGCCGATGGAGGGCGTGAGCACCAGCACGGCGGGCTTTATCGGCCTGGCCGAGCGGGGCCCCATCGAGGGCGTGCCCCAGCTTGTCACCAATTTCTCCGACTTCAAGCGCACCTATGGCGGCTATCTGTCGGAGAGTGAGTTCGGCGAGTACCGCTTCCTGGCCTATGCAGTGGAGCACTTCTTCATCAATGGGGGCTCTCGCTGCTTTGTGACCAGAGTGGCGCCCGGCGACGCCAAGTGCGCCGTAGGGTATGCGCCCGCTCAGGAGGGCGCAGTGCTGACCTTCGCCGCCAAGAACCCCGGCATCTGGGGAGACAACATCCGCGTGGTCATGTCTCCCGCCAGCAAGGCCAAGACCCAGATCCTGGAGATCCTGGATACCCCCACCGGGAAGAAGTACCTGGTGAAAAACGGCGCGGGCTTCAACGCCGGGGATGTGGTGGCCTACACCGACAAGAAGGAGACCATCTACAACAAGGTCCTCAAGAGCCAGGACAACATGCTGGAGTTCGCCGAGGACTTTGACGAGAGCGTGGTGGACAAGAATCTCCTGCCCATCAAGACCATCAGCACCTGCGAGTTCTCTCTGGAGGTCAAGTACGAGGACCAGGTGGAGCTCTATGAGAACCTGTCCTTCAATGTGGAGGCGGCCAACTTCGTCACCAAGCGCACTGCCAAGTCCGATCTGATCTCCGTGATCTGCGGCGCCCTGCCCGAGGGCATCGTGCCCCCCTTCGCCGCCCTGTGCGCCGAGGAGGACCAGGCCCTGGCCGCCGTCACCCTGGTGGGCGGCAGCAACGGCAGCGTAGCCAGCCTCTCCGCCGCTGACTTCATCGGCGTGGACAACGGCGCCGGCAAGCGCACCGGCATCCAGGCCTTCCTGGACAACGACATGGTCTCCCT
>CALXDB010000183.1 GCA_944386955.1 uncultured Oscillospiraceae bacterium
GAATAGCCCTCCCCCGCTCCCCGGCGAAAGAGCTCGATGTCCGCCGCCGCCAGTACCGCCAGGGCGGTGAGCCAGGTGAGGCGGTGGCCCAGGAAGCGCTGAAAAATCCACCCCAAAAGCCAGGAGAGGGGCAGGGCCAGGAGAAAGAGGACCGCCGGAATCAGACAGTAGCCCCATACCACCGGCCAGTAGGTGTCCGCCAGGCAGAGGCCCCCCACCAGGGCGGCGACAGCCAGGGCCAGCACGTTGAGGGCCGGAGCGGTCCCGGCAAAATTGCGGACAAACCAGCGGCGGACCGCCCCCCAGGCCCGGAGGAGCAGATCCCGGCACCGCCGGAGAATGGCCCGTCCCCTCATTGCTGGGAGGCCTCGATGCCGATGAGGGCCATGTCCTGGTCAAAGGCCACCCGGAAGAGGACCTTCTCCTTCTGATACTCGCAGAGAATCACGGCCACGCCGTAGTCCTCCCCATCGCTGCTCTGACCGGTGGCCATCCGGTCCAGCCGGGAGATGAAGTCTCCTGCGTCCTCCTGGGCCTTGTCCATCATGGCAGAGATCTGCTCTTCGGTGAGGTTCTCCCCTACGTCCTCCCGGAACTGGTCCAGCACGGCGGCGTAGTCCCCGTCGATCAGCAGCTGCACCACCTCCCAGCCCGCCTCCTCCACGGTCTCGTCGTCCATGCCCTCCGGCAGAGGCGCCGGGGAGCAGCCGGTGAGCAGCAGAAGGCCCAGCAGACAGACGGCCATCACTTTTTTCATTCTCTCCTTCCTCCTTTCCAGCGGTGGACAAAAAGAAAAGACCCTCGCCACCACATAGGGGCGAAAGTCTCGCGGTACCACCCTAATTTGTCCCAAAGGGACATCTCAGTGACCCGATAACGGAGGTCAGACCGTGGGGCTCCTCGCCCCCCGCTCAGAAGTGGCCGTGCCGGATGCTCTGCCGCAGGGCTCACACCCTCCCCCGCTCGCTTGGGCCGCAGACCGGCACTCAGTTCCTCACAGCATTTTTCCACGGCAAAAATCACCGCATACGCAAATTATTATACCACAGATCCAACGGTTGTCAACGTCCATTTCCCGGAAAATGGAGACCGGGGGAGCAACGCTCCCCCGGTAGGTTCCCTCGGAAAGGGCGGGACTTACTCCTCGTCGCCGCAGCTGCAGCCGCCGCAGCAGCCGTCCTCCAGAGAGGACAGATCAAACTCCAGCTTCTCACCGCAGTTGGGGCACTCCACGCTGCCGTCGGCCAGGATGTCCTCATCAAAATAGATGGGCTCCTCACAGTTGGGGCAGGTGGTCTCATAGACGGGCTCGTCGTCGTCCTCGTCGTCCTCATCCTCATCGTCGTCCTCGTCAAAGGCCTCGTAGATGAAGGACTCCACATCGCTGAGGTCGTCGCTGACCGCATCCAGGCCCTCTTCGATCTCGCACTGCTCGTCCCGCAGATCCTGCATCTCCAGAGCCATGTCGTCCAGGATGTCGATCATCACCTTGAGGATCTTGCCCTCCTTGGTGCTCTCGTCCAGGCTGAGGCCCTCGGCCAAGCCCTTCAGGTATGCTACTTTCTCCAGAATTTCCATAGCCTACTCCTTTCTTGCGGACGCTTGTCCGCCGTCAATGGCGCTGTTTCCTGCCTGTGATCCGCTCGCTCAGTTCTTGCAGCGGCTGAGATACTCGCCGGTGCGGGTATCGATGGTGATCTTGTCGCCGATGTTGATGAACAGGGGCACCTTGATCTCCGCGCCGGTCTCCAGGGTGGCGGGCTTGGTGACGTTGGTGGCGGTGTTGCCGGCGAAGCCGGGCTCGGTGTCGGTGACCTCCAGGTCCACGAAGTTGGGGGCCTCCACGCCGAAGACGTTGCCCTTGTAGCTGAGGACCTTGCAGGTCATGTTCTCCTTCACAAAGCGGAAAGCGTCGCCCAGCACATCCTTGCCGATGGGCAGCATATCGTAGGTCTCCATGTCCATGAAGTAGTACAGATCGCCGTCGTTGTAGCTGTACTCCATATCCTTGCGCTCCACAAACGCCTGCTCGAACTTGGCGGTGGGGTTGAAGGAAGTCTCGGTCACAGCGCCGGTCACCACGTTCTTCATCTTGGTGCGGACGAAGGCCGCGCCCTTGCCGGGCTTCACATGCTGGAACTCCACCACCTGCATGACCTTGCCGTCCATCTCGAAGGTGACGCCATTGCGGAACTCACCAGCAGAAATCGTTGCCATATTTCATATCCTCCTATCGGAAAAATCTTCCGTTGGCTATTTTACCCCATCTCCATTGTAATTGCAAGGGCTTTATGATAAAATCCTGTTACCTTATTCTTACTTTTGGCAGGTTGTCGATATGGTGCCCATTTTTGCGGAAAATCATTCTGTGATCCTGTGTGAAAAGCCGGTGGGAGTGCTGTCCCAGCCCTCCCCCGTCCAGCAGGAGAGCATGCTGTCCCTCCTGGAGGCCCAGTGCGGCTGCGCCGTGTACCCCATCCACCGGCTGGACCGGGAGGTGGGGGGCGTTATGGTCTTTGCCAAGACCCAGGCCGCTGCCGCCGTTCTCTCCGCCGCTGTGCAGCAGCGGACTCTGGAGAAGGAGTATCTGGCCGTCGTCCGGGGCCGCCCGGCAGATCCCTCCGGGACCTTCACTGATCTTCTCTTCAAGGACAGCGGTCGGGGCAAGACCTTCGTGGTCACCCGGATGCGGAAAGGGGTGAAGGAGGCCTCCCTCTCCTACGAGGTCTTGGCGGAGAGAGATGGCTGCACTCTGGTACTGGTGCGGCTCCGCACCGGCCGGACCCATCAGATCCGGGTCCAGTTCTCCTCCCGGGGCATGCCCCTCCTGGGGGACCGGAAGTACGGCGGTCCCGCCGCCCCCGGTCTCGCCCTCTGGAGCTGCAAGCTGGCCTTCCCCGGCGGCAAAGGGGTGGCGTCATTCGCTGTCTCTTCCCTCCCCCGCGGGGAGGTGTGGGAGGGCTTTCAGCAGATCCTGTCGGGCCTTACCTTATAGTCATAAAAATCGCAGCCATCACCGCCGCTCCTCTCCTCCCACCCCGTTGTCGAAACGACGGCGGGGACTTTTCTTTCAGGCCGCCTTATAAAAACAGCCGCCGCGGAACCTTCCTTCCGCGGCGGCTTTCGCCTTTTCGGTTACTGGTTGGCGGCGTCGTTTACAGCCCGCAGCAGGGCGTCGCAGTCCACGCCGTGGACCTGGCAGGCCTCCTCCACGGTCTCGCCCCGGCTGGAGGGGCAGCCCAGGCAGTGCATGCCGATGGACAGGAAGATGGGCGCGGTCTGGGGGGCGATGTCCAGAATGTCGCCGATGATGGTGTCCTTGGTAATATTGATCATGGTCGTTGTTCCTCCAACAGTGGTATATCTGGCGATATACAAATTTCAGCGGTCCTAGTATACCCCATTTTTCCCGCTTCTTCAATAGGAAGTTTCGCTTTTTGCCCTTCTTCCTTACCGGCCCAGTACCCGGGCGGCGTATCGGGCGGACTCGGCGGCGTCCTTGGCGTAGAAGTCTGCCCCGATCTGGTCGGCAAAGCGCTGGGTCACCACCGCGCCGCCCACCATCACCTTCACCTGAAGCCCCGCCGTACGGATAGCCCGGATGGTGACGGCGATGTTCTGGGCGGTGGTGGTCATGAGACTGCTGAGGCCCACCAGAGGGGCCTTCTCCCGTCGGATAGCCTCCACCACCGTCTCCGGGGCCACGTCCCGGCCCAGATCCACGATGCGGTAGCCATAGTTTTCCAGCAGCATTTTCACGATGTTCTTGCCGATGTCGTGGACGTCCCCCTTCACGGTAGCCAGCACGATGGTGCCCTTCTCCCCCGCCCCCTCCGGCAGATACCGGTTGATGACGGTGAAGGCCTCCTTCACCGCCTCGGCGGAGGCCATCAGCTGGGGCAGGAAGATGTGGCCCAGCTCATACCGCCTTCCCACCTCATCCAGGGCCGTCACGATATGGTCCTGGATCACCTCCAGGGGCGGCAGCTTCTCCAGAAGGGCCTCCGCCGCCGCGGGGACCTCGCTCTTTTTCCCGCTGAGAATCAGCTCCGCCAATGTGGAGGCAGGCTTCGCCGCCTCCGCCGGGGCCGCCTTGGCGTTGGCGGCGATGTATGCCGCCGCCCCCTTGTCCTCCCCGGTGAGCACCCGGCAGGCGGAGACGGCCTCCATCATCCGCCGGTCGGCGCTGTTGAGGATAGCGAGATTCAGCCCCGCCGCCAGTGTCACGGATAAGAAGGCGGCGTTCAGAGCCGACCGGCCCGGCAGGCCGTGGGACACGTTGGAGACCCCCAGAATGGTCTTGAGCCCCAGGGCCTTGATGCGCCGGATGGCCTCCGCCGCCACCAGCACCTCCTCCTGGCTGACGGAGGCGGACATGGTGAGGCAGTCGATGAAGAAGTCCTCCCGAGGGATGCCCAAGGCCTCTCCCGCCGCCACGATCCGCT
>CALXDB010000184.1 GCA_944386955.1 uncultured Oscillospiraceae bacterium
CGCATCCAGACCTCCGCCGCCACGGTGGCGGTGCTGCCGGAGGCGGAGGAGGTGGAGTTCACCATCGACCCCAAGGATTTACAGATCGACACCTTCCGCTCCTCCGGTGCGGGAGGCCAGCATGTGAACAAGACGGAGAGCGCCATCCGCATCACCCACCTGCCTACCGGGGTGGTGGTGGAGTGCCAGGATGAGCGCAGCCAGTATAAAAACAAGGATCGTGCCATGAAGATCCTCCGCTCCAAGCTCTACGAGGCGGAACAGGCCAAGCAGAACGCCGCCATTGCCGCCCAGCGGAAAAGCCAGGTGGGCAGCGGCGACCGCAGTGAGCGCATCCGCACCTACAACTTCCCCCAGAACCGGGTGACGGACCACCGCCTCACCGGGGACGTGAAGAATTTCAACATTGACCAGATCATCAACGGCAACCTGGACCCCCTCATCGACGCCCTGGTCACCGCCGATCAGGCGGAGCGGCTCCAGAGCGGCGGGGAGGAATAGGAGGAGCTGAAATGCTGAGGAACCTCCTTTCCTTGCTGGGGAAGATCCTTTTCTGGGCCCTTCTGTGGCTCCCTGCGGCTGCGGCAGCGGCGGCGGAAGGCCTCCTGGTCTGGGCATGGCTGCGGGGGATGCTGTATCTGGAGCGGTTCGGCGTCGATGGAAATCTCCGCGTGGAGGAGGAAACTTGTGCGGTGGGATTTTTGGCCCTGCTGCTGTTCCCGGTGTTCCTTTTGCTGCTGGCCCTGGCCGTGTACGGTACAACAAAAAGAAACAAGCAAAGAAGACGAGCAAATGAAAACAAAGTATCTGACGGAACATGATATCCCCGAGGCGGCGGCGATTCTCCGCGCGGGAGGCCTTGTGGGTATCCCCACGGAGACGGTGTACGGCCTGGGGGCCAATGGGCTGAACAGCGAGGCCGTGCGGCACATCTTCGAGGCCAAGGGCCGTCCCCAGGACAACCCCCTCATCCTCCATGTGCCCGACGCCTCCTGGCTCACCCGCTACTGCCGCAACATCCCCGCCGCGGCCTACGCCCTGGCGGAGCGGTTCTGGCCGGGCCCCCTCACCATGATCCTCCAGCGGCGGGAGAACGTGCCAAACGTCACCACCGGGGGACTGGACACCGTAGGGGTCCGCTGCCCCAACCACCCCCTGACCCTGGAGGTGATCCGGCAGGCGGACGTGCCCATCGCCGCCCCCTCCGGCAACACCTCCGGCCGCCCCAGCCCCACCTGCGCCCAGCACATGTGGGAGGACATGGACGGGAAGATCGAGGCCATTTTAGACGGCGGTCCCTGCGGCGTGGGGGTGGAGAGCACCATCATCGACCTCACCTGCCGCCCGCCCCGGCTGCTGCGGCCCGGCGGGCTGCCCCTGGAGTCCCTCCGGGAGGTGCTGGGGGAGGTGGCTGTGGACAAGGCGGTAGTCCGGCCCCTGGGCGCCGGGGAGAAGCCCAAGGCCCCCGGCATGAAGTACCGCCACTACGCCCCCAAGGCCCCGGTGACGGTGGTCACCGGCGACCCTACCCGGTCTGCCCGGTACATCCGGCGGCAGGGGAGGGGCATGGGGGTCATCTGCTTTGACGAGTACGCGGACCTCTTTATGGAGGACTGCGTGGTGGAGAGGATGGGTCCCGCCGCCGACAAGGGGGAGCAGGCCCGCCGGGTCTTCGATGCCCTCCGGGCCTTCGACGCCACCGACGTGACGGAGATCTACGCCCAGTGCCCCGACGAGGGGGGCCTGGGCCTGGCCGTGGCCAACCGCCTGAAAAAGGCGGCGGGGTTCCATGTGGTGGAGGTGTAAAGGAGGAAACTGCTATGACGGTGATCGGCCTCACCGGGCCCACCGGGTCCGGGAAGACCACGGCCCTCCGGGTGCTGGAGACCATGGGCTTCCGGGTGATCGACTGCGACGCGGCCTACTACCGGCTTTTGAAAACTGACGAGGCCCTTCGGCATCAGCTGACGGATACATTTGGCAATGTGTTTTTGCCCGACGGACAGTTAGACCGGCGGACCCTGGGCACCATAGTCTTTGGAGACAGGGGGCAGATGGCGAAGCTCAACGCCATTGTCTACCCCGCCATGGACCGGGCGGTGGCGGCGGAGATCGCCGCCGTGAAGGGCCGGGGGGCGGTGATCGACGCCATCAACCTCATCGAGAGCGGCCTTGGGGACCGGTGTGACCTGACGGTGGCCATCACGGCCCCGCCGGAGGTCCGCCTGCGGCGGATCATAGCCCGGGACAGCATTGACGAGGACTACGCCCGGCGGCGCATCGAGGCCCAGAAAAAGGACAGCTACTACAAAAAGCACTGTCACTTCCTGCTGGAGAACCGGGCGGGGAGCCAAAAGGAATTCGAGTCCCTCATCCGGGAGTTTTTCGAGGATATTTTACTGGATACGGAGGAATAAAGCCATGGATATCAAGGAGTGGAAAGATAAACTGCTTTACAGCCAGAAAAACGGCTGGGACCGCCTGCCCCAGGAGGAGGAGGCCCCTCTGGAGGCCTACTGCACGGCCTATAAGGCCTATCTGGACGCGGGGAAGACGGAGCGCTGCTGCGTGAAGGAGTCCATCCGCCAGGCGGAGGCCCTGGGCTTCCGGGCGTACCAGCGGGGCGAGGCCTTGAAGCCCGGAGACAAGGTCTATCGGAACAACCGGGACAAGATGCTGCTGCTGGCGGTGATCGGCACGGCGGGGATGGAGCGCGGGGCACGGATCACCGCCGCCCACATCGACTCCCCCCGGCTGGATCTGAAGCCCAACCCTCTCTATGAGGAGGCGGAGCTGGGGTATCTCAAGACCCACTACTACGGCGGCATCCGGAAGTACCAGTGGGTGACCATACCCTTAGAGCTCCGGGGCGTGGTGGCCCTCCGGGACGGACAGGTGGTGGAGGTGGCCATCGGCGAGGGGGAGGAGCCCAAGCTGGTGATCAACGACCTGCTGCCTCACCTGGGCGCCGAGCAGAGCAAGAAGACCCTGGCGGAGGGCATCGGCGGCGAGCAGCTGAATATCCTCATCGGCAGCCGCCCCATGGAGGGGGACGACAGCGAGCGGGTGAAGACCCAGCTGCTCCGGCTCCTCTATGAGAAGTACGGCTTCACCGAGGAGGACTTCATCTCCGCGGAGCTGGAGGCGGTGCCGGCGGTAAACGCCGTGGATATCGGCCTGGACCGGAGCATGATCGGGGCCTACGGCCACGACGACCGGGTCTGCGCCTACGCCGCGCTGAAGGCTCTCTTTGACATGGAGAAGACGCCGGAGAAGACGGCGGTGTGCGTGCTGGCGGACAAGGAGGAGATCGGCTCCGACGGCGTCACCGGCATGCAGACGGCGGCTTTCGACACCTTCATGGACGACCTCTGCGAGGCCCTGGGCACTCCCCTGAAGACCTGTTTGGAGCGGTCCTTCTGCCTCAGCGCCGACGTGACGGCGGCCTATGACCCCAACTTCGGGGATGTGTATGAGAAGCGCAACAGCGCCCGGCTGGGCTACGGCGTGGGGCTGTGCAAGTACACCGGCTCCCGGGGCAAGGGGGGCGCCTCCGACGCCAGCGCCGAGGTGGTGGCCTTTGCCCGGCGGGTGTTTGACGAGGCGGGGGCCCTGTGGCAGATGGCGGAGCTGGGGAAGGTGGACGCCGGCGGCGGCGGCACCGTGGCCAAGTATATGGCCAACCGGAACATCGACACCCTGGACGCGGGCGTGCCGGTGCTCAGCATGCACGCTCCCTTTGAGACCGTCAGCAAGCTGGACTGCTATATGACCTACAAGGCCATGAAGGCCATTTACGAGCGGTAATGTTTTTTCACCCCCGGCGGGGCATCCCGTCGGGGGTGGACTCTTTTTGCTCCCTGGCCGGGCGGGGCCGGTTTATGCCCTCTGACCTATTTGGGGCAGTCCGTACCAAGTTTTCGTTAAATTGTGCGGCTGACTCTGCAAGGGGGTCGGAGTTCTCTTCCTTCCGCGCGACCGCGCGCCCCCCTGGTGGTTGTTTTGGTTTGTCCGTCTATCGCTTTTCGAAACTTGGTAGTCAGTGAAGTTTTCGAAAGTTTGGTTTGTACGAGTGACGCCATATTGGGTCATCTGCTGCTTCAGCGCCGCGCTTCGCGCTGATGTTTTGGGTAGACGGTGGCCCTAACTAAGCCTTCCCCCGCTGGGGGAAGGTGCCTCCGAAGGAGGCGGATGAGGGACCGCGCGGTATAGAGAATCGGTAGAAGAAAGATCCTGCCTTTGGGTTCCCCTCATCCGTCACGGCTACGCCGCGCCACCTTCCCCCAAGGGGGAAGGCTTTCAGCTTGGGAAATTGCAGAGGCCCCAACAACCACCAAGGCAGCGCGCTGAAGCGCGGAAGGAGGGGAACTCCGACCCCCTTGCAGGGTCAGCCGCACAATCTAACCAAAATAACGGGACAGACTGCCCATAATAGGTGCAAGGGA
>CALXDB010000185.1 GCA_944386955.1 uncultured Oscillospiraceae bacterium
TGAACTGCTGCTGGCCGGCGATGTGGAGGGGGCGCTCTCTCTTCCCTTCCCCACCATGGATCCCTCCGGCCACCTCCACGCCATTGCCGCATCCCTGGAGAAAATCCCCGCCCTGACTCGGGAACTGGTGCGCCGGTGGGATGCGGTCTATGAACAAATGTCCTCCCAGGTTGGGAACGCCTGGCGGGAGATGGACCAGTCCGCCGACCGCATCCATGACGCTCTTACCCACCTTGCAGATGCCGGGGGCACCTTGTCGTCAGCGGCCTCCCGTCACCTCGACACCGTGGACCAGGAGTCCGATGCCATCCGTGCCCTTTTGAAGTCTTACACTGATACCCTGGGAGAGAAAACCCAGGAGACCATGGACCAGATCGACAGCCAGCTGACGGTGATCCAGGATCAGGTCCAGGCCATGACAGACCGGGCCGGAACGGACAATGCCGCCCTCCACAGCTCTGCCTCCGCTATTTTGCAGCAGCTCCAGCAGGTGCGCCAGTCTATCTACGACTTGGGCCGGGAACCGGAGCTGACCGTCACAGAGCTGAGTGAGGAGGTCACTGATGGTCCAGGGCTGGTGATGGGCTGCCAGTCCTCCTGCTCTGTCAACGGAGACAGCAACACCGGCGGCATTGCCGGAGGCGTATTCCCGGCGCTGAGCGGCGATCCGGAGGAGACCTGGAATCTGGACGACCTGGAGCTTCTCTCCGATGTGACCGCCACGGTGCGGGCCGTGATCCGGGATTGCCGCTTTGACGGAACTGTCATTGTCAAAAACGACAGCGGCGGCGGAATCGCGGGCCGCTGTGAGCTGGGCGCCATTCTTGACTGCGCCGCCCGCGGCTCTGTGGAGACGGGGACGGATTACTGCGGCGGTATCGCCGGGCAGACCAAGGGGACGATCCTGCGCTGTGCCGCCCTGGTGGACCTCAGCGGTGGGGGCTGGCTGGGCGGCATCGCCGGTAAGGCGGGCACCCTCACCGACTGCCGCGCCATGGTCACCGCCCAGGGCGAAGGGGAATGCCGGGGCGCCATTGCCGGGGAGACAGGCGACGATCTCAGCGGCAACCGGTACCTCATGGAGGATCTGGCGGGAGTGGACGGCGTGGATTACGCCGGAACCGCCCAGGGCCTGTCCTTCGAGGAATTCTCCCAGCTCTCCTACATCCCCGCGGATTTTCTCTGCTTCTCTTACCGCTTCACAGTGGATGGAAAGACCGTGGCGGAGATCCCCTTCTCCTACGGAGAGGACCTGGATCTCAGCAAGGTCCCCCAGCCGCCTCAGCGAAACGGGGAGTACGGCCAGTGGCCCGACTACCCCACCACCGATCTGCATCGCTCCCTGGTATTGGAGGCGCAGTTCTCCCAGCCTCTGGCTACCCTGTCCTCCGGTGAGGACATTCCCGTGCTTCTGGTGGAGGGGACCTTCGGTCCGGAGGCGGAACTTACCGTGGAGGAACTCTCTCTGCCCCAGGATATTCCATCAGGTTATACCCCTGCGGCCGCCTGGGAATATGCGGTCACAGGCAGCGATGGAGATACGGTAATCCTCCATCTCAAGACCCAGGATGTCTCCTCCCCTGCCGCCGCTGTCCTGACCGACCGGGGCTGGCAGCTGGTGGAGCCGGAGACGGACGGGAGCTATTTGGTGTGGGAGGGCGCCGCCGAGGGGCAGATCGTCCTCCTCAGCCGCAGCGCCTCCCCCCTTCCCCTTCTTCTGGCGGTTCTCGCGGCTCTGCTTCTGGCCGTGGGGGCGATTCTGCTCCTCCGCCGCAGGCGGAAATGCGCCGCCGCCCAATAAATAGGAAACGCCCCCTGCGGAGCAAATGCTCCGCAGGAGGCGTTTTGTCATACTCGATGCCGGGGAATCAAAATCAGCTTGTCGGCAATAAGGGCCTCCTCGCTGTCCATGGCGTTGGCGGCCAGGATATCGGCAGTGGTGGTGCGGTACTGCTTGGCCACGTCCCACAGCCGTACCCCCGGGGAGAGCTTGCGCAGCACGATGGAAGGCGCGGTCTCTCCCTCCTCCTGCAGTTCCCGGCACTTAGCCTGAGCGATACAGGGCTTCTCCCCTCGCAGTCCCGTATCCACGGCAAACTCCAGCGCGAAGCGCAGCTCGATCCCCTCGGGGGCGGGACCGGCCACCGCCTCTCCCGGGCAGGACACGGCGATGCGCCCGGCAGCGCTGTCGTCGGTTTCCCCATGGACCTGCACCGTCTTCTCCGCCAGCTGCAGCTGGTCGTTCTCATCGAAATACAGGGCCTTCAGCTGCACGGGGAGCTGAACGCCGGTCCCCTCCTCCCCCTGCTGCCGCTGGCAGGGCCCCAGGGTCACCCAGGCCGCCGCCACCTGCTTGGCCGCCACCCCCGTCTCCAGCACCTCCCGGAGGTTCTGCTTGCGGGTATAGGACCGGGTGTCCTCCCACACGGAGAGGGTCTGCCGCTCCAGCTCCAGGTCCTGGGAGAGGCTGTACATGTCTGAGAGGAACCGCAGCCGCCGCTTCTCCAAAATTTCTGCGAAGGAGCGGATGTGGAGGGACATGGTGACCACATGGTCGTCATCCCGGTCGTTCTCTGAACCGATAGTGTAGTCGTAGCCGGTTAAGCAGAAGGCGGCCCGGGCAAAGCCGGTGTCCTCCGACGCCCCTGTCTCCAGGATTTGGGAAAAGAGGTACTCCTGGCTCAGATGGAACACCTCTCCCGCCGTGTCCCGGCAGAGGAGTTCTCCCCGGACGATCCCTTTAAGAACCAGCTTGGATCCGATGATCCGGGTCTCCGAGGGAAAGAGCACTGTCCGGCTGTCCAGGATCTCCCGGACGCCCCGTCGGCTGGCGGAGACGGTCATCTCCTCCATATAGGGGAACTCCCGCTCCACCACATCGGTGAGCACAGTGGTCTCCGCCTGGTCCTCCAGCACCTGAAGAGTGTCGTCTCCTTCCGCCGCAGTACACAGCTGGACGGTCTTCTGCCGATAGGCGGTGATCTCCAGCACCAGGTCCGCCCTGGTCAGCATCTTGCGGGGGTTCAAAAGCCGGGAATCGATGCTCCTGAGCCAGGGCCGCACGGCGCAGCGCCCCGCCCCCTCCCGCAGCTCGCAGGCGGTGTGGAAGGGGATGGAGATGTGGACCGCCCCCGGCTCCCGCCCCGCCTCGGGAAGGAAGAGAACCGTGGCCTTGATAACGCCGCTGATCTCCAGCCGCCCCTCCGGCCCCACGTCCTTGCTATGTACCAGCACCACGCCGGTGGTGTCCACGATCCGCTCCACGTCGGCGCAGCTGTCGGGGACGATGGCCTCCTGGGTGGTCTCCAGGGAGATCGGGGCCTCCTCCGCCGCCTCGTAGTAGGTGAATTGCTCCGTCTTCAATTGCAGTTCCATGGCGCCCTCCATCACGATGTGTTCTTCACCGCCATCCTATGAGGGAGGGACGACCTCTATGCCTGGATGCGGAAGATTCTCCGCAGGATCTGCCCCAGCACCTTAGGGGGCTTGACAATCACGACCTTCATACAGCGCCTCCTTCTATCGTCTCCGCATACACGCCCACCCGCATCCGATGAGCAGGAACGAGATGAGGAAGAGCAGTGCGCCCACGGGAAAAATAGCGGTGATCAAAATACCCAGTCCCAGTGCCAGGGCGCACAGCCCCAGCAGGCGGCATCCTCCATACACGGCGCGCTCCCCTCCTCTCCCAGCAGCTTCTCTACAGTATATACTGCGGCCCCCAAAGCCGTGACAGTGGAAAAGCCGCCCTGGCGGATCTGCTCCGTCGGGGCGGCATCTTCTGCTTTATACGAAAAGGAAATTTCCTTTACTCCTTTGCCCCGGGAATGGTCTTCTCCTTCAACTCCCGGAGACCGTTGGAAAGATGGTTGAAGGCCAAGGGCAACTGCCCCACGGCCACATCCATCTTCCGCAGCTCCCCCTTCACATGGCCGGCGGCCACCCCGAAGGCCCGCAGCAGTTCCTCGTAGCGGTGGGTCAGAGCCAAAAGCTGCTCCTCCGCCTGTCTGCGAATCTCAGCGGCGTCGCCGTTGGCCTGAGCCACAATAGCGTCGGCCTTCCGCCTCGATTCCTCCAGCAGCTGATCGGAGCGGCGGTGGGCGTCCAGTTCGATGCCGGCGATGTGCTGCTTGAGGTCGCTGTACTCGCCGGCCTGGCCCTCCAGCTCCTCCACACGGCCCGCCAAGGTCTCCCGGTCCGCCGCCAGGGCCTCCAGCTCCGCCAGCCGGGCGGCCTGGGCCTCCTTGTCGGCCTCCAGCTTGGCGCAGCGGTCCCGCAGAGCGGTCAGCTCCGCCTCCTGGGCCTCCCGGCTCTCCAGCTCCTTTTTCAGCTGGTCCCGCTCCTGCTCCAGAGCGGCTACCCGGTCGCTGTTCTCCTTGGCCATGTTGGCGATATAGTCCGTCACATCCTGACGGTGAAAGCCGCCGAAGGCGGC
>CALXDB010000186.1 GCA_944386955.1 uncultured Oscillospiraceae bacterium
CGGTGCCGGCGAAGGCGTCCACGAAGGAGGCGCCGGAGAAGAAGCCGCCCACATAGATGAGACCGATGACGGACAGCACCACCAGCACGATGATGGGCAGCACCAGGTCGATCACCTTGCCCCGGGGATTGCTCTCGGCCACCAGCTCGTCCACCCGCTCGTCGGTGGAGAAGAGGTCGCCCTTCTCAATGGCGTTGCGCTCATGGAGACGCATGGGACCGTAGTCGGCGTTCATGACCACCATGGCAATGACGAACACGAAGGTCAGCAGAGAATAGAAGTTGTAGGGGATGGCCCGGATGAACAGCTGGATACCGGAGTAGCCGGTGCCCTCGGTGTAGGAGGCCACGGCGGCGGCCCAGGAGCTGATGGGGGCGATCATGCACACGGGGGCGGCGGTGGCGTCGATGAGGTAGGCCAGTTTGGCGCGGGAGACCTTGCGGTTGTCGGTCACCGGCTGCATGACGGAGCCCACGGTGAGGCAATTGAAGTAGTCGTCGATGAAGATCAGCACGCCCAGCACGAAGGTGGCCAGCTGGGCGCCCGCTCGGGTCTTGATGTGGGCCTGGGCCCACCGGCCGAAGGCGGCGGAGCCGCCGGACTTGTTCATCAGGGCCACGATCACGCCCAGGATCACCAGGAACAGGAAGATGCCGGCAGTGCCGGAGATGGCGGCGATGAGGCCGTCGTTGATGACGTGGTCCACAGTAGTGGCGGCGGCGGTGGCCACAGCCGCCCCGGTGGAGGCGCCGGCGGCCAGCGCCTCACGGGCGGCCGCGCCGCTGGCAAAGGCGGCGCCCACGGCGATGCCGATGAACAGGGAGGAGTAGACCTCCTTGGTGATGAGGGCAAGGCCGATGGCGATGATGGGCGGCACCAGCGCCCAGAAGGTGGCATAGGTCTCGGGGACCATGACGGGGACCAGAATGGCCAGCGCCACGATCACCACGATCGCCACGCCCATGACGATCTTGTTAGGTTGCTTCATTTCTCTTTCCTCCTCAAAATACCAAAAAAAATCCGGCCATGACAACGTCATGACCGAATACACACAGCATCCTTTGTCATGACAGCGCACCACTTTCGTGACAGTCCGACGGATGTTCTCCGGCGGCCCAGGCCCCGCCGCCCAGACAGGCAAACGGTCCTTCGGCGGCAGCCCCTTTCCCCATCCCCGGTGTCTGCCGGGTGGGCGGTGGGTACTCTTGGCAGCCGCGCCTCTATCATAACCTGTTCTTTTTTGTCCGCCTTTGGCGGATACTGCCATCCATTGTATACGCTTTTCCACGTTTGTCAAGAAGGAATGTGGGAAATTTCGGGATTTTTCCCCGGTCCCAGGGAAAAAAGTGCACAAAAATCGAAGAGGTTTTTTCCCGGCACGGCGGGAGGAGACGGGGAAAACGTGTTGCGGGGGCGGAGAAAATATGGTATACTAACAAAAACTTTAAAAATGCGCGCCCCGGTCCGATTCTCCCCAAAAAGGCGGCGGACCGGCGATGGAGCCCCCACCCAGCGGCGGGGGCCTGTTTCTCCCAGGGACTGTCCGGGGACCCTGTCCCCCCACTTGACCTGTACCTGTCCAAGAGGACCACGGAAAAGGAGGCGACTTCCATTGCAGAAGCTGAGCGAGATCCAGCGGGGACTTCAGGAGGGAGCGTACCATCAGGAGCTGAGCCGTGTCTACGGCGCCGCGGAGCCCACAGCGGTGGGCCGCCTTGCGGCGCTGCTGCGCGGCTTTTGTGATTTTTACGGGGCGGGCGGGGACACACCGGTGTGCCTCTTCTCCACGCCCGGCCGCACGGAGATCGGCGGCAACCACACCGACCACCAGCAGGGCCGGGGCCTGGCCGCCAGTGTGGATCTGGACACCATCGCCTGCGTCACCCCCACCGGGGACAGCCGCATCCGCATCCAGTCCGAGGGCCACAAGCTCTGTCAGATCGACCTGGAGAACCTCTCCCCGGTGGCCGGGGAGCTGGGCCACTCTCCCGCCCTGGTGCGGGGCATCGCCGCCAGGATTGCCGAGCTGGGTTATGCCGTGGGGGGCTTTGACGCCTACACCACCACCCGGGTCCTCCGGGGCAGCGGCCTCAGCTCCTCCGCCACCTTTGAGGTGCTGGTGGCCACCATCATCAATCAGCTCTTCTGCGGCGGCGCCCTCGCCCCCATGGAGCTGGCCCAGGTGGCCCAGTATGCGGAAAACGCCTATTTCGGCAAGCCCAGCGGCCTGATGGACCCGTTGGCCTGCGCTATCGGCGGCGTCATTGCCATCGACTTTCCGGAGCGCAACCAGCCCCGGGTCCGCCGGGTGGACTTCGACCTCACGGCGGCGGGCTACGCCCTGTGCATCGTGGACAGCGGCGTCAGCCACGCGGGGCTCCACACGGAGTACTCCGCTATCCCCCAGGAGATGGGAGCGGTGGCCCAGTGCTTTGGCCGCAGGCTTCTCTCGGAAGTGAATCCGGCGGCCTTCTTCTCCAACCTGGCCTCCGTTCGGGAGGCCTGCGGGGACCGGGCGGTGCTGCGGGCGATCCACTTCTACAACGACGACGCCTCGGTGGAGGCGGAGCTGGAAGCGGTGCGGCGGGGAGATATGGAGGAGTTTCTCCGCCAGGTAAACCGGTCGGGCCGGTCCTCCTGGATGTATCTCCAGAATATCTCCACCTACCGGGACCCCAAAAACCAGGGCTTAGGGGTGCTGCTGGCGGCGGCGGACCATTTGCTGGACGGCCGGGGGGCCTTCCGGGTCCACGGCGGCGGCTTTGCCGGCACCATTCAGGCCTTTGTGCCTCTGACTATGCTGGAGGACTTTATCGCTGGCATGGAGGCGGTGTCCGGTCCGGACAGCTGTCATGTGCTGTCCTTCCGCAGCGTGGGTACCTGCGCCCTGATTTCCTGAGAGGAGGAGTGAAACCATGCTGAGACAACTGATTGCCTACAGCCTTCGCCAGGGGCTGATCGAGGAGGCGGACGCGATATGGGCCTACAACGGCCTTCTCTCGGTGATGGGCCTGGAGGGCGGGGAGGGCCCCGCCCCGGCGGACCCGCCCATGCCCCTGGAGGAGATGCTGGACATTTTGACCGCCGACGCGGTAAAAAGGGGCGTCTGCGGCGAGGACATCGACAGCCGGGACCGGTTCGACACCGCCCTCATGGGGGTGCTGACCCCCCGGCCCGCCCAGGTGCGGGAGACCTTTGCCCACCGCTATGGCGAGAGCCCCAAGGCTGCCACCGACTGGTTCTACGCCTTTAGCGGCGATACCAACTACATCCGCCGCCAACGGGTGGCCCGGGACGTCCGGTGGACGGTGGAGACGGACTACGGGACTCTGGACATGTCCATCAACCTCTCCAAGCCGGAGAAGGACCCCAAGGCGGTGGCCGCCCTGCGGAGGGCCAAAAACACCGCCTATCCCCTCTGCGCTCTGTGCGCCGAGAACGAGGGCTATGCCGGACGGCCGGGGCACCCTGCCCGGCAGAACCACCGGATCATCCCCCTCACCGTGGCCGGGGAGCGGTGGTATTTCCAGTACTCCCCCTACGTCTACTTCAACGAGCACTGCATCCTCCTCAGCGATACCCACCGGCCCATGGCCATCACCCCCGCCACCTTCCGGCGGCTTCTGGACTTCGTCACCCAGTTCCCCCACTACTTCATGGGCAGCAACAGCGACCTGCCCATCGTGGGGGGATCTATCCAGACCCACGACCACTTCCAGGGGGGAAGCTACGTCTTCCCCATGGAGCGATCGGCGGAGGAGCGGACCTTCACGGTGCCGGGGTTTGAGGGCGTGACGGCGGCGGTGCTCCGGTGGCCCCTGTCGGTGATCCGGCTGCGGGGCGGAGACCGGGAGGCGGTGGCCCGGCTGGCGGACCACATCCTGGCGGCCTGGCGGGGCTACAGCGACCCGGCGGTGGAGATCCTGGCCCAGTCGGAGGGGGAGCCCCACAACACCATCACCCCTATCGCCCGGCGGCGGGGGGCGGACTACGAGCTGGACCTGACCCTCCGGAACAACCGCACCACGGCGGAACACCCCTTAGGGCTGTTCCACCCCCACGAGGAGATCCACCACATCAAGCGGGAGACCATCGGCCTTATCGAGGTGATGGGTCTCGCCATCCTGCCCCCCCGGCTGAAGGGGGAACTGGGGGCGGTGGAGGAGGCGCTCCTCTCCGGCGGGGATCTCACGGCCTCGCCCCTGACGGCCCCCCACGCCGCCTGGGCGGAGGGCCTCCGGGAGAAGTATACCTTCACGGCGGAGAACGTCCACGCCATCGTCTTTCAGGAGGTGGGGCGGGTGTTCACCGCAGGCCTGGAGCATGCAGGGGTGTTCAAGTGCACCGAGGAGGGCCGGGCGGCCTTCCGGCGGTTTACCGACAGCCTGTAGCAAAAAAAGCACAGACAACACAAAAGTCCCGCTGGGG
>CALXDB010000187.1 GCA_944386955.1 uncultured Oscillospiraceae bacterium
GCGTTTGCGATGGTGACAAGGCTCAGGGACATGACCAGAGCCAGCACCAGCGCGAGAACCTTTTTCAAGTTTCTCATGGTGGATTTTTCCTCCTTTTGAATTTTTTGATAAAGTTCAATAAATATCCCATAACAGGCTAAATTTATCTTATTTCGGGTAAGAAAGTTATCCTGTCAGTGGAGTATTATCGCCCCTTAGCTTTTGCGCTTTAGATCACGCGATCTATTGTGGCACAATGGATTCAGCGGGTAAAAAATCACGTCGGGTAGCCCAAAAGGTAGCCAATTTGAAAAATGGACAAAAAAGAAGACCGGAACCCCTTGCAGCGCAAGGGCTCCGGTCGGGTAGCCATTGGGTAGCCATCGATATGCTTCAAAATAAAAATTTGGAAAATACCGGAAACTAAAATAGGAGAAACTGCAAAAAAACAGGCCGAAGGCGCTTCCCAAGGAAGCGCCTTCGACCCAGATGGAGAAGATTGAGGAAAAACGATACGTTCAAAGGTGTTACCCTTTTCACATGCTTAAGTATACGGGATTTTTGATCCGATTACAATGGATAAACTCCACCAACATTTTTGGCGGCAGCAGGCAACTATAGGGCAATATGTTGAAAATGTATGACAAACTTTAGCGATAACGACGAAAAAACATTTCGATTCCGGACAACCTTCCACCAGGGGCGGGCAGCGGCTACCGGCAGGCATCCGCCCGTGGGACAGGTTTGTGAGAATATTGTTCCATTTCCGCTGAAAAACTGGGCAGAATTCCAGAGAGAAGGCCCTTGACAGTGTCCGTCGTTGGTGGTATAGTAAGCCCGTTCAAAGACATGGACGGAGACGAAACCGCCAACCGGCGTTCAGAGAGGGCCGCACCTGGTGCGAGCGGCCTGCGTACGCGGCGGCATGACCACTCCCGAGCCGCCCGCCGAACCCCCTCCGGGGCAGTAGACCGGGCCGGGTCCTCCCGTTACAGAGGTCACGAGCGACGGCGCTTGCCGTAAGCAGGGTGGAACCGTGGAGCTTTCGCTTCACCCCTGAACACACATCAGGGGTGAAGCGTTTTTTCTTTGCCCCAATATCGGAAAGGAGTTTTTCCCATGAGCGACGAGAGCATCTATACCTTTGAAAATCCCGAATACCGCAAGACCTACTGGCACACCTGCTCCCATGTCCTGGCCCAGGCCATGAAACGCCTGCACCCGGAGGTGAAGCTGGCCATCGGTCCCTCCATCGAAAACGGCTTCTACTACGACTTTGACACCCCCCGCCCTTTTACCCCCGAGGACCTGGAGGCCCTGGAGGCGGAGATGCGGAAGATCTGCAAGGAGAAGCTGAAGCTGGAGCGGTTCGAGCTGCCCCGGGAAGAGGCGGTCAAGTACATGGAGGAACGGGAGGAGCCCTATAAGGTGGAGCTCATCAACGACCTGCCCGCCGACGCCCACATCTCCTTCTACACCCAGGGCGAGTTCACCGACCTCTGCGCCGGTCCCCACCTGGATTCCACCGGCCGCATCAAGGGCAACGCCATCAAGCTCACCAGCGCCACCGGCGCCTACTGGCGGGGCGACTCCAACCGGAAGATGCTCCAGCGCATCTACGGCGTGGCCTTCCCCAAGAAGGAGGAGCTGGACGCCTATCTGCAGCAGCAGGCCGAGGCCCTGAAGCGGGACCACAACAAGCTGGGCCGTGAGCTGGAGTACTTTACCACCGTGGACGTGATCGGGCAGGGTCTGCCCGTCATTCTGCCCAAGGGCGCCCGGGTAATCCAGGTGCTGCAGCGCTGGGTGGAGGACGAGGAGCAGAAGCGGGGCTATCTCCTCACCAAGACCCCCTACATGGCCAAGCGGGAGCTGTACAAGATCTCCGGCCACTGGGACCACTACCTGGACGGCATGTTCGTGCTGGGCGATCCCTATGATGAGACCAAGGAGTGCTTTGCCCTCCGTCCCATGACCTGCCCCTTCCAGTATCAGGTGTTCCTCAACCGGGCCCGGTCCTACCGGGACCTGCCCATGCGCCTGGGCGAGACCTCCACCCTGTTCCGCAATGAGGACTCCGGCGAGATGCACGGCCTCATCCGGGTCCGCCAGTTTACCATCTCCGAGGGTCACCTGGTGCTCCGTCCCGAACAGCTGGAGGAGGAGTTCAAGGGCTGCCTGGATCTGGCCAAGTATTGCCTGGGCACCGTGGGCCTTCTGGACAAGTGCACCTTCCGCTTCTCTCAGTGGGATCCCGCCAACCCCAACAACAAGTACGAGGGCACCGCCGAGCAGTGGGAGGAGGCCCAGCGGGTCATGGGCCAGATCCTGGACGATCTGGACGTCCACTACACCGTGGGCATCGACGAGGCCGCTTTCTACGGCCCCAAGCTGGACATTCAGTATAAGAATGTGTACGGCAAGGAGGACACCCTGGTCACCATCCAGATCGACATGCTGCTGGCCAAGCAGTTCGGCATGGAGTATGTGGACGCCGACGGCCAGAAGAAGACCCCCTATATCATCCACCGCACCTCCCTGGGCTGCTACGAGCGGACCCTGGCCTACCTCATTGAGGAGTACGCCGGTGCCCTGCCCACCTGGATGGCCCCGGAGCAGGTCCGGTTCCTGCCCGTTACCGACCGTGCCGCCGACTACTGTGCCGACCTGGCCGCAAAGCTCAGCGCCATGGGCTTCCGGGTAGAGGTGGACTACCGCAACGAGAAGATCGGCAAGAAGATCCGGGAGGCTCAGCTGGAGAAGGTGCCGTACATGCTGGTCATCGGCGACCGGGATATGGAGAACGGCACCGTATCCCCCCGTCACCGCTCCGACGGCGATCTTGGCGCCATGTCCTTCGAGGACTTCACCGCCCTGCTCAAGGATGTGGTGGACTCCAAGGCCCGCAAGTAACCCCACAAGACCTACACGCCCCCGCGGGAGACTGTTCCCGCGGGGGTGTTTTTCCTGCCGCACCCAAAAAAAGGGACCGCCTCTCGGCGGTCCCTTTTCCGTTGGGTACGATCAGATCTCCAGGTAGGAGTCGGCGTACAGGGTGTGATTCTTGAAGACGTCGCAGCTCTTGATGGTCTCCATCAGGCGCAGGTCGCAGGGGTTGACGATAGCGGAGGTCAGGCCCTGCATCATGCACATGGCCACCAGGGCGCTGTCCATGATGGGACGGATGTGCTTGGGCATACCGTTGGAGTTGTTGGACAGACCGCCGGTGCTCTTCAGGCCCTCGTCAGAGAAAGCCTTGATGGCGTTCAGCACGTCCATCTGCTTGTCCTGCATGCCCTTGACCACCAGGAACAGGGGGTCGAACCACAGGTCGTCGGACTCCATGCCCAGGGCGAGGCCGCGCTCCAGCATGTTGTGGCAGTGCATCATGCGCTCCTCGTTGTCCTTGGCGATACCATCGGCAGAGCACAGGGCGATGACGATAGCGTCGTTGGCAGCAGCCAGGTTGATGTTGTCGATACGGCTGCCGGCATCGGCGGAGTTGACGATGGGCTTGCCGTTGGTGCGGTTGTACACCTTGATACCAGCCTCGATAGCAGCCTTGTTGGCAGTATCCAGAGCCAGAGGCACATTGTTGAAGTTCTGCTGCAGCAGCTGCACAGCCCACTGCATCAGCTCGGGACCGTTGGACTCAGCAGGCCCGATGTTCACATCCAGATAAGTAGCGCCGGCGGCGATCTGCTCGGCGGCACGCTTCAGGATGGGGCCCTCGTCGTAGCTCTCCATGGCCTTGCGGATGGCGGGGGAGATGCAGTGGATCCGCTCGCCGATGGTGACGAACTTCTTGCTGGCGGGATCGTGGCCGCCGTACTTGATCTCCTTGTCGTCCAGCTTGTAGGGGCCGGTGACGACGATGGGAGGCGCGGGGATGACCTTCTTGGGCGCGGGAGCAGCCTCAGCGGCGGGGGCAGCAGCGGCAGCGCCGGAGGCGGCGGTCTTGCCGGTCAGGCCCTTCTTCCACTCCTCGTCCTTCATGTACTTCACCAGCTGAACCGCCTCGTTGGGGGCCACGATGACATCCCACTCAGGCAGCTTGTCCTGGATCTCGCCCTTCATCACAGCCACCTTGCCGGGGATAATCAGGGCGCGGCTCTTGATCTTGCCCGCAATATCAAACTCGTCCATGAACTTCTTCACGGAGGAGCTGGAGAACTTGCCGGCGGCCCAGGCGGTCAGCACGGACATACCGGAAGCGTCGGAGATCAGCAGGTTCACGGGGCACTTGGAGCGCTCCAGCTCGCCGGACACCAGGAAGTAGGTCAGAGCGAAGTCCACGGTCAGGCAGCAGGGGCTGTTCTCGTCGGCGCCGTTGATGGGATAGATGCCCGGGGTCACCTTCATGGGCTTCTGAGGATCGGTGAAGATGTTCTGACGCAGGCCGTACAGAGGCAGGGCCTTGGCGTAGGTCAT
>CALXDB010000188.1 GCA_944386955.1 uncultured Oscillospiraceae bacterium
TAGGGAAACCGTCAGTAGGTTGTATCTTTTGAGGAGTTATAAAAAGATGATAAAAATACTTTTTGTGTGCCATGGCAATATCTGCCGCAGTCCTATGGCGGAGTTCGTGATGAAGGACCTGGTAAAAAAGGCGGGGCTGGAGAAACAGTTTGAGATCGCCTCCGCCGCCACCAGCTGCGAGGAAATCGGGAATCCCGTCTACCCCCCCGCCCGGCGGAAGCTCCAGGAGCACGGCATCTCCTGCGCGGGAAAAACTGCCCGGCGGATGGACAAGCGGGATTCCGCGTACTTTGACCTGCTTATCGGCATGGACCGTTATAACCTGCGGAACATGGAGCGTATGCTGGGCCCCGACCACCAGGACAAAATCCATCTGCTCCTGTCCTTCGCCGGCCTGAACCGGGATATCGCCGACCCCTGGTATACCGGCAACTTTGATGAAACCTATGACGACGTTCTCACCGGCTGTACCGCCCTTCTTCGCTGCCTGCGGGAAGGCAAAGAATAAGCTGGAGTTTTTTTGCAAAAATTTCCTTGACAGTCCGGCGTTCCTGCCGTATTCTGTGTAATAGTATAGATTCCTGTCTATGGGAGGTACATATGAACGTCAACGAAGTTTCCGAGCTGTGCAAGGTTCTTAGCGATCCCCACCGAATCCGCATCCTGCAGCTGCTGGTGGACAGCGAGAAGTGCGCCAGCGAGCTGCTGGAGGAATTCACCATCAGCCAGCCCACCCTGTCCCACCACATGAAGACCATGACGGACAGCGGGCTTCTTCAGGAGAAAAAGACCGGGAAGCGAACCTATTACAGCATCGACCGTCGGACTTGGGACGAATTTATGCTGGTACTGGATACCATCAGCAGCAAGGACTACTGGCCTTGGGACCCCGCCCAGGTGCTGAAGGAGGCCGCTGCCGGAACACCGGCGCCCGCAGTTTCCAAAAAGGATCCGCCGTCCGCCGCTCCGGCTGTGAAAAGCGCTGCGTCGGAAAAGCCCGCGGCGAAAACTCCCCGCAAGCGCACTAAATAATGCCCGGCCCGCAGCCCGCTCTGCGGGCTTTTTTACGGAACGAAAAGGAGACGAACCATGATAAAAGTGATCGCTTGCGATATTGACGGCACCCTGCTGCAGGAGGAGGGCCGGGAGATCGATCCAGCCATCTTCCATGAGATCCGCAGGCTTCGGGAGAAGGGGATCCTTTTCTGCCCCGCCAGCGGACGGCAGTATGAGAGCCTCCGACAGCTCTTTGCCCCAGTGGCGGAGCAGCTTCTGTATCTGTGCGAAAACGGAGCGCTGCTCTTCGGTCCCGGAGATCCAGGCCCCCTTCTGGAGAAGGTGTCGGTGCCGCAGGAGGCGGGCAGCACCCTATGGCGGGCGATTCGGGAGCGGCCCGACTGTGAGGTGATGGCCTCGGGCGAAAACATGAGCTACGTCTGCCCCTCCGACGGAGGTCTGGTGGGACCGGCGGTGCGGGCCATCGGCAACCGCTGCACCGAGGTGGCACATTGGGAGGACATCCCCGAGCCCGTTGTAAAGCTGTCGGCCTACTGCCCCGGCGGCGCAGCCTCCGCTGCGGCGGAACTGCTTCCCCGCTGGTCCGACCGCTTCTCCGTGGCGGTTGCCGGCGTACACTGGGTGGATTTCACCGTAGCGGACAAGGGTACCGGCGTGACCGCCCTTTGCAGAACGCTGGGCATCGCGCCGGAGGAGGTCATGGCCTTCGGTGACAACTACAACGACGTCCCCATGCTGACGGCAGTGGGTTTCCCCTATTTGATGGAGAGCGCAGCGCCGGAGCTGAAGGCCCGCTTCCCCCTCCGCTGCCGCCGCGTGACGGACGTTCTGGCAGCGTTGTAGCCTTTGCAAGGCCGAAAGGATTTTCCACATCTGTGAAGGCTTCTCCGGGAGAAAGAGAGAATGGCGGCAAAAAAGGGAACAATTTGTGGAATATGCCAATTGCTTTTCCCTCGGGCGGGAGTAGAATGTACTCTGCTGTAAACGGAGCCGCATCCCAACGCCTTGTCCCCCGCTGACGTCCGGCGGATACCGCTGCTCCGGGTAATTTTGTGTGGACCATTGAAGGAGGCAGTGCTGTGCCGGAGAAGACCCTGCAAACAACAAGACCCCTGTTCAGCCGAAGTGATCTGCTGCGGCTGATTATCCCCCTGGTGATCGAGCAGATGCTGCTGATGACTGTCGGTATGGCGGACACCGTCATGGTCACCACCGCCGGAGAGGCCGCCGTGTCCGGCGTCTCCCTGGTGGACAACATCAATACGCTCATTATCCAGATCTTCTCCGCCCTCAGCACCGGCGGCGCAGTGGTAGTGTCGCAGTATCTGGGACATCAGGAGCCTGACAGCGCCAAAACTGCTGCCAAGCAGCTGCTGTACGCCATGACTGCCGTATCTCTGTTTTTGATGGCGATCGCTCTGGTCTTCCGCCAGCATATCCTGGCCCTGATTTTCGGACAGGTTGAGCCGGATGTGATGGACAGCGCCCTCATCTACTTTCTGCTGACGGCGGCGGCATACCCCTTCATGGGCGTATACAATGCCGGCGCCGCCCTGTTCCGGGCCATGGGCAACAGCAAGGTCTCCATGCTCTGCTCCCTCATCATCAATATCATCAATATCGCCGTCAACGCCATTTTGATCTATGGGTATGATATGGGCGCCGCCGGCGCAGGCATCGGCACATTGGCTTCCCGTGTTGCCGCAGCCATCATCATCATGGCGATGCTCAACCACCCGGAAAATCTGGTGCGGGTGGAGGGCCTGCTGCGCTTCCAATTCCGCTGGGATATGGTGAAGCGGATCCTGTTCATCGGTATTCCCAACGGCATGGAGAACGGCATGTTCCAGGCCGGCAAGCTGCTGGTGCTGAATCTGGTCACCACCTTCGGCACCTCCGCTGTAGCGGCCAACGCCATTGCCAACAGCGTAGCCGGCGTGGTCAATGTGCCGGGTATGGCTCTTGGGCTCGCCATCATCACAGTGATCGGCCGGTGCATGGGCGCAGGCGAGGTGGAGCAGGCCCAGCGCTACACCCGTCAGCTGGTGTCCGCCGGCTACCTGTGTATGCTGGTCATGAGCGCCATACAGTTTTTCTCCGCCGGGTATCTGGTGACCCTCTTCAACCTCAGCCCCCAGGCCATGGATCTGGCGGCCCAGGTGCTGCGGGTGTGCGCAGTGGCCAACATCATCTTCTGGCCCATGGCGTTTACCCTGCCCAACTCCCTGCGGGCCGCCGGCGATGCGGTGTTCACCATGGTGGTATCCCTGTGCTCTATGTTTGCCTGCCGGGTGGCGCTGAGCTATGTGCTGGCCAGCAGCTGGGGCCTTAATCTCGGCCTGATGGGCGTTTGGCTGGCCATGTTCGCCGACTGGGTGGTCCGGGCCATATTCTTCCTGAGCCGCTACCGTCAGGGCAAGTGGAAAGAGATTCACGTCATCAGCTGATCGGAACAAGGCCGGCCCTCTGTAAAAATTTTGCAGAGGGCCGGCCTTTTGTTTTTTGCCTTTCCTTCACCGGAGAGGCAGACACAGAATACAGGAAAACTGCCCCTGAGAGGGGAGAAACTCCACCGTGCCGCCCCGGCGGCGGACGATGTCCCGTACCGTCTCCGTACCGAGGCCGTGGCCCGGCTCCCCTTTAGAGGAGAGCAGCCTCCCCTCCCGCTCCTCCGGCATCGTCCCGGCGGCGTTGACGCACCGCAGCGCCAGCAGCCCCCGGTCCGCCCGCACGGTGAGACGCACCCACCGGCTGCCGGGGGGCAGCTTCCGGCAGGCCTCCAGGGCGTTGTCCAGGAGATTTCCCAGCAGGGCTCCCAGCTCCGGCCCCGGCAGGGGCAGCTCCTCCGGTACCGCCGCGTCGGCGGTGAAGTCCACCTCCTCCGCCGCCAGCACCGCCGCTTTGGCGCACAGCACCGTGTTGGCCACCCGGTTCTCGCAGAACTGCCGCCCCTTCAAAAGTCCTGGGGACTGCTGGAGACTGTGGAGATAGGCGGCGGCGTCCCCGGCCCGGTCCGCCTCCAGGAGGCCGTCCAAAACGGTGAAGTGGTTCGCCATGTCGTGGCGCAGCCGCCGCACCTGCTCCTGCTGTTCCTCCAGCTGGCGGTAGTAGGCCCGGCTCATGGTGAGGAGGCTGGCCTCCTGCTCCAGCCGCTCCTGGTCCGCCAGCACCGCGGCGGTGTAGAGAATGGACAGGGCGGAGAGGAGGAAAAAGGGCAGCAGCACATAGGCCAGCAGAGGGTCTGCCATATAGTAGGGGGAGAGGGACACCGCCGCCACAATCCCCGCCAGGGGGAGAAGGGCCAGCAGCCCCACCAGCCGGGCCATCCGGGTGGAGAGGGGATACTGTTCCCGGGGCAGCAGGCGGC
>CALXDB010000189.1 GCA_944386955.1 uncultured Oscillospiraceae bacterium
CCGATCCCGGCATGTTGAGGGTGAGGCTCACAAGAGGGGTCCCCAGGCGGGCCAGCTGGCGGGCCCGTCGGGCCTCCCGGGCGTCAAGGACCTGTTGGAGTGTGACTGCGCAGCCAGGCATAGGTCGTCTCCGGCACCATGGACCGTACCTCCTCCCAGTTTCCCTGCGCCCACAGGCGGCGGACCGCCCCGGCGCTGATGTCCCCCAGCCGGGGGATCTCCTCCACCGCTACCCCCATGGCGGGCAGCAGGCGGCGCATATTTTCGTTGTAGGCGGCGGTCACCGGGCAGTAGGGCTCCTCCCCCACGAAGCGGCGGACGATGCCCAGGGCTGGGGCCGCCTGACGGCCGAAGAGGGCCAGATCCAGGTCCGTCCGCACCGCCTCCACCCGGCTGCGGTCCTTGATGAAGTAGGCGGGGAAGGTGGCCCGGCTGACGAAGTAGGGCCCCCCCGCCGCCACGGTGACGTTGGGCAGGTCCGCCGTGCCCTGCCGTACCAGCTGGAGCCGGTCCGCTGCCGGCACCGCCCCCCGGTCCTCGCTGAGGACGAAGACGTAGAGGTGGGCGCAGCGGGCCGCGGCGTATGCGATGAGATGGCGGTGGCCCAGAGTAAAGGGGTCGCAGTGGCACA
The DNA here is from genome assembly GCA_944386955.1 of uncultured Oscillospiraceae bacterium. Taxonomy (GTDB): domain Bacteria; phylum Bacillota; class Clostridia; order Oscillospirales; family Oscillospiraceae; genus CAJFPI01. Next base: position 632 of record CALXDB010000189.1, read on the forward strand.
CCACCGCCCCGTTCTCCCCGGGAAATTGGGGGAGGGCGGAGAGGAAGCGGGCCATGGTCCCCCGGCGGTGCTCCATGAGGAGGGCGTCGGCGGTCTCCGCCAGGGGGGAGAAGCCCAGGGAGGCGAACATCCGCCGGTTTTCCGGTTTGGTACACAGCATCCAGGGCCGCCCCGGGGCCTGGGCCATGAGGGCGGAGAGGACCCGGGCGGCCAGGTCCTCCCCCCGAAAGCAGGGGCCCACGGCGATCTGGAGCAGAAGGTCCCCCCGCCGGGTGCCGCAGGCCGCCAGCCTCTCCGTCTCCTCCTCCACCGCCAGCACTGTCTGGTCCCCGTCCCCCTCGTCGGTGAGGCCGCAGGCGGTGAGGAGGCGGCGGTACTCCTCCAGACGGGCAGGCGGCGGGGCGGGGCAGGACTCCAGCCGGATCACGGCTCGGCGATCTGGCGGACGGTGTCGATGACGGTGTTGTCCCGGTAGAGCACAACCCCCACCACCCGGTCTGTGTACCGGATGGGGTCGGGCTTCCCCACCAGGGTCTCCGCCTTCTCCTTGAGGCGCTGGATGGTGCCCACAGGGATCCCCGCCGCCCGCAGCCGCTCCGCCACCTCCGGCCGCCGGGGGTTCACCGCCACCCCCTGGTCCGTGACCACCACGTCCACCACCGCTCCGGGGGTCACCACGGTGTTCACCCGGTCGATGACGGAGGGGATGCGGCCCCGGGTCAGGGGGGCCACCACGATGGAGAGGCTGGCCCCGGCGGCGGCGTCGGGGTGGCCGCCGATGGCCCCCCGGATCACCCCGTCGGACCCGGTGAGGACGTTGACGTTGAAGTCGGTGTCGATCTCCAGGGCGGAGAGGACCACGAAGTCCAGCTGGTCCACTGCCGCCGCCGAGAGGAAGCTGGCGTAGTAGGTGGCCCCGATCTGGTGGTGGAAGCGGTTGTTCTTGAGGCTCAGGGCCGCGTCCAGGTCAAAGCTCTGCACGTCCAGGATGCGGTCGATGAGGCCCTCCTCGTGCATGGCGGTGATCTGGCCGGTGATACCCCCCAGGGCGAAGCGGCAGCGGATGTCCTTTTCCAGCATCATCTCCCGGATGAACCGGGCGGTGGCGAGAGAGGCCCCGCCGGAGCCCATCTGCATGGAGAAGCCGTCATAGAGGTACCCCGCCGCATCGATGACCCGGGCGGCGGTCTGGGCGATGAGCAGCTCCTTGGGGTTCTTGGTGTACCGGGTGGCCCCGGACATGATACCCTTGGGGTCCCCGATGTCGTCTGCGGGGACGATGTAGTCCACGTCGTACTCCGGGATGGCCCAGGGGGCGTTGGGGTAGCGGACCAGGTGGTTGGTGAGGATCACCACCTGCCGGGCGTACTTGGCGTCGGTACGGGCGTAGCCCATTGAGCCGCAGGCCAGGAGGCTGTCGTCCCGGCTGTAGCCGTTGGCGTTGCCGTAGGGATCGCAGCTGGGGGCCCCCAGGAAGGCCACGTCGATGGGCAGCTCCCCGCTGCGGATGGCGGCGGCCCGGCCGCCGTGGCTGCGGAACACCACCGGGCAGTCCATGAGACCCCGGCTCACCTCTTCCGCCAGCTCGCCCCGGAGGCCGGAGGTCTCGATACGGGTGACGACACCGTTTTTGATGTGGTCGATGAGGGGGGCGTGGACTGCCGCCAGGGAGCTGGCCGCCAGGGTCAGGTTCTTGAAGCCCATGCGGGCCAGGGTGTCCAGCACCTGGTTCACCACATGGTCTCCGTTTCGGAAGTGGTGGTGGAAGGAGATGGTCATGCCGTTCTGGAGCCCCGTGCGGCGGATGGCCTCCTCCAGGCTCCCCACCACCTTGTTCTGCCGCCAGGACCGGTCCTGGAAGGTGGCGGTGTGCTTCTCCGGCGTCCCAGCGAAGGGTCCCCGGTGGCGGATCTCCCCGATGTGGGGGATCCTTTCAAGGGCGTTTTTGTCCATGGTCATACCTCCTCCACCTCCTCCACGGCCTCCGCCAGGGCGATGAGCCGCTTGGCCCGGGTCACCACCGGCTTGTCGATCATCTTTCCGTTGAGACTGGCCACGCCGCTGCCCCGGGCGTTGGCCTCCCGGATGGCCTCCATGACAGCGTAGGCCTTTTTGAGGTCCTTTTCGCTGGGCACGAAGGAGCGGTGGAGAGGCTCGATCTGCCGGGGGTTGATGACGCTCTTGCCGTCAAAGCCCAGCTTGCGGATAAGGGCCACCTCCGCTAAAAACCCCTCCTCGTTGTTCACGTCGCTGTACACGGTGTCGAGAGCGGCGATGCCCGCCGCCCGGGCGGCGTTGAGGATCATGCTCCGGGCGAAGAGGAGCTCCGTGCCGTCGGCGCGGGTGGTCTTCAGGTCGGTGACGTAGTCCTCCGCCCCCAGGGCCACGCCGATGAGCCGGTCGCTTGCGGCGGCGATGGCCTGGGCGTTGAGGACGCCCCGGGCGCTCTCAATGGCGGCCATCATGCCGGTGGCTCCCTCGGGGATGCCGTGTTTCCGCTCGATGCGGGCGATCTCCGCCTCGCAGTCGGCCACGTCCTGGGCGCTGTCCGTCTTGGGAAGGCGCACCACTTGGACCCCGGCGGGGATGATGGCCTCCAGGTCCAGGACCCCCAGGCCGCTGGCAAGGTCGTTGATCCGCACCACCACCTCCTTGCGGCCAAAGTCCAGGGTTTTCAGAGCGTTGTGGACCAGCAGGCGGGCGGCGTCCTTCTCGGTGTAGGCCACGCTGTCCTCCAGATCCAGCATGATGCTGTCGGCCCCGTAGATCCGGGCGTCGCTGATCATGCCCGGATTGTTGCCGGGGACGAACATCATGCTCCGGCGCAGCCGGTCCTTTACAAACCGTCGTTCCATCACAGTTCCTCCCATCTCTCCGGGGTCTCGCCGGCGCTGCGGTAGACGGCGGCGGCCACCCGGGCCCGGATGGTGCAGTCCAGGGCCCCCTTGTCCACAGCGGTGACCTGGGCGTGCTCCACCCCCAGCTTCCGGAGGGTGTCCCGGATCACCGCCTCGATCTGGCGGCCGAACTGCTGCTGTACGCTGCTGGTGAGGCTCAGGTCCACCCCGCCCTCTTGGGCGGGACAGAGGGTGACCATCACGTCGCCGGACTCCATGGTCCCGGCGGTGGCGGCCTTTTTCAGCTCCATGGGCGTTCCTCCTCTCATGCGGCGGGAAGAAAGTCCTCTTCCTCCCTGTGGCGGATGAAAACGGCGCGGGGCGGCGGAAGACGGCTTTGCCATCCTCCGCCGCCCCGTAAAAAAGACAGTGGTTGGTTCCTTCTTCTCCTCAGGCCAGCTTCTCCTGGAGCCTGCGGGCGATCTCGTCCAAAAATTCCTCGCTGTTCACCGCCGTGGCCTTAAAGCCCGGCTCCACCAGGCCCACCAGATCCTTGGTCATGATCCCGGCGTTGAGGGTGTCGTAGCAGGCCTCCTCCAGCTTCCCGGCAAAGGCGCTGAGGTCCGTAAGGCCGTCCAGCTCGCCCCGCTTGCGGAGGGCGCCGGTCCAGGCGAAGATGGTGGCCATGGGGTTGGTGGAGGTCTCCTCCCCCTTGAGGTACTTGTAGTAGTGCTTGGTGACGGTGCCGTGGGCGGCCTCGTACTCGGTGGTGCCGTCGGGGCTCACCAGGACGCTGGTCATCATGGCCAGAGACCCGAAGGCGGTGGACACCATGTCGCTCATCACGTCGCCGTCGTAGTTCTTGCAGGCCCAGATGTAGCCGCCCTCGCTGCGGATGACCCGGGCCAC
>CALXDB010000190.1 GCA_944386955.1 uncultured Oscillospiraceae bacterium
GTGGCCGACGCCATCGTCTTCCTGGCCTCCAAGGAGGCCTCCTACATCACCGGTGAGGAGATCGACATCAACGGCGGCTCCCACATGGACTGATATTTACCTAAATTTTTCTCCTCCTTCCTATCCCACAGCAGCGCCGGGGCCCGCAGCCAACATGTTGATTGCGGGCCCCGGCATTTGATCTGAATGGTATGAAGGGGAAACGGGAGAGACTGGGATCCTGTTTGGGAAGACCTTTGCCAAGACTGCCGCCTGTATTCAGGAGGAACTGGGCAAAAATAAAAGCAAGGGCAGACCCCAAAAAAGGGACCCGCCCTCGCTGTTAGCCGGACGCGGTGCCGCGCCCGGAGGGATGTATGATCCGTCTGTCCCGGCCGTTTGGGAAACGAAGGGGATGTTTAGGATGTATTTGAGAAGGTAATGGCAAGAGGGGGGCGGGACAGACGGCAAGGGGGGCGTGTTTACACCGCTGCAAAGCCGGCGGCAAAGGCCTTGGAGTTGCTCTCGGCAAACTTGGCCTTGCCCTTCTTCTCGAACATACGGTTCATGGCGGCGATGGCCTCCTCAGCGGAGAAATCGCCCATGAGCTTGGTGATGGCGCCGGTCATGATGATGTTGGCGCCCCGGGGGTTGTTCAGCTGAGTGGCCAGATCGAAGCAGGGCACCCGCACGATGGTCACATCCTGGCGTACGTCGGCAGGGATCTCCACCGTGTCGCTGATGACCACGGTGCCGCCGGGGGCCACGATGGGCAGGAACTTGTTCAGGGAGGGATCGTTCATGGCCAGCAGCAGATCGGGGGCCTCCTGGGAGGGGTTATAGATCTGCTCAGGGCCGTACTTCACGGTGCAGTTGGCAGTGCCGCCCCGCATGGCGGAGCCGTAGGAGGGAACCCAGGTCACCTTCATGCCCTTGCTGGCGGCGATATCGGATACGATCAGTCCGCAGGTCAGGACACCCTGACCGCCGGAGCCGGCAAACACGATCTCTTTCATTTCTGGTTTTCCCCTCTCTTCTTGAATTCGCCGATGGGATAGTAGGGAATCAGCTCTTTCTCAATGCGCTCCATGGCTTTGATGGGCGTCATGCCCCAGTTGACGGGGCAGGGGGACAGCACTTCCACGATGGAGTAGCCCTCGTGGTTCATCTGAGCCTCCAGAGCGTTCTTGATGTACTGCTTGAGCTTGTTGATCTGAGCGGGGCTGGTGACGGTGCCCCGGGCGGCGTAAGCGGCGCCGGGGAACTCCCGGGCTACCATCTCGGGGAAGCGGATGGGGTAGCCGGTGATGGAGCAGTCACGGCCGTGGACCGAGGTGGAGGTCTTCTGGCCCTCCATGGTGGTCAAGGACATCTGGCCGCCGGTCATACCGAAGTTGGTGTTGTTGATGACGATGACGGTGATGTCCTCGTTGCGGTAGGCGGCGTTGAAGGTCTCGGCGATGCCGATGTTATAGGCGTCGCCGTCGCCCTGGTAGGATACCACCAGAACGTCCGGGTTTACCCGCTTCATGCCGGTAGCCACTGCGCCGGCGCGGCCGTGGCAGCAGTGGAGACGGTCGCACTCCAGGCCGGCGCCCAGGTTGGAGGAGCACCCCACGCCGATGGGGAAGATGATGTTATCCAGCTGATCCAGCTCCTCCAGAGCCTCCATGATCAGACGGCTGACAACGCCGTGGCCGCAGCCCGGGCAGAAATCCATGGGCTTATCCACCAGGGCGGGGACTTTTCTCTCCTTGGTAGCCATATCAATAGACCTCCTTGATTTCGCCGTTCTTGACCTTGAAATAGTCCTCCTTGATGCTGTGAATGGGAGGCGTATTGAACACATAGGTCAGCGCGTAGGCGGGAATATTGCGGTCCTTGTGGGTCTTCTTAATGTACAGGGCGGCGTCGTCCACCAGCTGGCCGGTGGCGTTCTCCTCCACGGTGATGACGCCCTTGACGTTGGGGTTGATCTTAGCGAAGGCCTTCTCAGGGAAGGGCCACACGGTGATGGGACGGATGAGACCCACCTTCTCGCCCTGGGCCCGCAGCTCGCGGATGGCGCCCAGAGTGGCCCGGCCGGGAACGCCGTAGGCTACGAACACATAGTCCGCGTCCTCCACGCCCTCGTCGAACCAGCGCTGCTCGTTGGCCTTGATGGTGTTGTACTTCTCCACCAGCTCCACGGCCTCCTTGCGGGAATCCCGCTCGAAGATGCCGATCTTCTTATAGGTGTAGTGGCCGTTGAGGGCCCAGGGGTGGCGCTCGGGCTCCACAAAGTCGGGCAGCTCCACGGGCTCCATCATCTGGCCCAGGGTGCCCTCGCCCATCATCACCACCACGGTGCGGTACTTCTCCGCCAGCTCATAGGCCGGACGCATCAGATCCACAAACTCCTGAATGGAGGAGGGGCACAGCACGATGCAGCGGTAGTCGCCCTGGCCGCCGCCGCGGGTCTCTCGGTTGTAGTCGCACTGGGCGGACAGCAGAGTGCCGAGGCCGTTGCCGTAGCGGACCTGGGTGATGACCACCGCAGCCAGACCCTCGTCGCACAGGGTGGAGATACCCTCCTGCTTCAGGCTGATGCCCGGGCCGGAGGAGGCGGTCAGGGCCCGCACGCCGCAGGCGGAGGCGCCGATGACCATGTTGATGCCGGCCAGCTCACTCTCGGCCTGGACAAAGCTGCCGCCCACCTCGTCGAGGCGCCAGGACAGGTACTCCATGATCTCACTGGAGGGGGTAATGGGGTAGCCGGCGTAGAACCGGACGCCCGCACGGATCGCGGCCTCGGCGATGGCCTCGTTGCCCTTCATCATTTCTGCCATGTCGTCACGCCTCCTTACCTAACACATGGAATACGCCGTCGGGACAAACGGTGTAGCAGATCCCGCAGGCAATGCACAGCTCATCGTTGATGACTGCCGGATGGTATCCGGCTGCGTTGGTATGCTCGGAAAAGGAAATCGCCCCTTTCGGGCAGTTGGCCTTGCACAGACCGCACTCCTTGCATCTGGCGGGCTTGGTTTCAACTTTCACGATCGTTCCTCCTGTCTCGGTTCTAAAGATTAGAACGTTGTTTCGCACAATGCAATCGTACCACTGAACCGCCTCTCTGTCAATCACTGGATGAGCCAAAGTTTCAGGGAGGAACTTGGTGCAATTGCACAGATTTCCCCCGAAAACCCACTCAAAAATAATTTTTTATAGTTTTCCCGTTGCACCGCTCTGATAAATATGGTATGAATGGTATGAAATATGGTAGGATGCCGTTAAGAAAGGAGCGTGTTTTGTGGAAACGTCGGCCTCTGTGATCATCAATTCTGTGGACCGGGCGCTGGACATCCTCCTCTACCTCCATGCAAAGGGAGGAGAGGCCAGCATCACCGCCATCAGTCAGGACCTCAAGATCTATAAAAGCACGGTGTACCGCACCCTGGTTACCTTGGAGAACAAGGGCTTTGTGGAGCAGAATATGGAGACGGGGCGCTACAGTCTGGGCAAGAAGCTGTTTGTGCTGGGAATGGGAATCGGAGACCGGATGGGTCTTCGGAAAGTGGTCCGGCCCTACACCCGGCAGCTTCACGAGGAGTTCGGCGAGGCGGTCAATGTTTCGATTCTGGACCGCTCCCGCAGCGACGTGTATCAGAGCGTCATCGTCTGGAGGGAGGAGGGCGGCCAGATCATCCATTTCAACTGGGAGATCGGCTCCCGCAATGACTGTTACTGCGCCGGGGTGGGCAAGTGCCTGCTGGCCTTCGGCGAGGACATCGACCTCTCTATCTATGAGGAGCACCCAATGAAGGCTTACACGGAGAAGACCATCCGCACCGTGGCCCAGCTGGAGGAGGAGCTGGAGAAGGTGCGCCGGCTGGGCTACGCCCTGGACGACGAGGAGCGGGAGGCGGGGCTGACCTGTGTGGCCGCGCCCATCCTGCGCAACGGCGTGGCCGTTGCCGCCGTCAGCATCTCCGGCCCCACCAGCCGTATGAAAAAGCTGAAGCTCTCGGTGATTTCCAGCCGCCTGAAGGAGGTCTGCCGGGAGATCTCGCAGGAGCTTGCATAACCCTACGATCTGCATAAGCCCTCCGCCACAATGCCGGCGGAGGGCATTTTTTGCCCTTTTGCGGCGGAAAACGGACTTTCGGTTCTACTGACAGAAACACTGTGCCGCTCTTAGGAAATTCGTGCAAAACTCTGGGAATATTTTATCCAAAACGTATATTTTCCGGCGAGATCCATAAAAACGGTTGACGGAAGGGCAAAAGTGGTCTATCCTAAGAGTGTAACTATTTTAGAATGTAGTTTCGCACAATAGAACAACATCCGGAATGTTACAA
>CALXDB010000191.1 GCA_944386955.1 uncultured Oscillospiraceae bacterium
TGGACTACTGCGTGCTGAAGATCCCCCGTCTGCCCTTCGACAAGTTCACCACCGCCAGCCGGACCCTGGGCACCCAGATGAAGGCCACCGGCGAGGTCATGGCTATCGGCAATAGCTTTGAAGGCGCTCTTCTGAAGGCCATCCGCTCCCTGGAGCTGCCGGTAAAGTCCCTGCGGCTGCCCGGCCTTGACAAGGCTTACACCGAGGAGATCGAGAGCCGTCTCAAGAACGTGGACGACCAGCGGCTCTTCGTCATGGCGGAGGCCCTCCGCCGGGGCTTCTCTCCGGAGAAGATCAACGGCATCACCAAGGTGGACCTGTGGTTCCTGGACCGCCTGAAGGCCATCGTGGATATGGAGGACCGTCTGGACCACGGCCATCTGGACGCGGTGACCCTGCGCCAGGCCAAGGTCATGGGCTTTGCCGATGCGGATATCGCCGCCCTCACCGGCAAGGAGCGGGTGGAGATCAAGGACCTCCGCCAGCAGCACGGCATCGTCCCCGCCTTCAAGATGGTGGATACCTGCGCCGCCGAGTTCGAGGCCCAGACCCCCTACTACTACTCCACCTACGACGAGGAGAACGAGGCCATTGCTCCCCTCCACATGCCGGTGGTAGGCGAGATGGCCCCCAACGTGCCCATGGCCCCCTTCCTCTCCGCCGCAGACCCGGAGGCCCACCGCAGCGAGGACCGGCCTCCCCGGAAGAAGATCCTGGTGCTGGGCTCCGGCCCCATCCGCATCGGCCAGGGCGTGGAGTTTGACTACTGCTCCGTCCACTCTGTCTGGGCCTTCAAGCGCCTTGGCTACGAGACCATTATCGTCAACAACAACCCGGAGACCGTGTCCACCGACTTCGACGTGGCGGACAAGCTGTACTTTGAGCCCCTCACCGCTGAGGACGTGGAGGCCGTGGTGGAGCTGGAGCACCCCTGGGGCGCCGTGGTCCAGTTTGGCGGACAGACCGCCATCAAGCTGGCCCAGGCTCTCACCGACATGGGCGTGCCCATCCTGGGCACCTCCTCCGACGGCGTGGACGCCGCCGAGGACCGGGAGCGGTTTGACGAGATTTTGAACCAGTGCGGCATCCCCCGTGCCAAGGGCATGACCGTCTTTACCACCGAGGAGGCCCTGGAGGCCGCCCACGCCGTGGGCTACCCGGTGCTGGTGCGCCCCTCCTATGTGCTGGGCGGACAGGGCATGGAGATCGCCTATAACGACAAGAACATCCGGGACTTCATGGCCATCATCAACCAGACCACCCAGGAGCACCCCATCCTGGTGGACAAGTACCTCATGGGCCGTGAGGTAGAGGTGGACGGCGTGTTCGACGGGGAGGACATCCTGATCCCCGGCATCATGGAGCACGTGGAGCGGGCCGGTATCCACTCCGGCGACTCCATCAGCGTCTATCCGCCCCTCCACATCACCCGTCAGCAGAAGGCCACCATCCTCCGCTACACCCGGGATCTGGCCCGGGCCCTGGGGGTCATCGGCCTCATCAATATCCAGTTCATCATCCACGAGGGGGAGGTCTACGTCATCGAGGTGAATCCCCGCTCCTCCCGTACCATCCCCTACATCTCCAAGGTCACCGGCGTGCCGGTCATCGACCTGGCGGCCCGGGTCATGCTGGGCCAGAAGCTGCGGGATCTGGGCTGGGGCACCGACCTCTATCCCGAGGCGGGACTGTGGGCGGTGAAGCTGCCGGTGTTCAGCTTTGAAAAGCTCACCGACGTGGACACCGGCCTTGGGCCGGAGATGAAGTCCACCGGCGAGGTGCTGGGCATCGCCGAGAGCTTCCCCCAGGCCATGCTGAAGGCCTTCAAGGCCGGCGGCACTAAGCTGCCCAAGGCGGGCAGCCAGGTGGTCTTCACCGTGAAGGACGAGGACAAGGCCGAGGCGGCGGAGATCGCCGCGGGCCTTGCGGACATGGGCATCTCCATCCTGGCCACCGGCGGCACCGCCCAGGCCTTCCAGGCGGCGGGGGTCCCCTGCCGTATGGTGGAGAAGGCCGGTAATACCCACCCCAACATTCTGGACGCCATTGCCTCCGGCCAGGTGGATCTCATCATCAACACCCCCACCAGAGGCCGCCGCAGCGACACCGACGGTTTCCATATCCGCCGCAGCGCCGTGGAGCACAGCGTCACCTGCATCACCGCCATCGACACCGCCAAGGCGGTGCTCACCGCCCGGCAGGAGGGCCGCAGCGTGGATCTGGAGCCTATCGACATCACCTGCCTGGAGATCCAGCCCCCCAAGGCGGAGGAGCGGGAGAACCTCACCTTCCGCTACGCCTGTCAGGCCGATGTGCCCCTCATCCTCCGGTTCATCAAGGAGCTGGCGGCCTACGAGGGTCTCGGCGACCAGGTGGTGGCCACGGAGACCCTTCTGGACGAGAGCCTCTTCCAGCACCGGAAGGCGGAGGTGCTCTTCGCCGTGGACGACGGTCTGGAGGTAGGCTTCGCCCTCTTCTTCCACAACTACTCCACCTTCCTGGGCCGGGGCGGCATCTGCCTGGAGGACATGTACGTCCTGCCCGAGTACCGGGGCCGGGGCTACGGCAAGGCTCTGCTCCGCCGTCTGGCCAAGATCGCGCTGGAGCGCCGGTGCGGCCGTCTGGAGTGGTGGTGCCAGCACGAGAACAAGGCGGGCATCGCCTTCTATACCGCTCTGGGCGCCCGTCCCGCCGACGAGTGGGCCCTCTACCGCATGAGCGAGGAGGCCATGGAGGACCTGGCCGGCAGCCGGTAAAAGATTTTGTCCATTTTCCAGCCCAAAAGGCCCCTGGGATTTTTAAGTTCCCGGGGCCTTTTTGCATTGCAATGGAAAAGGCTTTTTTATATAATGAAATTGACAATCAGGGGACAAAACAGGATCGCTTCAGAAAAGGAGGCCGTTGTATGGATTGGTGGAATGTGTCTGTGTTCGGTGTGATTCCTGTGCTGTGTGTGGGGATCCTTTTCTGCCTCAGAAGGACAGCGCTTTGGACAGCGCCCATCTTTTCTGCTGTGCTGACCATTTTGGTAAGTGTCATTGCCATGCCGTCTGTGTTAAGTGATCGGGAGCACAGCGCCATGTTGTTCGGAATTGCTCTGCCGATCCATCTTGTCATTGCGATCACATTGACGGCAATCGCCTATGGCGCTGCGTATCTCTTGAAAAAAGGACGTTCCCAGAGATAGGGGGTTTTTGTTGCAGAGAACAGGGGAAATATGGTATACTGAAAAAGATGTGAGGAGGCCGAAAGGGCCTCTGTCTCCCGGGCCCCTGGGGCGGGAGAAGAACGGAATTTGAATCAGGAGGAAAAAAGATATGCAGAGCAACAAGCGCCCTGATACCATGGAGCGGATCACCACGACCGCTCTGGCGGAGCAGTTTATCGCCCAGCAGGTGGCGGACATTCAGGCCCAGGTGGGGGACAAGAAGGTGCTGCTGGCCCTCAGCGGCGGCGTAGACTCCTCTGTGGTGGCGGCCCTGCTCATCAAGGCCATCGGCAAGCAGCTGGTGTGCGTCCACGTCAACCACGGCCTTCTCCGCAAGGGGGAGCCGGAGCAGGTGGTGAAGGTGTTCCGGGATGAGATGGACGCCAACCTCATCTATGTGGATGCGGTGGACCGTTTTCTGGACAAGCTGGCCGGTGTGGCCGATCCGGAGACCAAGCGAAAGATCATCGGCGCGGAGTTCATCCGTGTCTTTGAGGAGGAGGCCCGGAAGCTGGAGGGCATTGAGTTTTTGGCCCAGGGCACCATTTATCCCGACATTCTGGAGAGCGGCGGCGTGAAGGCCCACCACAACGTGGGCGGTCTGCCGGAGGATCTGCAGTTTGAGCTGGTGGAGCCCATCAAGCTGCTGTTCAAGGACGAGGTCCGCGTGGTGGGCAAGGCCCTGGGGCTGCCCGACAACATGGTGTTCCGTCAGCCCTTCCCCGGCCCCGGCCTCGGCGTTCGGTGCCTGGGCGCCATCACCCGGGACCGTCTGGAGGCGGTGCGGGAGAGCGACGCCATTTTGCGGGAGGAGTTTGCCAAGAACGGCCTGGAGGGCAAGGTGTGGCAGTACTTCACCGCCATTCCCGACTTCAAGAGCGTAGGCGTACAGGACGGCAAGCGCACCGATGCATGGCCCGTCATCATCCGTGCGGTGAATACCAAGGATGCCATGACCGCCACCGTGGAGGATGTTCCCTTTGCCCTGCTGCAGCACATTACGGATCGCATCACCCATGAGGTGAAGGGCGTCAACCGTGTGCTCTACGACCTGACTCCGAAGCCCACCGGTACCATCGAGTGGGAAT
>CALXDB010000192.1 GCA_944386955.1 uncultured Oscillospiraceae bacterium
GGGGAGCCCAAGGGCAGAGACTTCCTTCTACCGATTCCTTGCACCGTGCGGGCCCTCATCCGCCTCCTTCGGAGGCACCTTCCCCCAGCGGGGGAAGGCTTTGGACCTATCGTCTACCCACCGCACGAGCGCGCGGTCGCGCGGCGCTTCAAGCAGAAGATGACCCAAACAGGCGTCACCCGGACAAACCAACGACCAAACGCCTCCCTGACTTCCAGGTTTCGGTAGGAAACAAGGGAGTCCTTAGAACCGTAGGTTCTATGCGGACTTTTGGTGACTTTTCTTCCGCGAGAAAAGTCACCCGCCGGAGGCAAAACACCTGCCGACGTGCGTCGGCCATCGACAAAACGACGCCCGCCCTCGTCAGCGGGCAGAAAAAAAGCCCTCCCCCTTGGGGGAGGCCCTTTTTTACTCCGCCTCCTCCGCCAGTACCGCCGCTACGGCGGCGCGGATCTGCTCCTTCACCTCCGGCAGGGTGCCGGACACCGTGGCCCCGGCGGCCATGGCGTGGCCGCCGCCGCCCAGCAGCCTGCATACCTTGGTGGCGTTCACCCGGCCGTTGGCCCCCGTGCGGAGGGACAGCTTCCAGCTGCCGTCGGGGAGCTCCCGCAGCACCGCGCCGCAGTCCACTCCCTCGATGATCCCCGCCAGGGTAGAGAGGTCCTCCGCGTCGTTCTCCGTGGCCTGGAGGGACTCCATGAGGCTCCGGGGCACCGCCATGAAGACCCCCCGGCCCTCGTCAAAAAATTCCATGTTGGCCAGCATGTCCGCCTCCAGGGCCAGCCTTCTCCGGCTCTTGGTGCGGAAATGCCGCTTGTTGACGGAAAAATAGTCGATGCCCGTCTCCAAAAGGGCCGCCGCCACCGCGTGGGTGTTGGCGGTGGTGTTGGCGTAGACAAAGCACCCCGTGTCCGTGGCCACCGCCGCGTAGAGGGGCAGGGCGATCTCCGGCGTGATCTCCCCCAGCTCCCTGCAAATGGCGTAGATGATCTCGCCGCAGGCGGCCCGATCCGCCTCCAGACAGGTCTCTTTTGCAAAAAACTCCTGGGAGGAGTGGTGGTCGATAGCCAAGTCCACCCGGGGGAGGTACCGCTCCGCCGCCGGGTAGAACAGCTGCCTTGCGGCGATGTCCACCGACACCACAAAATCCGGCGCAAAGTCCGCCGGGGCCCAGTAGGGCTCCACATACCCCCGGTTGATGTCGGTGACCTCCGGGTTCTCCAGCACATAGACCGTCTTGCCCAGGCGGCGCAGGGCGGCGCACAGCCCGGCGGCGCAGCCGATGGTGTCCCCGTCGGGACGGCGGTGGGTGAGAATGAGAATCTGATCCTTGCCCTGCAGAAGGGCAGCGGCTTCCTGTACGGTCATGTTCCGGTTACTCCTCGTCTTCCAGATGGATGTGCTCGTTGGCGGGGTTGGCAGGCTTCACCACCTGGGGATCCCGCAGCATCTCCAGGATGTGGGCCCCCTTCTCGATGGAGTCGTCGGCAATGAACTGGAGCTGGGGGGTGTACCGCAGCCCCAGGGCGCTGCCCAGCTCCCGCCGGAGATACCCGGCGGCGGACTTCAGCCCTTTCATCATCTCCGCCTCCTGGCTCTTGTCCAGGGCGGAAATGAATACCTTGGCCCAGCGCAGGTCGCTGGTGGTGTCCACATGGGTGATGGTAAAAAGGCCGCTTTGCAGCCGGGGGTCCTTCACGGTGCGCAGCAGTGCGCTCAGCTCCCGCTGGATCTCCTCGTTGATGCGGCCGATGCGGTTGGACGCCATAGTGTCTCCTTTCCGGGGCGGCAGCCGCCCCAGGTCAATACTCGATTTGAATGCACAGCTCCTCACTGCCGAAGAGGAGCTGGAAGGTATCTCCGCTCAGCTCCGACAGCTTGCCCCGGTAGAGGCAGGGACGGCGGCTGCGGTGGCGGTTGGTGGCCACCTGCCACAGCTGGACCTGGGTCCCGGGGGCCATGTTTTCCTCCAGGTAGGCCTTCAGCACAGGCAGGGTCTCCGGATTCTTCAGCAGCTCCAGCCGATACACATCCGGCAGGGCGTGGAGCCCGATGAGCTCCGTAGGATAGGGCTCTGCCTCCTCCAGCAGAAAGCCAAAGGACCCCTGCCGGATCGGCGTGTTCCAGGCAAGGCGGCAGTCCTCCGGCGGCATGGAATGATCCGTGGACAGATAGTAGACAAATCGCATGGCAATACCTCCCCTGCGCCCACAGGGCGCGTAGATAGCAGCTTCCACAGAAGCCGGGGAACCGCGCACGTTTCTGGGACAGAGGGCTTCAGCCCTTCAAAGAACTGCTGTCGAAGCTGTAGGGCAGCAGCTGGCGGAGGGGCAGTACTTTTATTTCGCCCCGGCGGTTATAGAGCAGTACCTCCAGATCCGGCGCAAACTCCCACAGCACCTGACGGCACACCCCGCATGGAGTGGTGAAGTCGTCGGTATCGGCAGCCACAGCCAGGCGGACAAAATCCCGATGCCCCTCGCTGACCGCTTTGCCCACCGCCACCCGCTCGGCGCAGAGGCTGGGGGAGTAGGCGGCGTTCTCCACGTTGCAGCCGGTGAATACGGATCCGTCGGCGCACTCCAGCGCCGCTCCCACCCGGAAGCGGGAGTAGGGGGCGTAGGATCGTTCCAGCATGTCCCAAGCCGCCCGGCAAAGAGCCTCCCTGGTCATCTCCACCGCCTCCTTCTCGTGATCTTACCGCCAGTATACCACACTTTATCCGCCATTTCCAGAGGTCAGAACAGGGCCTCCTGGCGCATAACGTAAGATTGTTCCTCCAAAATGGTCAAAATCTGGCTAAACCGGCCCTCTACCCTCCGGGAGAAGGTCCGCTGGACCTCAATGGGCGGGACAATAAACCAGGTGTCCCGCACGGCCTCCTGGCGGATGTAGGGCTTAGTGGAGCGGATCTTCCACTGGTTCAGCCGGGCGGAGCGGAGGAGGAAATAGAGGAACACGCTGTCAAAGTCCTCCGGCTCCCGGGCGGTGAGGGAGATGGAGTTCTGCTGGACGAAGCAGGGCTTCTCCGAGAGATATACCCGACCGCAGTAGTCTCCCACCCGGTTGATAACATATACCGGCAGGACCTCTCCCGTATTGCAGAAGTCGGTATAGCCGCAGACGCCGGCGCCCTGGTAGAGGGGATAGGGCCCCGATCCGGCGCCCTCCGGCAGCTGCTGGCCGGTGCGCAGGCGGAAGAGGTCGCCGCCCCGGCGGCGGGGGTAGGGGCAGTCCCCCTCGGGGATGCGCAGGGCGGCATTGGGGAAGCACTGGTCGAAGATCCTGTCCAGCTCCCCCAGAGCGTAGCTGGTGGCGTCAAAGGGAGCTGCGCCCCGGCGGCCCTCCTGGGGCTGGAGATCGTAGCGGTCGGGAGTAAGGACATAGCCGGGGGCCTCCACGTCCTCCCGTGGGAGGCGGAGGGCCCGGAGGCCGTCCCACCGGCCGCTCTCCGCGGCGCTCTGGACCTGGGCCAAGGTGTCCGGGGAGAGGGTGCCGTCCCGGAGATCCACCACGGTGACGGCGGGGCGCTCCGGGATTTCCCGGCGGAAGAGGAGGACGGCGCTGTAGACCCGGGTGTCGGGGAAGGTGTCCTCGGGGAGGAGGAGCAGCAGCTCCAGGTCCAGCTCCTCCGTCAGCCGCTGCCGGACCAGTCGGGCATCCCGGCTGTCCCGGCCCAGAAGGCCGGCGGACACTACGCAGGCGCAGCGGCCTCCGGGCTTGAGGCAGTCCATCACCCGGAGGAGGGCGGCCTCCTCTCCGCCGGCGGCGCCGGGGGAGAGAAAGGGAAAGGAGGTGACGACGCAGTCGAAGGTCCCCGGCTCCTCTTCACCGTCCAGTGCGGACCAGTTCCGGCCCACGAAGGCGAGAGAACGGTCTCCCAGGGCGGTCATCACCGCGGGCAGTACACCTCCGGCGCAGAAAGGGTCAAAGACTACGCCCCGGTCCGCCGGTGCGGCGGCGTTCCCCAGAAACACAGCCAGCGCCTGGGGCATTCTGTTTTGTATCCGCATGGGAGGCTCCTCCTTTTTTGTCCCCTCGATTGCCGGGACCGGCGCGGTTTCTTTTGTTGCCCTCTGACGAGGGCGGGTGTCGTTTTTTCGATGGTCGACGCACGTCGGCAGGTGTTCTGCCTCCGGCGGCCTACTTTTCTCGCGAAAGAAAAGTAGGCATCTCCGCGCTAAGAGCCTCGCTGCGCTCAGTTGCGCTCCGAAACACCTCGCTGCGGCTCGGTGAAAATCAGCTTAGAACCAAGGTTCTAAG
>CALXDB010000193.1 GCA_944386955.1 uncultured Oscillospiraceae bacterium
GAGGGCACCGGCAAGAGCCTGGACTGGGTCAGCTCCATGCAGGACGGCACCATGAACCTCTCCCGCCGCAAGCAGATGAACTGAATTACCGCACTTTTTCACCGGAAGGTGGGGAAATTCCCTGCCTTCCGGTATTTTTTGCCCCTGTTTTGGAAAAAGTGAGCAGAAACAGCAGGTCCCGGCAGGCAGATGTGAACAGTTTGTTAAAACTTTATCAAAAACGTGAAACATGTATTGACAAAACTTTCACAAGGGCCTATACTGTGAAACAGCAAAAGCGTTAAAACATTAACAAACTTCGGACGACAACGCTTGGAGGTTTTCTTTATGATGCAGAACGATATGAAAGTCCCCGCCGTCATCGACAGCGCTGAGGCCCTCACCGCCAAAATGGAGGCCATGCGCGCCGCCCAGCGCCGCTTCGCCGCCTACTCCCAGGAGCAGGTGGACAAGATCTTCTTCGAGGCCGCTAAGGCCGCCAATATGCAGCGCATCCCCCTGGCCAAGATGGCCGTGGAGGAGACGGGCATGGGCGTGGTGGAGGACAAGGTCATCAAGAACCACTACGCCGCCGAGTATATCTATAACGCCTACAAGGGTCTGAAGACCTGCGGTGTCATTGAGGAGGACAAGGCCTACGGCATCCGCCGCATCGCCGAGCCTGTGGGGCTCATCGCCGCGGTGATCCCCACCACCAATCCCACCTCCACCGCCATCTTCAAGTGCCTCATCGCTCTGAAGACCCGCAACGCCATCCTCATCTCCCCCCACCCCCGGGCCAAGGGCTGCACCATCGAGGCCGCCCGGATCATACTGGAGGCAGCGGTGAAGGCCGGGGCCCCCGAGGGGATCATCGGCTGGATCGACGTGCCCAGCCTGGAGCTCACCAACCAGGTCATGCGGGAGGCGGACCTGATCCTCGCCACCGGCGGCCCCGGCATGGTGAAGGCGGCCTACTCCTCCGGCAAGCCCGCCGTGGGCGTGGGGGCCGGCAACGTGCCCATCATTATCGATAGCACCGCCGATATCCGGGTGGCAGTGAACTCCATCATCCACTCCAAGACCTTTGACAACGGCATGATCTGCGCCAGCGAGCAGTCCGTCACCGTTCTCTCCGACGTGTACGACGCGGCTAAGGCGGAGTTTGCCGCCCGGGGCTGCTACTTCCTGAAGGGCGGCGAGCTGGACAAGGTCCGCAGCACCATTCTCATCAATGGGGCCCTCAACGCCAAGATCGTGGGCCAGAGCGCCGAGACCATCGCGGAGATGGCCGGCGTCACGGTGCCGGCGGGCACCAAGATCCTCATGGGCGAGGTGGAGAGCGTAGACATCAGCGAACCCTTTGCCCACGAGAAGCTGTCCCCGGTGCTGGCCATGTACAAGGCGGAGACCTTCGAGGAGGCCGTCGCCAAGGCGGAGCGGCTGGTGGCCGACGGCGGCTACGGCCACACCGCGGGCATCTACATCGATCCCAAGGAGACGGAGAAGCTCAGCATCTTCGAGGCGGCCATGAAGACCTGCCGCATCCTGGTGAACACCCCCTCCAGCCACGGCGGCATCGGCGACCTCTACAACTTCAAGCTGCGGCCCTCCCTGACTCTGGGCTGCGGCAGCTGGGGCGGCAACAGCGTCAGTGAGAACGTGGGCCCCATGCAGCTTCTGAACATCAAGACCGTGGCGGAGAGGAGAGAGAATATGCTGTGGCTGCGTACCCCCCAGAAGGTGTATTTCAAGAAGGGCTGCATGCCCGTGGCCCTCAACGAGCTGCGGGACGTGCTGGGGAAGAAGAAGGCCTTCCTGGTCACCGACTCCTTCCTCTATCAGAACGGCTACACCAAGCCCATCACCGACAAGCTCCAGGAGATGGGCATCGTCTACACCGTGTTCTCCGACGTGCAGCCCGATCCCACCCTGGCCAACGCCCAGGCGGGCGCCAAGGCCATGGCGGCCTTCCAGCCCGACGTGATCGTGGCTCTCGGCGGCGGCAGCGCCATGGACGCCGCCAAGATCATGTGGGTCCTCTATGAGCACCCGGAGGTGGACTTCCAGGATCTGGCCATGCGCTTTGTGGACATCCGCAAGCGGGTGTACACCTTCCCCAAGATGGGGGAGAAGGCCTACTTCGTGGCCATCCCCACCTCCTCCGGCACCGGCAGTGAGGTGACCCCCTTCGCCGTCATCACCGACCAGGAGACGGGCATCAAGTACCCCCTGGCGGACTACGAGCTGCTGCCCAACATGGCCATTGTGGACACGGACAACATGATGAGCCAGCCCAAGGGCCTCACCAGTGCCAGCGGCATCGACGTGCTGACCCACGCCCTGGAGGCCTACGCCTCCATGATGGCCACCGACTACACCGACGGTCTCGCCCTGAAGGCCATGAAGAACGTCTTCGATTATCTCCCTGCCGCCTACAGCGACGGCAGCAATGTGGAGGCCCGGCAGAAGATGGCCGACGCTTCCTGCATGGCGGGCATGGCCTTCGCCAACGCCTTCCTGGGGGTCTGCCACTCCATGGCCCACAAGCTGGGGGCATTCCACCACCTGCCCCATGGTGTGGCCAACGCCCTGATGATCTCCCTGGTGGTGCGGTACAACAGTGAGGAGGTCCCCCCCAAGATGGGCACCTTCCCCCAGTACGCCTACCCCCACACCAAAGCCCGGTACGCCGAGTGCGCCCGGTTCTGCGGCATCCAGGCCGCCAGCGACGACGAGGCGGTGGAGAAGCTCGTCGAGAAGATCGAGGGGCTGAAGGAGGCCGTGGGCATCAAGAAGACCATCCGGGACTACGGCGTGGACGAGCAGTACTTCCTGGACAACCTGGACGCCATGGCGGAGCAGGCCTTCGACGACCAGTGCACCGGCGCCAATCCCCGGTATCCCCTGATCCGCGAGATCAAGGACATGTACCGCAAGGCCTATTACGGGGCGTAATTCCAATCAATTTTTAGGAAATGACAGAAAAGGAGGCGAACAAGGATGAAAACGGAGGCTCTCGCCAAGATCGTTTTGGAGGGCTCCGCCCTGCTGCTGGCGGTGCTGATGATGGGCTCGTTCCTTCTTGCCTGCAGATAACGAACGCAACGGTCAGATCATAAGAAAAGGCGGCGGACATCAGCAGATGTCCGCCGCCTTTTTGCACCGGAAAATTTCCTCTTTACAAATGGTATTGCATTTCGTATAATATACTTCCCGTATAGAATACAGAAAGAGGAAGAACCAATGCGAGAGGATTTTTCACGGACTTTATCCCTGCTGCGGCAGGAGAAGGGCGTCAGCCAGCGAAAGGCCGCGGCGGAGCTGGGCATTAGCCAGGCGCTGCTGAGCCACTATGAGAATGGGGTGCGGGAGCCGGGGCTCAACTTTGTTACCCGGGCCTGCGACTACTATAATGTGTCCGCCGACTTCATGCTGGGCCGCACCATGAGCCGGGACGGGGCCATCATCGTCAGCGAGGACCTGTACGACGCCAGCCAGGAGAAGGGCACGGTGCTCAAGGGCAGCATCATGGCCACCCTGCAGAAGAAGCTGGTGGTGAACACCACCTGCGTGCTGTTTGACCTTTTGGGGAAGATGGGGGACCGCTCGGCCATTACCGCCGCCGGGGCCTGTCTCAGCGGAGCCCTCTACCAGCTGCTGCGGCTTTTGTACCGCAGCGCCGGGGGAAATGAGAGCTATTTTTCCACCAAGGCCGCCGTCATGGACAACGGCATGGTCACGGCGGACATGCTCCTGGCCCGGGCCCAGTACGCCGCCGCACTGGAGGAGTATCAGGGGGAGTGGCCCAATATGTCCGACGCCGCTCTGGCGGAGAAGTACCCCGGCCTCAGCCAGAGCGTGGCCCAGGTGTTCCACTCCACCGACGAGCGGGTGAGCGGACTGAACAAATAAGCAGGGCCCCTTTTGCGATTTGATTTTCACGGCGCTGCGCGCCGCCCCGCTGCCGCGGGGCCCCGCGTGGACTTGCCGATCCTATTTCGAGGTGAATCTATGGTAAAACAGGAAAATATCCGTAATTTTTCAATCATTGCCCATATCGACCACGGCAAGTCCACGCTGGCGGATCGGCTGCTGGAGCAGTGCGGCGCCGTGGCGGAGCGGGACATGGAGAACCAGATCCTGGACAACATGGATCTGGAGAAGGAGCGGGGCATCACCATCAAGGC
>CALXDB010000194.1 GCA_944386955.1 uncultured Oscillospiraceae bacterium
GCCGCCCCGTCCCCCCGGCGGGAGACGGCTGCGGCAGCGGAGCTGCGGCAATTCCTTCTCCGGGAGCGGGAGACGGACCGGGCGTTGACACAGGTCCTGTCGGAGATCCGGCCCGGAGAGCGGGAGGTGCTCTACAAGAGCCTGCGGGAGCTCACCGGCGGCCAGCCCGCCCGGGAGAGGGCGGGAGAAATCCCGGCGGAGGGGGAAGTCCTCCGCCTCCTGGAGCGCACCGGCGATCCGGTCCGCCTTCTGGAGCAAATCCGGACCACCGAGACCTTCCGCACCGCCCAGACCGCACGCCTCCGGGAACAAACGGTGCTGGAGCGGCTGCGGACCTTTTCCCAACAACGGGAGAAGGTCCGGGAGCGGGAGACGGAGCGGCTGGTGCAGGGCCTCGACCGGGAGGAGCGGCTGGTCCTTCTGGAGCACCTGCAGACCATCCGGGAAATTCCGCAATCCTCCCGGCAGGGCGGCACAGAACAGGCGCAGCCGGAGCAGCTGCTGCGGCAGGTCCTGACCTTCGCCACCAACAAGGAGTACAACACCTTTCAGCAGCAGCTGACCCAATATCTCCAGAGGCAGACAGAGCCCTCCCGGCCTGTCCTGGCCCCGGTGCTCCGCTGGGCGGAGGACCGGCGGCGGTGGGAGCGCCTGGAGAAGGCCGCCCCTCCGGCGGAGACGGCGGAGCGGGTCCTCCGGCTGGAGAGCCGGGAGGTCCTGTCCCGGCTGCGGGAGCGGCAGCGTGAGACGGTGGTCTCCCGCCACACGGTCCAGGTCCGCCCATCCCCCGCCCCCCGCCTCCCGGCGATGGCGTCCGTGAGGCCCCCGGCGGTTAAGGAACCGGCGGCGTCCCCCGTCCGGCGGACGGCGGAGGCCATGGCTCCGGTGTGGCGGCAGCCCAAACAGCAGAGCGAACCGCCCCAGAGAGAACCGGCCCTCCCCGCCCGCCGGGCGGAGGAGCGTCAGGTTTTTCCGGAGACCATCCTACAGCGGGAAAACACCCGGCAGGAGACCCGGACCCTCCGGGAGACGGTCCTCCGCCAGACCGGCGAGGCCCCCGTCCTCCCCAAAGCCCCGGCGGCGCAGGCGGAGACGGCTCCCCTGACCCTGCGGCAGGAGAACCCGGCGGCCCCGCCCCGGGAGCCCCGGACGCCCGGACCGGTCCGGTCCGCCAGCACCCTGCTCCCCCCCAGGGAGGGGACGGCGGCGGTGACCTGGCGGCGGGCGGCGGAGACCGGGGTCCGCGCCCGGCCTTCGAAGCCTTCGCAGTCCCCCGCCTCCCCGGCCCTCCGGTTTCGGACCCCTCCGGCGGAGAGGGAAGCGGCGGCAGAGACTCCGGCGGCGGTCCAGGCCCCTCCCCACCGGGAGGAACAGATTGAGGCGGAGCCCCTGGTGGTCCGCCGCCGGACGGAGGTCCTGGCGGAGGAGGAGACGACCCGGACGGAGGCCATCTGGCGGGATATCGCCCTTCTGACCCGGGTCCGCTTGGAGAAAAAACCGGTGGAGATCGGGCGGAAGCCCGGCCCCATTTCCGTTGTCGCCTCCCTGGAGCGGCCTCTGGGGAAGAGGACCCTGTCCCTCCTACAGCGGAGAGAGGAGCAGTCGGCCCCACTGGAGCACCGGGGGTCTCAGCCCCCGCAGAGCGCCCCGGAGCCCCGGCGGACGGCACAGCCGTCTGTCCCCGCCCGGCGGGCCGTTCCCGCAAAGACGGCGGTATCCCCGGCGGAGCCCCCGGAGCTGGAGCTGCGCCGGGACCGGACGCCGGAGACGGCCCGGGAGACGGCCCAGCGGGCCGTGGAGGAGCGGGTGGAGCTGGCCATGGAGCGGCAGGCGCCTCAGCTCCGCCTCCTGCGGCGGCAGAGCCAGGAGCAGGAGCGGGTGCTGGAGGAGCAGAAAAACGATTTGAGCAGCATCAAAAAGCGGCTGGAGCGCCAGGAGGCCCAGGTCCGCCAGGCGGTGGCCCAGACTCGGATTCCCGCCGCGGAGGAGCCCGCCCAGGTGCGGCGGCTGGCCAAGGCCGTGATGAAGGAGCTGGAGGGCCAGCTGCGGCTGGAGCGCCAGCGCAGGGGCCTGAGCTGAGAGACACAAGGGAGAGGAGGGAGCGCCCATGGCGCTGGAGAAAGCAAAACTCACCGTGGAGCGGGAGGGCAGCAGCGAGACCTTCCCGGTCCAGTTCAACCCCGCGGAGTACAACATCTCAGAGAGCGTGAACTACGCCGAAAAGAACGTCCCCGGCACGGCGGGGCCCATCACCCAGTTCGTCTCCGGGGCCTCCGCCACGTTGAGCCTCTCCCTGACCTTCGACACCTTCGACACCCCGGAAAACGGGGTGCGGGAGAGCCAGCAGAACGGAGATCTCACCTCCCAGAAGGCCCACACCCCCACCGACGTGTCCAAGCTGACCCGCCGGGTGGCGGAGCTGGTGGCCATCGACGGCAGCCTCCACCGCCCGCCCATGGTGACCTTCGCCTGGGGCTCCCTCAGCTTTCAGGGCGTGGTCACCGACATCAAGCAGACCTACACCATGTTCATGCCCAGCGGCATGCCGGTGCGGGCCCGGGTGGAGCTGACGCTGAAGTCGGTGACCGACCTGGCGGCCTCCAAGCGGAAGCGGCCCTTCGAGTCCCCGGACCGGACCAAGTACCGCACCGTCCACCAGGGGGAACACCTGTGGAACTTCGCCGTCCAGGAGTACGGCGACGCGGAGCTGTGGCGGGTCATCGCAAAAGAAAATGGGCTCATGAACCCCTTGGACCTGGAGCCGGGGCAGGTCATCAAGCTGCCCGCCCTGTGAGGAGATAAGAGACGAAGAGGAGGGAGACCATGGGACTGATGGACGAGTCCACCACCTATGCCAAGCTGGTGAGCAAATACGGCCAGTTCCGGGTTCCCGCCTGGAAGCTCCTCATTGAGGGGAAGGAGCTTCCCAGTTACGCGGGGGTGGAGCAGCTGAGTGTCACCCTCTCCCTGGAGGGGGCCTCGGCGGCGTCCTTCACCGTGGCGGGGGCTTACGACCGCAAGAGCAGCGGCTTTCAGAAGGACGTGAAGTCCATGCTGAAGCTGGGGGCCAAGGTGAATGTGAAGCTGGGCTACGGCTCCGCCCTCACCGAGGTGTTCCAGGGCTACATCAGCGGCGTGGGGGTGGAGTTTTCCGACACGCCGGTCCTCTCTATCACCGCCATGGACGTGCGGCGGCTGATGATGGAGGGTACCAGCCGGGAGGAGGTCCATGTGGTGACCACCTACTCCGCCGCCTTCCAGGAGGTCATGAAGCGCTACAGCGCCCTGTGTCCCAGCCTGGAGGTGGATGCCACCGACGCCGACGAGATCACCCAGATCGTCCAGCGGACCTCGGACTACGAGTTTGTCAGCCGAAATCTGGCCCAGAAGGCCGACCGGGAGTTTTTCGTCCTGGGGGACAAGGCCTATTTCCGGGAGCCGGCCAAGGTGTCAAAGCCCATTTTGACCCTCACCTGGGGGGAGGGTGTGCTGCACTTCAGCCGCAACTCCCTCTATCAGAACCTGAAGATCACAGTCATCGGCTTTGACCCGGACAACAAGGAGACGGTAAAGGCCCAGGTGACCGAGAAGAGCGACGAGGAGCAGAAGACGGTGGGGGCCCAGCACGAGACGGTGATCGCCGACCCCGACGCCCAGGAGACCGCCAAGGCCAAGAAGCGGGCGGAGAAGGAGGCACGGGAGCGCAAGCGCCGGGCCCAGACCGGCTCAGTGAGCTGCGTGGGCCTGCCGGAGCTGGTGCCTGGCCGGTTCGTGTCCCTGAAGGGCCTTGACAGCGATTTGGATCTGGACTACTACATCCGGGAGGTCCGCCATGAGATCGGCAGCGACGGATTTTCCACCACACTGGAGATCGGAGGCTGGGAGGAATGAGTTTTTTCGGCGAGCTCTATGACAACAACGACCGGCCCCAGGGCGGACAGCGGATGTTCAGCGTCACCACCGGCAAGGTGGTGAAAAACTGGGATGAGAAGCACCCGGGCATGGTCCAGGTGGAGATCTTCCTGGGGGAGGAGGGGAAAAACCGCACCGACTGGGTGCGGGTGGCCCAGCCCTACGCCGGGAAGGAGTTCGGCTTCTACTTCCTCCCCGAGGTGGGAGACGAGGTGGTGCTGGCCTTCAACC
>CALXDB010000195.1 GCA_944386955.1 uncultured Oscillospiraceae bacterium
GGCCCGCCGCCTGCTGGGTCACGACCTGCCGGTGGGCGGGTAGGGGAGAAAAAACCGCCCCGGCGCGCCAACGCCGGGCCGGATCCCCTGTTGTCGTCACTGCTCTCTGGCTGCCATGTCCTGGAAGGTCTCCCGGCGGACGGCCACATAGTCCCGGTCGCCATCCACCATGACGATGGGAGGACGGCCCACGGTGTTGTAGTTGGAGGCCATGGAGTAGTTGTAGGCCCCGGTGGTGCACACCGCCAGGATGTCGCCACGGACGGGGGTGGGCAGGGCCACGTCCTCCTGGATCATGTCGCCGCTCTCGCAGCAGCGGCCTCCCACAGTGCAGACAAAGTCCGCCGCCTCATCCATCTTGTTGGCGAGATACACGGTGTAGGCGCTGCGATAGAGGGCGTAGCGGGGGTTGTCGGTCATGCCGCCGTCGATGGAGACATAGCTGCGGTAGCCGGGGATGGTCTTGGTGGATTGGACGGTGTAGAGGGTGAGGCCCGCGTCGGCCACGATGCTGCGGCCCGGCTCCATGAGGATCTTGGGCTCCCGGATGCCGAGAGCCGCGCAGCCCTTTTGGATGTGCTCCGCCACGGTGGACAGCTCATAGCCGATGTCCACGGTGGGGTCCGACTCCACATACCGCACGCCGTAGCCGCCGCCCAGGTTCAAGACCCGGGCCTCGTAGCCCAGCTCCTTCTTCATTTCGGCGATAAACTGGAGCATAATGTCGGCGGTGTCGTAAAACACCTGGGAATCGAAGACCTGGGAGCCCACATGGGCGTGGATGCCCTCCACGTCCAGATTGGGCTGCCGGAGGGCCAGAGCGGCGAACTCCATAGCCTGGCCGGTCTCCATGGGAATGCCGAACTTGCTGTCCACCTTGCCGGTGGCCACAGCCTCGAAGGTGTGAGGGTCGATGCCGGGGGTCAGGCGGAGAAGACACCGCTGGCGGATGTTCCGCTCCGCGGCGAACCGCTGCACCGCCGCCAGCTCGTCAGGGTTGTCCACGATGAAGCAGCCCACCCCGCAGTCCATGGCAAAGCGGATGTCCTCGTCGGTTTTGCTGTTGCCGTGGAAGTAGATCTTGTCCATGGGGAAGTCGGCGCTCCGGGCCAGGTACAGCTCTCCGGCGGAGACCACGTCCACACCCATACCCTCCTCGGCCACGATCTCATACATCCGCTTGCAGCTGAGAGCCTTGCTGGCGTAGAGGGGCAGGGCGTCGGCAAAGCAGCGGGCCATGTTCTCCGTATACACCCGGCAGTTGTGCCGCAGGCGCTGCTCGTCCATCAGGTAGAGGGGAGTGCCGTACTTCCCGGCCAGCTCCACCGTGTCCCGGCCGGCAAAGGTGAGCCGTCCGTTTCGGGTGGAAAGATTTTCACAGATCATCAGAGGTCCTCCTTCTCACGCGTTTCTTGCTGTGTGCATTTTATCACGTTTTTCCCCCGGTTCAAACAAAAATTTTCCCTCCGGAGCAGAATGTATTGTTGTGACAAGAAAGAGGGGCGGGGGAGGAGTGATTTTGTATAAAAATACGCCGTTTTTCGGAAATCGTTCAAGAAATCAAAAAAAGCAAATTTTTTCAAAATAACGCTTGACTTTTCCAATCTTCTCGATTATAATAATTCATGCTGTTGAGCGCATGATACCAACGGGTACAACCTGGAGTAGTATCGAAGTGGTCATAACGAGCACGACTGGAAATCGTGTAGCCGTCAAAAGCGGCTCGAGGGTTCGAATCCCTCCTACTCCGCCAGAAAAAAAGAGGTACGACTTCATGTCGTACCTCTTTTTTTATTTGGCCTGCCCCACCCGGCAATCCCCTGCCGGGCGGGGCATTTTGGCTTATGCGAGAGGGATCAGGCTCTTGCCACACCGGAGTCCCGGGCAGCCCGGGCCACGGCGGCAGCCACGGCGGGGCCTACCCGCTTGTCGAAGGCGGCGGGGATGATGTAGTCCGCCGTCAGCTCCTCGGGAGCGATGAGGTCCGCCAGAGCGTGGGCTGCGGCCATTTTCATCTCCTCATTGATGTCCCTGGCCCGGGCGTCGAAGGCCCCACGGAACACCCCGGGGAAGGCCAGCACATTGTTGATCTGGTTGGGGTAGTCGCTGCGGCCGGTGGCCACCACTGCCGCTCCGCCGGCCTTGGCCTCGTCGGGGAAGATCTCCGGGGTGGGGTTGGCGCAGGCGAAGACGATGGCGTCCCGGTTCATGGAGGCCACCATCTCCCGGGTGACGGTGCCCGGCGCGCTGACGCCGATGAACACGTCCGCCCCCCGGAGGGCGTCCGCCAGGGAGCCGGTCACATGGTCCGGGTTGGTCACCTGGGCCATCTCCTCCTTGATCCAGTTGAGTCCCTCCCGGCCGGCGTAAATGGCGCCCTTCCGGTCGCACATGGTGATATTCCGGAATCCGGCGGACAGCAGCAGCTTTACAATGGATACGGCGGCGGCCCCCGCGCCGGAGGTGACGATCTTCACATCCTCCTTCCGTTTGCCCACCACCTTCAGGGCGTTGGTGAGACCCGCCAGGGTGATGATGGCGGTGCCGTGCTGGTCGTCGTGGAAGATGGGGATGTCGCACTTCTCCTTCAGCTTCCGCTCGATCTCAAAGCACCGGGGGGCGGCAATGTCCTCCAGGTTGATGCCGCCGAAGGAACCGGAGATGTTGTACACCGTGTTGACAAACTCGTCCACGTCCTGGGTCTTCACGCAGAGAGGGAAGGCATCCACGTCGCCGAAGGCCTTGAAGAGGACGCATTTGCCCTCCATTACCGGCATGCCCGCCTCGGGGCCGATGTCCCCCAGCCCCAGCACGGCGCTGCCGTCGGTGATGACGGCACAGAGGTTGTGCCGCCGGGTGAGGGCGTAGCTCTTTTCCGGGTCCTTCTGGATCTCCAGGCATGGCTGGGCCACGCCGGGGGTATAGGCCAGGCTCAGATCCTCCTTGCTCGCCACCGGCACCGTGGCCACCACTTCGATCTTTCCCTTCCACTCCCCGTGGAGGCGGAGGGACTCCTTTGCGTAATCCATAGGTCTGTCTCCTTTGCTTGTCAAAATTTTATACCGTAGGGTAGCGTAGCACATTTCCCGCCCCGGCGCAAGGGGCGAAAAAGAGGTCCCGCCCCGGGGACCGGGGCGGGACGGGACATCAAAATGGGATTCAGGCTGCCTTGGCGTTCTGCTTCTTCATCATAAAGAGGAAGCCGATGATCAGCACCGCGCCGATGACCAGGCAGATGGGAGCGCTGAGGTGGAACACGCCGGCCAGCACGAAGCAGAGGAAGCTCGCCGCCGCCACAGTGATGGCGTAGGGCAGCTGGGTGGACACATGGAGCACATGGACGCACCGGGCGCCGGCGGAGGACATAATGGTGGTGTCGCTGATGGGGGAGCAGTGGTCGCCGCAGACCGCGCCGGCAAGGCAGGCGGAGATGCCCACATAGAGCAGGGAGTCGGTGGGATCGAAGATGCTGGTGACGATGGGGATCAGGATGCCGAAGGTGCCCCAGCTGGTGCCGGTGGCGAAGGCCAGCAGGCAGGCCACAATGAAGATCACGGCGGGCAGGAAGCTGGCGAGGCCCTCGGCGCTGCTCTTCATCAGCTCCTCCACATACACGGCGGAGCCCAGCAGGTCGTTGGACATGTTCTTCAGGGAGGCGGCCATGGTCAGGATGGTGATGGCGGGCACCATGGCGATGAAGCCCTGAGGCACACACTCCATGGCCTCCTTGAAGGTAATGAGCTTGCGGGCCATGAGGTAGATCACCACGAAGATCAGGGCGATGATGGCGCCCCAGGGGAGACCCACGGTGGCGTCGGTGCCGGCGAAGGCGTCCACGAAGGAGGTGCCGGAGAAGAAGCCGCCCACATAGATGAGGCCAATGACGGACAGCACCACCAACACGATGATGGGCAGCACCAGGTCGATCACCTTGCCCCGGGGATTGGACTCGGCCACCAGTTCGTCCACCCGCTCGTCGGTGGAGAAGAGGTCGCCCTTCTCAATGGCGTTGCGCTCATGGAGACGCATGGGGCCGTAATCGGCGTTCATGACCACCATGGCGATGACGAAGACGAAGGTGAGCAGGGAGTAGAAGTTGTAG
>CALXDB010000196.1 GCA_944386955.1 uncultured Oscillospiraceae bacterium
CTACCAGCGGCCCATGCTCACCAAGGCCATGCTCTCCGGCCTCACCGCCGACCAGATGACCCTCCATCCCCAGGGCTGGTACCAGGCCCGGGAGATCACCCAGCTGCTGTACCGTCAGGTGGAATCCCTTGACACCGCCAAGAAGACGGTGACCCTGGACGGGGGCGAGATCCTCTCCTACACCAAGCTGATTTTGGCTCTCGGCAGTGAGAGCTTCCTGCCCCCCATCCCCGGCATCGACCGGCAGGGGGTGGTGGCCATCCGCCGCATTGAGGACACCGAGAAGGTCCAGGCTATGGGCCGGAGCCTTAAGCGGGCCGTGGTCATCGGCGGCGGCGTGCTGGGTCTGGAGGCGGCCTGGGAGCTGCGCAAGAGCGGCTGCGAGGTGGCTGTTCTGGAGCTGGCCCCGGTGCTGATGGGCCGCCAGCTGGACGACGCGGCGGCGAAGCTGCTCCTGGAGCAGTGCGCCAAGGTGGGCGTCCGGGTGGAGACCGGCGTGAAGATCGAGGCCATCGAGGGGGCGGAATCCGTCACCGGCGTGCGCCTGGGGTCCGGCGAGACCATCCCGGCGGAGCTGGTGGTGGTGTCCTGCGGCGTCCGGGCCAACACCGCCATCGCCAAGGCGGCGGGCATCGAGACCGACCGGGCCATCGTGGTGAAGGAGACCATGGAGACCAGCGTCCCCGGGGTCTACGCCTGCGGCGACTGCGCCCAGTTTGAGGGCCTGAACTTTGCCCTGTGGCCTGAGGCCCAGGAGCAGGGCCGGGTGGCCGGGGCCTGCGCCACCGGCGATCTGGAGCGGTACGAGACCATCGCCCCGGTACTGTCCTTCCACGGCATGGGCACGGAGCTGTTCTCCCTGGGTGACCCGGGCAAGACCCCCGGCGTCCACTACCGCACCGTGGAAATCCGGGACGACCAGGCGGCCACCCTGGAGCGGTACTACTTCACCGGTGGGAAGCTCTGCGGTGTGATTCTGGTGGGCGACGTGTCCAAGATGGCGGAAATGATTCCCGCCGTGGCGGAGAAGCGGCCTTTCGGCCAACTGTTTGCCTAATCGACATCCTCAAACGGCAGGGCGGGGCAAAGGTTTGCCCCGCCCTCCGCTTTCCATACAGGAGAACAAATGTATGATTGCAGCCCTATGTATCGACGACAACCGGGGCCTCCGGTTCAATCGCCGGCGGCAGAGCCGGGACCGGGCGGTGACGGCGGACCTGCTGCAAAGCGCGGGTGGCCGTACGCTTTGGATCGCCCCCGGCTCTGCGGCCCTCTTTCCGGAGGGGGCCGTCACCGCCTGTGAGGCTTTTCTGGAGCGGGCGGGGGAGGGGGAGTGGTGCTTCGTGGAGGACCGGCCCCTGGCTCCGGTCCTCCATAAAATCGAGGCTCTGGTCCTCTACCGGTGGAACCGGGTCTATCCCGCCGACACCTATCTGGACGTCATCCCCTGGGAGTCGGGGTGGCGGCTCACGAGCCGGGAGGAATTCTCCGGCCGCTCCCATAAACTCATTACGAAAGAGGTCTATCTCCCATGAAGCGCACCGCCATCGCACTCTGCACGATTCTGTTCCTGTTCACCCTGGTCCTCACCGGCTGTCCGCTGCTGGAGGAGGGGGGAGGCACGCCCCTGAGTTTCTCCCTGGAGGACGTGCCGGAATTTTCCGGGGAGCCCTATGTGGTCCTCAACGACAACCAGCCGGACTTTCCCGAGGAGGACAAGACCACCGATTCCTTTGAGACCTACAGCTCCCTGGATATCCTGGGCCGCTGCGGCGCGGCCTACGCCAACGTGGGAGTGGACCTGATGCCCACGGAGGACCGGGGGGACATCGGCCAGGTGAAGCCCGCCGGCTGGCACACGGTGAAATATGATATTGTGGACGGCAAATATCTCTACAACCGCTGCCATCTGATCGGCTATCAGCTCACTGGTGAAAATGCCAACGAGGAGAATCTCATTACCGGCACCCGATACATGAATGTGGACGGCATGCTGCCCTTTGAAAACCTGGCGGCGGACTATGTCCAGGAGACGGACAACCATGTGCTCTACCGGGTGACCCCTATCTTCGAGGGGGACAATCTGGTGGCAAGCGGGGTCCAGATGGAGGCCTGGAGCGTGGAGGACGACGGCGAGGGCGTCTGCTTCAACGTGTATGTCTACAACAATCAGCCCGGGGTGACCATCGACTACGCCACCGGCGAGAGCTGGCTGACGGAGGAGGGAGAGCCCTCCGGAGAGGAAATAAACTACGTCCTCAACACCTCCAGCAAGAAATTTCATCTGCCGGACTGCTCCGGCGTCAGCTCCATGAGCGAGAGCAACCGCCAGGATTACACCGGGACACGGGAGGATCTGATCGCCCAGGGGTACAGCCCCTGCGGGATCTGCAAGCCGTAATGGCGGACAAGCCTCTGCGGGCGAATCTCCGCAGAGGCGTGCCTTTTGTCTTCTGCCGGCGGCGGATCGATGGGCGCCGCTCCCGGCAGCCGAGGAACAAAACCACCTTGCTGCCACTTGTGGAAAATTCAATTGTATGGTATGCTGAAACGAAAAAACGCGCTGGGTTTTCCGGCGCTTTGCGGGGAGAGATGAACAATGCTGGATTTTACACGCTATTACCTGCTGGACGGCGGCATGGGCACCATGCTTCAGGCCCGGGGCCTGGAGGCGGGCGGCGCGCCGGAGCGCCTGAACCTGGAGCGCCCTGACGTGGTGCGGGAGGTCCACCGGGCCTATGTGGCCGCCGGGGCCGACATCATCACCACCAATACCTTCGGCGCCAGCGCC
This sequence comes from uncultured Oscillospiraceae bacterium, assembly GCA_944386955.1. Taxonomy (GTDB): domain Bacteria; phylum Bacillota; class Clostridia; order Oscillospirales; family Oscillospiraceae; genus CAJFPI01. The sequence goes on from CALXDB010000196.1 coordinate 2,792, forward strand.
CACAAGCTGGGGGAGGACCCTGCCCCCTTCATCCGCACCGCCATTTCCCTGGCCCGGGAGGCGGGAGCGCCTCTTGTGGCCCAGGACATCGGTCCGCTGGGAGCCATGCTGGAGCCCATGGGCCCCATGCCTTTTGAGGAGGCCTACCGCCAGTTCGCCCAACAGATTGAGGCTGGGGAGGAGGCGGACCTCATCCTCATCGAGACCATGTCCGATCTTCTGGAGGCCAAGGCGGCCCTCCTGGCCGCCAAGGAGCACAGCAACCGTCCCGTGCTGGTGACTATGACCTTCGGTGAGGACGGCCGCACCTTCCTGGGCACTGAGCCCGTCACCGCTGCCGTCACCCTCACCTCCCTGGGGGCCGACGCCGTGGGCATCAACTGCTCTCTCGGGCCCAAGGACCTGGCCCCCATGGTCCGGCAGATGATCGCCGCCACCCACCTGCCCATCCTGGTGCAGCCCAACGCCGGCATCCCCCGGATGGAGGACGGCAGGACCTATTTCGACGTGGGACCGGAGGAGTTCGCCCGCTGGGCCCAGGTCTTCCTGGACGACGGCGTGGGCCTGCTGGGGGGCTGCTGCGGCACCACCCCGGACCACATCGCCGCTTTGAAGCGGGTCATGGCGGGCCGGACGCCCCAGCTGCGGGAGAAGGACGGCCTCTGCCGGGCGGCAGGCTGGCAGAAGGTGGTGACGTTGGATCTTGGCACCATTGCCGTGGTGGGGGAGCGGATCAACCCCACCGGCCGGAAGGCCCTGAAGGAGGCCCTCTACGCCGGAGACTACACCTGCGCTGCGGAGCTGGCCATCTCCCAGGAGCAGGAAGGGGCGGAGCTGCTGCTCCTCAACGCCGGCCTCCCCGACATCGACGAGCGGGAGGCTCTGCCGAAATTAGTTCAGGCGGTGCAGCGGGTGTCGCCCCTGCCCCTTATTCTGGACAGCTCCGATCCGGTAGCCATGGAGCGGGCCATCCGGGTCTACAGCGGGCGGCCCATTCTCAACTCCGTCAACGGCGACGGGGAGAGCATGGCGGCCATGCTGCCCCTGGCGAAGCGGTACGGGGCGGGGATCGTGGCTCTGGCCATGGACGATAGGGGCATCGCCCCCACAGCGGAGGGCCGCGTAGCGGCAGCGGAGCGGATCGTGGCGGCAGGGGAGGCCCTGGGCATCCCCCGGGAGGACTTCTTCATCGACTGCCTCACCATGTCCGCCTCCGTCAGCCAGGAGGAGGTGCTGGTGGCGGCGGAGG
>CALXDB010000197.1 GCA_944386955.1 uncultured Oscillospiraceae bacterium
GACTTCATCGGCGTGGACAACGGCGCCGGCAAGCGCACCGGCATCCAGGCCTTCCTGGACAACGACATGGTCTCCCTCATGGCCGTCCCCGGCGTGGTGGATCCCAACGTCCAGCTGATGCTGGTGGCTCATTGCGAGAATCTGGGCAGCCGCTTCGCTGTGCTGGATATGCCCAGAGACGCCAAGAAGGTCCAGGATATCCTCAACCACCGGGAGATCTTCGACTCCAACTACGCGGCTCTCTATCACCCCTGGCTGGAGATCAACGATCCACAGGACAAGAAGAACATCGCTGTCCCGCCCTCCGGGTCCATCCTGGGCATCTACGCCCGCAGCGACAACACCCGGGGCGTCCACAAGGCTCCCGCCAACGAGGTGGTCCGGGCCTGCGTGGGGCTGGACTGCCAGTTCAACAAGGGCGAGCAGGATATCCTCAACCCCAAGGGTGTGAACCTGATCCGGGCCTTCCCCGGCCAGGGCATCCGCGTCTGGGGCGCCCGCACCGCCACCTCCAACGCCAGCTGGAAGTACGTCAACGTCCGCCGGCTCTTCATCTTCATCGAGGAGTCCATCAAGGCCAATACCAACTGGGCGGTCTTTGAGCCCAACGACGAGCAGCTCTGGGTCCGCGTCAAGCGCACCATCGACGTGTTCCTCACCGGCCTGTGGCGCAACGGCAGCCTGGCTGGTTCGTCCACCTCGGAGGCCTTCTTCGTGGACATCGGACGCAGCACCATGAGCCAGGACGACATCGACAACGGCCGTCTCATCTGCGTCATCGGCGTCGCCCCTGTGAAGCCCGCTGAATTTGTGATCTTCCGCATCACCCAGAAGACCAGCGAGGCCGGCGGCGAATAAGAGGATACGAGGAAAGGAGTGCTTGAATTATGGCTTATCCCTATGGAAAATTCAGATATCGGGTGGAGATCGACGGCCTGGACGCCGGCGGTTTCTCCGAGGTCACTGGCTTCGACGCCTCCATCGACGTGATGGAATACCGGGAGGGGGACATGGTCCAGACCCCCTATAAGATCCCCGGCCTGAAGAAGTACGGCAACATCACCCTGAAGAAGGGCCTCACCGATTCCCTGGTGATGTACGAGTGGCTCATTACCGGCGTGGACGGCCCGGTGGACCGCAAGACCATCACCATCACCTCTCTGGACGAGTCCGAGCAGCCGGTGGCCTCCTGGCAGGTCATCAACGCCTGGCCCGTGAAGTACACCGCTCCCGATTTCAACGCCACCTCCTCTGAGGTCGCCATCGAGACCGTGGAGATCGCCCACGAGGGCATGACCAGAGTATCCTGACGATAGTCCAAGGGCGGCTGGACGCCGCAGGGCGGGAGCCCTGCGGCGGACCAGCCTGTCCGCATATACACCCATAGAGAAGGGGAGGCTTTCCAAATGACCTTTGAGACGGAATTTCACTTCACCCTGCCCCGTGGCTATGTGGACGACACGGGGATGCTCCACCGGGAGGGCATCATGCGCCTGGCCAACGCCGCCGACGAGATCCTGCCCCTGCGGGACCCCCGGGTCCAGCAGAACCCATCCTATCTGACGATTATCCTCCTGGCCCGGGTCATCGTGCGCCTGGGCTCCCTGCCTGCGGTGGACACCAAGATCGTGGAGAAGCTCTTCACCATGGATCTGGCCTACCTCCAGGACCTCTACCAGAGGGTGAACTCCATGGAGACGCCGGTGTACCGGGGGATCTGCCCCCACTGCGGGGAAGAGGTGGAGGTGCCCATAAATTTTCTGGAAGCCGGACAATAGAGACCTATCCGGCGGAAAAAATCTTTGAGGAGGCCGCCTTCCTGGGCTACTATCTCCACTGGAGCCGGGAGGAGGTTTTGGGGATGAACCACCTGGAGCGCCTGCGCTGGTGCCGGGAGGTGTCCCGCATCAACACCAAGCTCAACGACGAGGACAAGCCGGAGAACATCTTCGAGCAGATATAGCGGGGAGGGAAGGACATGGCCGACAATACCAAGACTGCGCCTTTGACGCTCCAGCAGACCAGAGAGAAGCGGGAGAGCGGGCGGAAGGCCTCCTCTGTCCCCGATCTGGTGGGAAACCAGCACTTTCGCGTCTTTTTCGGATCTACCCAGGTGAATTTCGCCCGGGTAAGCAACGTCCAGCGCACGGTGGAGCACGAGGACTTTGCCGAGGGCGGCCTCAACGACTACGTCCACGTTCTCACAAGGCCCGGAGGCCAGAGCGGCACCCTGACCCTGGAGAAGGGGGTGGCGGCGGACGGCGCCCTCACCAAGCTCATGCGGGCCCTGGCCCCGGGTACCCGAATCTCCGTTCCCGTGACCATCCTCCTCTACCACCGGGAGTCCTCCGGCTGGAAGCCGGTGCGGTCCTGGGGCTTTGAGGACGGGATGGTCACCCGGTGGGAGCTGGGAAACCTAGACGGCCTTGGCAGCGAGGTTATCATCGAGAAGCTGGAGATCTCCCACGCCGGACTGATAGAGCAGGAGGTGTAAGGCCCTATGTGGAAGCTGCGGGTCCTGCACTCCCGCTTTGCAGCCGGTCTGGGGGGGAACTCCGCCCGGTTCGCCGGGGAGATCCTGGCCCGCCGGGCCCCCGCGCCGGACAGCGGCCTCTACCCAGAGGCCTGGCTGGTGTTCCGGGAAGAGGAGGAGCGGGCGGCGGAGCAGGTGGCCGGAGAGGTGCGCCTGACCCAGATCACCCTCCGCCTGGCCCTCCAGCTCAGCGAGTATTTTACCGCCTCCGTCCGCCAGGAGCGGACCGTGATGGAGGTGGCCAGCCTCCGCCAGACCCTCCGCACCTGTCTCACCGCCCTGGAGACCCGGGACCGGGAGACCTGCCGGGAGGTCCGCACCCTCATGGCCCTCTCCCGGGAGGAGAAGGGGGCGGAGCCCTCCGCCTCCGCAGCCGTCCGGGAGCGGGAGACCCTCCGGGAGCGGCTCACGGAGCGCCTGACCCTCCTGGAGCGGCGGGAGCGCCGGACCGCGGAGGGGACGGTTTTTTCCAAGACCGTACTCGTTCCCGGTACCGGGGAGCGGAGAGCGGAGCAGAAAACGGAGCATCAGCACGGGGAGCGCCAAGAATTTCCCCGTGAGAGGACCCCGGCGGCATCCTCCGCCGCCTTCCTGTGGCGGCGGGCGGCGTCCCACGCCCCGGGGGCCATGACGGTGAGCGGCCGGACCGTCTCTCTGCAGACCCGGCGGACAGAGACCGTCCTCACGGAGCACAAGGAGCGGTTTCTGGAGCTCCTCAGCCGGGTGGACGCCCGGGAGCAGACCAATTTGTGGCGGACGGTGGAGGAGCAGGTGCTCCTGACCGCGGAGCGCCGCCGGCAGTGGACGGAGGAGTACCACCTCACCGCCCAGGAGAAGCTGGAGCGGCTGGTGCGGGGGAGCACCCTGCGGGAGTACCGGAGCCTTCTCCAGGTGCTGGAGCGGCAGGTCCGGGCGGGGAGCGCCCTCCCGGCGGAGCCTTCGGAAAAGGCTGTTTCCGCCCGGGAGAGCACAGACGAAATTACCGCCCCCGCCCGCCGGGAGACCGGGGTACAGGCAGAGGCGATCACCCCCCTGGTCCGGGAGGCCGCCCCCCTGGTGGACTGGATCAGCCAGACCCTCCGGCAGGGGCGGGTCCAGCGCAAGGCCATGCTGGCCCAGATGGAGGCCGCCCCGGAGAGCGCCCAGCGGGCTTTCCTGACTCTGGCCCGGGAGAGCGGCGCTTTCCATGTCATCAAGAAAGGGGAGCAGCAGCCCTCCGGCACCACCGTTCCGCCGGCCATGGAGGGGCTGACCCTGCTGACCCGGGAGAGCCGGCGGCAGGAGCTGGAGACCCTGGTCCGCTGGACCAGGGCCCGGGTGGAGTGGGAGGCCAGCCAGCCCCCCGCCTCTCCGGCAAAAGCGGAACAAAAGAGGGCCGCCCCGTCCCCCCGGCGGGAGACGGCTGCGGCAGCGGAGCTGCGGCAATTCCTTCTCCGGGAGCGGGAGACGGA
>CALXDB010000198.1 GCA_944386955.1 uncultured Oscillospiraceae bacterium
GCCCACCAGGAAGAAATGGCGGATGGCTCCGGCCTTCACCGCCTCCACCACCGTGTCCGCCGCCGCCAGGATGGCGTCGCGGCCAAAGCCGGTCATAACGGTGCTGCCGCCGTTGATGCCGGTGAAGTCCCGGTCCTCCCCGTAGCCCCCCAACTCCAGGGCCTTCTTGATGAGGGGAGTGAAGTCCTTGTCCTCGCCGATGTGGACCGTCCCCGGGAAGGTGACGGTGCCGGTGGTGAAGACCCGGTCGGCGTAGCTGGGCTTCGGGGGCATGAGGCAGTTGGTGGTGAAGAGGACAGGGGCGGGCAGGTCCCCAAACTCCTTCTGCTGGTTCTGCCAGGCGGTGCCGAAGTTGCCCTTCAGATGGGGGTACTTCTTCAGCTCCGGGTAGGCGTGGGCGGGCAGCATCTCCCCGTGGGTGTAGACGTTGACGCCCTTGCCATCAGTCTGCTCTAAAAGGAGCTTCAGGTCCAGCAGGTCGTGGCCGGTAACCACGATGAAGGGGCCCTTCTCCACCTTCATCGGCACGGTGACCGGGGCGGGGGTACCGAAGGTCTCGGTGTTGGCCTGGTCCAGCAGGGCCATGCAGGCGAGATTGCGCTCGCCCACCTCCAGCACGATGGGCAGCAGCTCCTCCATGCCCCAGTCCTCACCGATGGCAAAGAGGGCTTTGAAAAGGAAGCCGTTGACCTCCTCGCTAACCTTCCCCAGCACCATGGCGTGGTAGGCGTAGGCGGCCACGCCCCGGATGCCGAAGAGGATCAGGGACTTGAGGGAGCGGATGTCCTCCTGGGCGTTCCAGAGGAGGGACATGTCGTAGTCGTCGGCTCTCCCGCACTGAGGCCGCAGGTCCTCCTTCTCCCGGTGTACCCGTCGGATCAGCTCCTCCAGGGCGGCGTCGTCAAAGCTGACGTTGGTAAGGGTGGCGAAAAGGCTCTCCACCACCAGCCGCTGGACCGGGAGGCCGGGGATCTCCCCGCCGCTTACCGCCCGGGCCAGGCCCACCAGGGCCCCGGTGAGACGGTCCTGGGCGGCGGCGGTGGCGGCGGACTTGCCGCAGACTCCCGCCGCCCCAGTGCAGCCGCCGCAGCCGGTGGTCTGCTCACACTGAAAGCAAAACATCTTCTTTTCCATATTTTTGTTCTCCTTTTGTGTTCGTTGTGATTTTTTCAGTCCAGGATCCGCCCGTCGGTGGAGATGGTCACCACCTGCCAGGGGATGAATTTCCCGCTCTTCTGGAGGGCGGTCTTCACCGCCTGCTCGATGCCGCCGCAGCAGGGCACCTCCATCCGCACCACGGTGACACTTTTGATGTCGTTATGGGCCAGGATCTCCGTCAGCTTCTCGGCGTAGTCCACGCCGTCCAGCTTGGGGCAGCCCACCAGGGTCACCTTGCCCCGGATGAAGTCCTCATGGAAATTGCCGTAGGCGTAGGCGGTGCAGTCCGCCGCTACCAGGAGCTTGGCCCCTTCAAAGTAGGGGGCGTTCACCGGAGCCAGTTTGATCTGCACCGGCCACTGGGTGAGGCGGCTGGGCTGGGGGCTCTGGGACGCGGCGCAGGTCTCCTCCCGGCGGATTTGCCGGGACTGGGTGCCGGGGCAGCCGCAGGGGAGGGGGGCTGCCGCCTTGGCCGCCTGATTTGCCTTCACCGCCGCCTCGTCATAGGCCGCCGCCTCCCGCTCCACAAAGGTGATGGCCCCAGTGGGACAGGTCGGGAGGCAGTCCCCCAGGCCGTCGCAGTAGTCGTCCCGCAGCAGCTTGGCCTTGCCGTTCACCATGCCGATGGCCCCCTCGTGGCAGGCCGCCGCGCAGGCACCGCAGCCGTTGCACTTGGCCTCGTCGATCTCAATCACTCTCCGGATCATATTGCAAAACCTCCTGTTGTTTCTTGACTGGTTGGCCCGAGTATACTAAAATCAAAAGCAGAAGTATGTTGTCAAAACAACAAACGGAGGATATTATGAATTTTCCATTTCTGTGTACCACACCTCTCTTTCAGGGTACCACCCCGGAGGAGGCGGAGACCATGCTGGAGTGTATGGGGGCCTACACTCGGCGGTATGGCCGCCAGGAGACGGTGTGTCACGCCGGGGAGACGGTGCGAAGCCTGGGGTTGGTCCTCTCCGGCGGGGTGAACATCGAGGCGGACGACGCCTGGGGCAACCGGAGCATCCTCTCCCATGTGGAGGCGGGGCAGATCTTCGCGGAGACCTACGCCTGCATCCCCGGCCAGCCCCTGCTGGTAACGGTGACTGCCACAGAGGAGACAGAGATCCTGTTTCTCAACACCTCGAAGATTCTCCAGACCTGCACCAGCGCCTGCGCCCACCACAGCCGTCTCATCCAGAACCTCCTCCAGATCTCCGCCCGGAAGAATCTGGCCCTGTCCCGGCGGATGCTCCACACCGCCTCCAAGACCATCCGAGGCCGTCTGCTGTCCTACCTCTCCCAGCAGGCTCTGGAGGCGGGGAGCCGCCGCTTTTCCATCCCGTTTGACCGCCAGCAGCTGGCGGACTACCTGGGGGTGGACCGGAGCGCCCTGTCCGGCGAGCTGTCCAAAATGCAGCGGGAGGGGTTGCTCCAGTGCCGGAAAAATGTATTCGAACTGAACGAGACAGGAGGAATAGAGGAATGATGTTGAGAGACGAGCGCAGTCTGGTGTATGAGGAGTACGCGGAGGACCGGGAGACCCGGTTTGAGGTCTACCGCAACGGGGACCTCTATGAGGTGTGGGTCCAGCGGAAGATCACGGACGAGTACATGGGCCCGGACTGGTGTGCCTACTACGACATCCCGGACCACTGCCACCGGGCAGGCACCCTGGAGCGGGCGGTGGAGATCGGGCGGGAGTGCCTGGACTGCCTGAAATAAGGAGCAAATAGGACGCCCGGGAGACCCAACGGCCTCCCGGGCGGTTCTGCGGTTATTTTTTCTGTCCCCGGTCAAAAGAGGGGTTCATGTAGTAGACGTTCTTTTCGTCCAGCTTATCCTTCGCCAGCCGCAGGCCCTCGCCGAAGCGCTGGAAGTGGACGATCTCCCGGGCCCGCAGGAACTTGATGACATCGTTCACGTCCGGGTCATCGCTCATGCGGAGGATGTTGTCGTAGGTCACCCGTGCCTTCTGTTCGGCAGCCAGATCCTCGGTGAGATCGGCGATGGTGTCGCCCTTCACCCCGATGCCCGCCGCATTCCAAGGGGCACCGCTGGCGGCGGTGGGGTAGACTCCGGCGGTGTGGTCCACGAAGTAGGGCGCAAAGCCCGCCTCCCGGGTCTGCTCCTCGGTGAGATTTCGGGTAAGCTGGTGGACGATGGTGCCGATCATCTCCAGATGGCCCAGCTCCTCGGTGCCGATGTCGGTGAGGAGACCCTTCAGCTCCGGGTAGGGCATGGAGTAGCGCTGGCTGAGATACCGCAGGGAGGCTCCCAGCTCGCCGTCCGGTCCGCCGTACTGGCTGATGATAAGGGCCGCCAGCTTGGGATTAGTATTTCGGATGTGTACCGGGTATTGCAGCTTCTTCTCGTAGACAAACATCAGGCCTTACCTCCTTCCGTCATCTCCCAGGGCCAGGGCTCCTGGAGCCAAGTGTAGCTGCTCGCTTCGGCGGCTGCAGTTTGCTGGAGGGGACCGTATTTGGCCTCATAGGCCGAACGGCCCTGGCGGTAGAGGGCCGCGTATTTCTGGAAGAGAGCAAAAGCCTCCTGATCGTCCTGATGGGTGTCCAGATACAGCCCCAGCTCCGCCAGGGCGAAGTCCATGGCCATCAGCTCGCACAGCTCCGGCCGGGCGCAGCGGAAGCGGCTTTTCATCTCCCGGAAGAAGGGGAGATAGAGGCCGGGGAAGAGGGTGCCCTTCTCCAGGGCTTCCTCCTTGTCGTAGGTGGCGGGGTTCTTCCCCTGCATGGGGATATAGGGAAACACCAGCGGTGCGCAGGTCCCGGGCAGGG
>CALXDB010000199.1 GCA_944386955.1 uncultured Oscillospiraceae bacterium
ACCGGCGGCACCTTTGCCAGCTTCCCCGCCCTGGTGGCAGCCATGCCCTTCCTCAAGAACGCCACCTTCTTTGTGGGTCCGGTGAACGGTATCGTGGTCTCCCTGGTGTTGTATGTCATTCTGGCCGCTCTCTTCCCGAAGAAGGTACAGTGAGTGAGCCTTCCATTTCAACGCAGATATAAGCAGGAGGACTCCGTTCCTCCTCCATGATTTCAAAAAAGGAGTTGTTTTGATTGCGTAAAATCGGCATACCTGAAGTAGAGGATATCGCTACCGGCGCCGCCCTGCTGGGCGCAGGCGGCGGAGGCGACCCCTATGTGGGAAAGTTGGTGGCGATTGGCGCCGTCCGGGACTGCGGCCCCGTTACATTGCTGGATCCGGATGAGGTCCCTGACGATGCGCTGGTTGTGCCTATTGCCATGATGGGGGCCCCCACCGTCCTGGCGGAAAAGGCCATCGGCGGGCAGGAGTATCAGCGGCTGTACGATATGGTCTCCCGCTTCTTCGGCAAAAAGATTTATGCCTTTATGCCCATCGAGGCCGGGGGCGTAAACTCTATGCTGCCCATTGCCGCCGCCGCCAGACTGGGTCTGCCCCTGGTGGATGTAGACGGGATGGGCCGGGCCTTTCCGGAATTACAGATGGTCACCTTTACCATCGGCGGTATCAACGCTACCCCCATGGCCCTCACCGACGAGAAGGGCAACAGCGTGATTTTTGAGACCATTACCAACAAGTGGACGGAGGAGCTGGCCCGGGCGGTCACCATGAGCTGCGGCGGTTCCGTCTCTGTTTCCCTCTATCCCATGAATGGGGCCCAGATGAAGCAGTACGGTGTGCGTGGGATCGTCACCCGCAGCCAGCAGCTGGGCGCGGCCATCCGCACGGTCAAGAACGCCGAAGACCCGGAACGGCATTTCCTGGAGTTCACCCAGGGCTATAAGCTCTTCAAGGGAAAGATCGCGGATGTGCTGCGGGAGACGCGGGCCGGCTTCAACTTCGGCCGGGTCCTGCTGGAGGGCATCGGCGAATGCAAAGGCCACAGTGCCGCTGTGGAGTTCCAGAATGAAAATCTCACCGCAGAGGTAGACGGCAAGATTGTCGCCACGGTTCCAGACCTGATCTGCCTGGTGGATACGGAGACGTTCTCCCCCGTCACCACCGATGCGCTTAAGTACGGCAAGCGGGTATTGGTAGTGGGCCTGTGCTGTTTTGAGATGTGGCGCTGCCCCGCCGGAATCGAACTGGTGGGCCCCCGCTATTTCGGGGTAGACACCGATTATATCCCCTTGGAGGAGCGCTGCAGGGAGGTGTGTCTGCATGTATAAATTGGGTATTGACGTAGGCGGTACCAACACCGATGCCGTCCTTATTGATGAAAATCTGAACGTGCTGGCAGATATCAAATGTCCCACCAGCGGCGACATTTACGACGGCATTCTTGCCGCTCTGCGGACCGTTCTGGCGGTATCCGGCGTGGATAAAAGCCAGATCCGGCAGGCCATGCTGGGCACTACTCAGTGCACCAACGCCATCGTGGAGCGCAAGAATCTGGCCCCCATCGGCATCCTCCGCCTGGGCGCTCCGGCCACTCTGGGTATTCCCCCCATGGTGGACTGGACGGACGATATCCGGCAGATCTGTGTGGAGAGCGCCGTCATCGGCGGCGGATTTGAGTATGACGGCAAACAGCTGGCGCCTCTGGACACAGAAGCGGCCCGGGCCTTTTTCCTGCGGATGAAAGACCAGGGCGTCAAATCCATCGCGATCTCCAGTGTGTTCTCCACCGTGCGCAACGACCACGAACTGGAGGCGGCAAAACTCTGCCGCGAGATCATGGGGGAGAATGTACATATCTCCATCTCCAGTGAAATCGGCTCCATGGGCCTCATTGAGCGGGAAAACGCCACCATTCTCAACGCCGCGCTCTGGAAGGTCGCCGAACGCTTTACCGACGGCTTTGCCCAGAGCCTGGCAGAGGAAGGAATCACCAACGCCGACGTATATCTCAGCCAGAACGACGGGACCCTCATGACCCTGGAACACGCACGCCGCTATCCCATCCTCACGGTTGCCTGCGGGCCCACAAACTCCATCCGCGGTGCCAGTTACCTCAGCCGCCTGCAAAATGCCATCGTCATTGATGTGGGAGGTACCACCACCGATTTCGGTGTGATTCAGAACGGTTTCCCCCGGGAGTCCAGCGTGGCGGTGACCATCGGCGGGGTACGCACCAATTTCCGCATGCCCGATGTGGTATCCATTGGCCTTGGCGGCGGCTCCATCGTGCGTCAGCGCCCCGACGGGTCCGTGACCGTAGGACCGGACAGCGTGGGCTATGAGATCACAAAGCGGGCCCTCATCTTTGGCGGAGACACCCTTACCGCCACGGACATTGCCGTGCGGCTGGGGATGTATCAACTGGGCGATCCGTCCAGAGTGTCCCACATTTCAGATGAGCTGGCCCGCAAGGCCTTGGCCGCCATTGGCGCCATGGTGGAGGACGCCATCGACTCCATGAAGGTGTCCAGCGCAGACATGGACGTCATCCTGGTGGGCGGCGGCTCCATTATCCTGCCGGAAAAGCTGGCCGGTGCCGCGCAGGTGATCAAGCCCGAGCATTTCGGCTGTGCAAACGCCATCGGCTCGGCCATTTCCAAGGTGAGCGGTACCTTTGAGCAGCTCATCAACTACGATGAGGTCCCCCGGGAAGAGGCTCTGGAACAGGCCAAGGCCGAGGCAGTAAACTTGGCTGTCACTGCCGGCGCAATCCGGGAAACCGTGGAAATCATTGAAGTGGAAGACGTCCCTCTGGCCTACTACGCCGGCAATACCAACCGAGTCAAGATCAAAGCCGCCGGCGATTTGGCAAACTAAACGGAAATATATGAAACAGGTCTCTACTTTCAGAATCCATGAAGTCCTGTTTTAGATTTTTAAAAAACGCGGTGTAACTATTTTTGTATAAAAACTGACACGCTGAACAAAGAAAAATGCGGCATCGGCGGTCTCCCCGCTGTTTGCCCTTGTGGGCCGCTGTACGGCCTCTTTCAGAGGAGGAGCGAGCACCTGCCCACTAAAAAGTTTTAAGACCGTTCAGCCCTGCCTTTGCCGGTGCTATCCAGCGGGTATAGGGTAGCGAAAAAAGATCAGGCGGAAAGAGCCGGGGCCGCAAACGCCCCGGCTCCGCCACTTCTGCCCGCAGGGCGGACAGCTTGGCGGTGTTCGGGGCGGGGTTATAAAAGGCAAAATTCCGGTCTATCGGGGTTCCCCTATATCCCTTCGTGTCATAGGGAATTGTTCCTCCGTGTTTGCGGCAATTGCCCCGCAAAATCCGCCCCGTAAAACAAAAGCCTGCTCCAATAGTACACCGTTAATAAGGACAGCCATGTCTGAACTCTATTGTCCGGAACTGGCCGCCGACCACCGGCGGCATTATCTCCCCGGACAGTGTGCTCCACATGCTCCACCGGGTGCTGAGACGGGACGGGACTGCCTAAGGTCAGGTTTCATGACCTCCATCATACCCTCGCCACACCGGCCCTCCAGAATGGGGGGATATAAAAACCGTGTCCGGGATGCTGGGCACTTCAGTGCCGGGTTCACTCTGGACACCTACGCCCATGTGACCACCTCGGCCCAGAAGGCTGCGGCCAACACCATGGGAAAACTTCTCTCCGGCAGCGTCTGACCCTCTCCAAAGACTTCCGGCCCCTTCTGCTGCGTGTTCCCGTATGGGTCAGGGTTTGGGTCAGGCGGAAACTGCCTCGTCAAAAAATCCTCGCACCGGCTGGGGATGAAGTTCCCTCTTCGCCAACTCCCGCTCATAGTTGACGCGGGTAATCTCTTCTATAAATGCTTTCTGTGTCGAAGTAGCCGTAGGCCAAGAAACACAGAACTTTTTACACATGGAGAAGAAGATCCCATACCACAGCCG
>CALXDB010000200.1 GCA_944386955.1 uncultured Oscillospiraceae bacterium
GGGGGAAGGCTTTCAGATTGGGAAATCGCAGAGGCCTCAACAACCACCAAGGGAGCGCGCTGAAGCGCGGAAACAGGGGAACTCCGACCCCCTTGCAGGGTCAGCCGAAAAAGCCACTAAAAACAACGGGACAGATTTCCCATAATAGGCCAAAAGGAGTCCTTAGAACCTTGGTTCTAAGTCAACTTTTGCCTACTTTTCTTTGACGAGAAAAGTAGGCCGCCGGAGGCAAAGAAGGGATCGAAACACCGTCGGCCACCGACAAAAAAGACCCGCCCTCGTCAGAGGGCAAAACAAAGACAAGAGCCGGTCCCGGCGGCGAGCGGACAAAGAAAGGAGGCCCCCCGATGGAGGAACGCACTCGTCCCATTGTCGCTCTCCTGTATGACTATGACAAGACCCTCTGCACCCAGGACATGCAGAACTACAGCTTTATCCCCAGTCTGGGTATGGCGCCGGAGGACTTCTGGCGTCTGGCCAATCAATTTGGCTGGCAGCAGAAGATGGACGGCATCCTGGCGTACATGTACACCATGATCCAGGTATGCCGGGAGAAGGACATCCCCATCACCCGCCAGTCCCTCCGCCGCCACGGCCGCAGCATCACCTTCTTCCCCGGCGTCACCGACTGGTTCGACCGCATCAACCGCTTCGGCCGCACCCAGGGGGTGGAGGTGGAGCACTACGTCATCTCCTCGGGCCTCCGGGAGATCATCGAAGGCAGCGCCATTGCCGGAGCCTTTAAGGAGATCTACGCCAGCGAGTTTTACTACGATGCGTCCGGCGCCCCCGTCTGGCCCAAGCTGGCCGTCAATTTCACCGCCAAAACCCAGTTCGTCTACCGTATCAACAAGGGCGTTTTGGACGTGTCCGACGACAAGACCCTCAACGCCTCCATGCCCGACGACAGCAAGCGCATCCCCTTTCCCAACATGATCTATGTGGGCGACGGCCTCAGCGACGTGCCCTGTATGAAGATGATGCGGGCCTACGGCGGCCAGGCCATTGCCGTCTATCAGGCCAGCAACCGCCGGGGTGTGGAGCAGCTCATGCGGGACAGCCGGGTGGATTTTATCTTTCCCGCCGACTATCGGGAGGGCAGCGCTTTGGAGCGCACTATGCAGAATATTATCCGGAAAATGGCCGTCTCCCACCGTCTGGAGGAGGAAAGCAGCCGTCAGCTGCAGGCCATCCGGGATCAACAGTGCAAATACAAATAAGGAGGAACCAACAGTATGTATCGTATGGAAGATTGTCCCGCCTGCCGGGAGGGCGTGGGCTCCCTGGAGCACGAGGGCGGCTGGTGCTGCTATGTCCAGTGTTTGGACTGCGGCGCCCGTACCGCCGAATTCCCCTACAAAAACGAGGAGGAGAAGGAGGCCGCCGAGCAGGCCGCCCTGCGCATGTGGAACATGGGCAAGGTCATCCGCAGCGATCCCGGCGAATGATTGCAGATAGGAGTATTTTGCTCTATCTATACAAATTGTATTTAATTTTATTAAAAAAACAGCCTTCCGCTGGGATTTCTCCTATCGGAAGGCTGTTTTCCATTTTATCAGGACTGGGCCTGTTCCCGCTCCATAGCCCGGATCTCCCGGAGGAAAATCGTGCAGAACAGCACCGCAGACACCGCCACGCTGATGAAGTCCGCTACCGGCTCTGCCAGGAACACGGCAAAGACCTTGTCCTCAAAAAAGTGGGGCAGAATGTAGATGAGAGGGATCAGCAGCACCACCTTCCGCATGCAGGCAATGACGAGGGAGGCTTTGGCCTTGCCGGTGGAGAGAAAGGCCTGCTGGGCCGACATCAGAATCGCCAGAAGACACATCACCGCCGTGTACACCCGCAGAGCCCAGACGCCCATGTCCATCAAGGCCTGGGACTCACTGTTGAACAGCAGCACGAAGACCTGGGGAAACAGCTGGACCGCTCCCCACAGCACCACCATATAGGCGGCGCTGATGCCCAGCATCACCCACACCGCCTTCTTTACCCGCTTGGGATTCCTGGCGCCGTAATTGTAGCTGATAATAGGCTGGGCCCCCTGGCCGATACCTTGTGCGGGGAGCCACACCATCTGCATCACCGTGCTGGCAATGGTCATGGCGCCCACCGCCACGTCCTCGCCGTAGCGGCGGAGGGAGGAGTTGAAGGCCACATTGAGGATGGCCTCGGTGGCCTGCATCACAAAGGGGGCAAGGCCCAGGGCCAGCACCGGCAGAAGAATGTTTTTTTCAGGCCGCAGATACTGCCGCCGGACCCGAAGAGTGGTGTGGGGGCTTTTTACCAAAAACCACACGATAAAAGCCGCCGACAGGGCCTGGGACAGGATGGTGGCCAGGGCAGCGCCGCTGACGCCCATATCAAGGGCATAGATGAACACGGGGTCCAGAATGATGTTGGTCACAGCGCCGATGAGGACGGCAGCCATGGCAAAATTGGTGTAGCCCTGGGTGGTGATGAAGAGATTCAGGCCCAGAGCCAGCATAACAAAGATGGAGCCGCTGGCGTAGATCCGCATATAGGGCAGGGCGTATACGATCGTGTTGTCGCTGGCGCCGAAGAGATACAGCATGGGCTCGCTGAACACCAGAAAGATCACCGTGAGTGGGATGGCGGTAAGGATCAGGGAGGTAAAACAGGTGCCGAGGATCCGCTCCGCCTCCTGATTATTGCCCTTGCCCATTTCAATCGACGCCCTGGGCGCGCCGCCCTGGCCCAGCAGCATGGCAAAGGCGGAGATCAGATAGATCACCGGAAAACACAGTCCCACACCGGTGAGGGCTGTTTCCCCCACCACCGGCATGTGGCCGATGTAGATCCGGTCCACGATGTTGTACAGGAGATTGACCAGCTGAGCCAAGACCGTGGGAACAGCCAGTTTCAGCAGCAGGCGGCCTACCGGGGCCTCCCCCAGCTGGCGGCTCATGTCAGGAGATGTGCTGTGTTGCATATAATTCCCTTCTTTTCTGATATTAGAGGATAAATCCGCCATCGGCGGTGAGGACCTGGCCGGTGATAAAGGAGGAGCGGTCATCGGCAAAGAAAGCCACCGCCTGGGCGATATCCTCCGGCGTACCAAGACGGCCCACAGGGGTCTCCTCCGCCAGCTCCGCCATGGTCGCCTCCCCCAGCTGCCGCACCATATCC
Organism: uncultured Oscillospiraceae bacterium; assembly: GCA_944386955.1. Classification (GTDB taxonomy): domain Bacteria; phylum Bacillota; class Clostridia; order Oscillospirales; family Oscillospiraceae; genus CAJFPI01. Next base: position 3,151 of record CALXDB010000200.1, read on the forward strand.
GTGGCAATGACCCCGGGAGCCACGCAGTTGACCCGGATGCCTGAGGGGGCCAGCTCCGCCGCCAGGGACCGGGTAAGGCCAATGACGGCGGCCTTGCTGGCGGCGTAGGCCACCTCGCAGGAGGCCCCCCGGAGGCCCCAGATGGAGGAGAGGTTGACGATGGAGCCGTGTTTCACGTGAAGCATGTGGGGCAGCACCGCCTGGCAGGCGTAAAAGGGACCGTCCACATTGACGGCGAAGATCCTTCGCCAAGTCTCCGGCGTCACGTCCTGAAACAGTTCCTGCCGGGCGACGCCGGCGTTGTTTACCAGCAGAGAAATGGGGCCCAGCTCCTCCCCCGCCCTTTGAATGGCGGCAGTAATGGCGGACCGGTTGGCCACGTCGGCGGTGTAGACGGCGCAGCGGCCTCCCTCCTGCTGCAGCTCCCGGCACATGGCTTCTGCGGCCTCCTGGGAATGGAGGCAGTGGATGGCCACGGACCAGCCCTCGCGGCTGAGACGGCGGACCACGGCGGCGCCGATTCCCCGGGCGCCGCCGGTAACAAAAGCGGTTTTTTCCATGGACTTCTCCCCTTTTTCTTTGGTATGCCTGATTTTGTTTATGCTATCAAAATTTTACGCTGATTGCAACAATTAGGTGTTGACAAATCGTAAACTTTAGGGTAATATATGACTGTTCTGTTTGGACGCTTAGCTCAGCTGGCTAGAGCACCTGCTTGACGTGCAGGGGGTCAGCGGTTCAAGTCCGTTAGCGTCCACC
>CALXDB010000201.1 GCA_944386955.1 uncultured Oscillospiraceae bacterium
ATTACGGGATGTGCGGTCAGATGAAGACCCTGCTGGACCGGGCCAATCCCCTCTATTCCGCAGAGTACCGCTTCCGGGATGTCTATCTGCTGGCCGCTGCGGCAGAGGAGGATGAGCACACAGTGGACGGGGCGGTCACCGGGCTGCAGGGGTGGGTCGATTGCTTCGGCAAGGCCCGCCTGGCCGGGAGCGTCTTTGCTGGCGGCGTGACCTCTGTGGGAGAGATCCAGGGACACGCCGCCCTGGAACAGGCCTATGAGATGGGCAAGAATATATGAGGAGGATTAGCATGAATTCCAAATACAACGGATATTCCTTCCCCCTGCGGGACACTGTCACCCGGGAGAAGGTGCGCTTTCATAACCGGTACGGCATCGAGCTGACGGGGGACCTGTATCTGCCCCGGGATGCCGCCGGAACCCTTGCCGCTGTGGCCGTGGCCGGGCCCTTCGGGGCGGTGAAGGAGCAGTGCGCCGGCCTGTACGCCGAGGAGCTGGCCAGCCGTGGCTTCGCCGCCGTGGCATTCGATCCCTCCTTTATCGGTGAGAGCGGCGGTGCGGCGCGGAATGTGGCCTCCCCCGACATCAACACCGAGGACTTCTGCGCGGCGGTGGATTTCCTTTCCACCCGGGATTTCGTGGACCCGGAGCGGGTGGGCATTCTGGGCATCTGCGGCTGGGGCGGCATGGCCCTCAACGCCGCTGCCATGGACACCCGCGTCAAGGCCACGGTGACCTCCACCATGTACGATATGACCAGAGTAAACGCCAAAGGCTACTTTGACGCTGCCGACAGCGCCGATGCCCGGTATGAGATGAAAAAAGCCCTCAATGCCCAGCGGACGGAGGACTACAAAAACGGCTCCTATGCCCGGGCGGGCGGCGTGGTGGACCCGCTGCCGGAGGACGCCCCTTTTTTCGTCAAGGACTACTACGACTATTACAAGACAGAGCGAGGCTACACCGAGCGCTCCCTCAACTCCAATGACGGCTGGAATGTGACCTCGTCCCTGTCCTTCCTCAACATGCCCATCCTGCACTACAGCAGCGAGATCCGCAGCGCTGTGCTGATGATCCATGGGGAGAAGGCTCACTCCTGCTATTTCAGCAAGGATGCTTTTGCCGGTATGGTGAAGGATAGTCCCTTTGCGGAAAACAAGGAGCTGCTTATTCTCCCGGATGCGGTGCACACCGACCTCTACGACCGGAAGGACATTATCCCCTTCGACAAGATCCAGCGGTTTTTCCAGACTTATCTGAAGTAAGCACTTTGCGGAAGGAGGAATTCCATGATCCGGATTTTTGGCGCGGTCCTTTTGATCCTCTGTCTCACTGCCTGCGGAACCGGACAGGTTGAACCCAGCAACGAGCCGCTGCAGGGGAGCCTGCTGGAACGGGAACCTAATCTCGCGGAACAGGACACGCTGACTGCGGCGGAAGATGCGGCTGAGCCTGCGCAGGATGAATCGCCGGTGACAGCGGATGCTGAGAAACCGGCAGCCGGCGGATCACCCGTATCAGATGATGCAAAAGACGGCGATTCAAAACAGAACATCCAGCCCGCTCCCACCGAGGTGGAACCCTCGTGGCCGGAAGGATTGTCTGGTAGCTCAGAAGCCTACGAGACCGGAAGTGGTCAGGAGGAACCTATGCTGAAAATTACGGTTGGAGACTATGAACTGTCGGCTGTTTTTGAGGATAACAGCTCCGCCGAGGAATTCCGGGAACTGCTTGCCCAGGGGCCGGTCACCGTGGAAATGGAGGACTACGGCGGCTTTGAAAAGGTGGGGGCCTTGGGCGCGACGCTGACCCGGAATGATACGCAGATCACCACCGAACCGGGCGATGTGATCCTCTACCAGGGAAATCAGATTACCATCTACTATGGCACCAATACCTGGAGCTTCACCCGGCTTGCCCGGATCGACAATTCTACCGGTTTGCAGGAAAAGCTGGGAGATGGAACCGTTGCCGTCACATTCTCCCTGGCATAGGAAGCAGAACAGATGTGGCGGTAAAACAGGCTGTCCCCAAAGGATGCTCCAGGGGCTCACCCGAGTCTGCTCGTCTCCATGATGCTGTGCTGTTCGGCAAAGTCTGGAGCCGGGACGATATACTCTCTTCCAACCTGTTTCCTGGTCATGATAGCAGCTCTCATGGTTCAGGGACCGGCGGACGATTTCTTTTGTCATTACGATTTGCTTACTGCCAAAGCAATACCGGCCCACCAGGGATATCATTCCTTGATGGGCCGGTCGTTTTGTTTCAGTTGGCCTCTCGGCTCCGGCGCTTTCTGGCTTGGAGGATGGTCGTGGTATGCTTTGGCGGGGCAGCAGGTGGATCCTCCTGTACCTCCCGGGAATGATGATCATGCAGGTTGGCGTCCTGCGGAAGTACCGATTCGTTACGCAGTATATACCAAAAGGTTTTGGGCAGAGGCCGATTGCTCTAAATGGCGCCGCAGAGCATACGGTGAAGCCGCTGGATCGTGAGGCGGTGCGGGCGTGCGCTGCGGAAAGTGGCCGGATCATAACTGTTGAGGATCACAATATCATCAACGGTCTCGGTGGCGCCGTCTGCGAAGCGGTGTCCGATATTCGGAACGTCGTAGTACATCGCATTGGAATCCAAGATCAATTCGGGCAGTCCGCGCCTTATGAGAGGCTGTTGGAGCACAACGGGATTACTGTTGAACATATCGTAGGTACCGCGAAGGAAATGGTCTTGTGCAAAGACTGATCCTGTCGAGCTCCCCTCGTTAGAAGCGGGGCGTGAGAGGCCGATACCCCAAAACAGAAAAACGCTTCCCGACCGGGGTGTGCAGAAACTGCCGTCCCTGGTCAGGAAGCGTTTTTGTCATAGAGATACACAGAAACTTGCGGGGGAATATTTTAGACGCTGTAATGGAGCTCCTTGTTCTCCCGGCTCAGAGCAGGCGGAGCTCCTTAACCTTCTCCATCCGCGTGATTACCGGAACGCCGAAGGGACACCGCTTCTCACAGTTCCCGCAGGCAATACAGTCCTCCGCCCTGGCACTGAGGGCTTGGTAATGGGCCCGGATAGACTCAGGGACCTGGGGCTGCATCACCGCCAGGTCGTAGAGCTTGTTGACCATGGCGATGTCAATGCCCTTGGGACAGGGAGCGCAGTGACCGCAGTAGGTACACTGGCCGGAATAGGCGTGGCGGGGCGCACCGGCCAAGGTGCTGGCGTAGTCCCGCTCCTCCTCGGAGGCCGTCTCATAGGCCACCGCCGCCAACACATGCTCCGGAGTATCATAGCCTGCCAGGATGCTGGCCACCGCCGGCCGGGTCAAGGCGTAGTGGATGCACTGCACCGGGGTCAGCGCCACGCCGAAGGGGGAGGTACCTGCGGAAAACAGCCGTCCGCCGGCGTACCCCTTCATCACGGTGATCCCTACGCCCCTCTGTTCACAGAGCTTGTAGAGCTGGGCGCGATCCGGATGAATGCCGCCCAATCCCTCCAGATAATGCTCCGCTGAAAAATAATCGTTCATATCTTCGCTGGCGGGGAGCAGGTCAAAGGCAGGGTTGACGCTGAACAGGAGCATCTCGATCTCTCCGCTCAGGGCAGCCAGGATGCCCACCTTGGGGTTGTGGGTGCTCAGACCGATATGGCGAATGACGCCTTTGGCCTTCTGCTCCTTCACATAGGCCAGAAACTCCCCCTCCATGATGCGATGAAACTCGGCCTCCTCATCCACAAAGTGGATCATGCCAAGATCGATATAGTCGGTGCCCAGCCGGTTCAGCAGATCCTCGAAGGCCGGCTTCACCTTGTCCATGTCCCGGGTGCGGACATACTGGCCGTTCTGCCAGGTGGAGCCGAAGTGCCCCTGGATGAT
>CALXDB010000202.1 GCA_944386955.1 uncultured Oscillospiraceae bacterium
CTTGTCGTAGGTGGCGGGGTTCTTCCCCTGCATGGGGATATAGGGAAACACCAGCGGTGCGCAGGTCCCGGGCAGGGAGCCGTTGTTGGTGCCGCAGGCGGTGGTATTGTTTTCCAAGTTGATTCCTCCAGTGTCTGTGTCGTCCCGGAGGGGATAGGGCCCGCCTCCGGGCGGGGGAGATCCCCCAGACCATCCTATGCCCATTCCGCCGGGTCGGTGCCGCTCTTCCATTTTCTCCTCCACTGTGGTAGAATGTTCTCACCGCCTCCCACATAAGGTTGTGGAGGGGTGTTTTCTGTGTTTTTGATCGTAACAAAGCAGCATCTTGCGGCGGCGCTGGGATTGGTCCTGTTTGTGGCGGCCCTCTCCGCCATTCTCTGGCAAGGGACTGCCCGCCCCGTCTTCCGGCAGCAGGGGACGGTGACCCGACCCGCCGTGGTCATCGTGGACCCGGGCCACGGCGGGGAGGACGGCGGCGCGGTGGCGGCGGACGGCACCGTGGAGAGCAGCATCAATCTGGCCGTGGCCCTGAAGGTGGAGGAGCTGCTGTTCCTCACCGGCCAGGAGACGGAGATGACCCGGCGGGAGGATATCTCCGTCTACTCTCCGGGGGCGGAGACCCTGCGGGAGAAGAAAGTCTCGGACCTCCACAACCGGGTGGAGTTGGTCAACGGTATGGGGGAAGGGGCGGTGCTCCTCTCCATCCACCAAAACAGCCTGCCCCAAGCCAAGAGCGTCCGGGGAGCTCAGGTGTTCTACAACGAAAACGCCGGGGCGGAGCCTCTGGCGGCGGCCATTCAGCAGGCCATGAACCAGGCGGTGAACGCCGGTGGGGAGAAGTCCCACAAGGCCATCGACGGCTCTGTCTATCTCATGGCCCACATTGACTGCCCCGGGGTGCTGGTGGAGTGCGGCTTTCTCTCCAACGCCGGGGAGGCCGCTCTTTTAAAGACGGAGGATTACCAAAGAAAGCTGGCGCTGTCCATCACGGCCGGGTATCTGGCCGGCTGCGCCTCTGTGAAATAAGGAAGGAACAGCATGAAGGCAAAGACGGTTTTTTACTGCACGGAGTGCGGCAATGAGACGCCCAAGTGGGCGGGGAAGTGCCCCGCCTGCGGGGCGTGGAACACCATCGTGGAGCAGCCCGCCGCCCCCAAGGCGGCCAAGAGCACCCCCCGAAGCGGCAGCGGCGGGGGGTACCGCCCTGTGAAGGCGGTCCGCCTGTCAGAGATTGCGGGGCAGCAGGAGATCCGGTTCTCCACCGGTATGAAGGAGCTGGACCGGGTGCTGGGGGGCGGCGCGGTGAAGGGCTCTTTGGTGCTGGTGGGCGGCGCGCCGGGCATCGGCAAGAGCACCCTGATGCTCCAGATCTGTCACACCCTCTGCGCTGCCTCCAAGGTGCTGTATGTGTCCGGAGAGGAGTCGGTGGGACAACTGAAGCTGCGGGCCCAGCGGCTGGGTGTGACAGGGGAGGACCTATATGTCCTGGCGGAGACAGGACTGGAGGACGTGTTGGAGTCGGTGCGCCAGGAGGCCCCGGACGTGCTGATTGTGGACTCCATCCAGACTCTCTACAACCCCAATCTGGATACGCCTCCCGGCAGCGTTGGCCAGGTGAAGGACTGCACCCTGGCCCTCATGGACCTGGCCAAGCGGCAGGGGGTGACGGTGTTCGTCATCGGCCATGTGAACAAGGAGGGCTCCATCGCGGGCCCCAAGGTGCTGGAACACATGGTGGACTGCGTGCTGTACTTCGAGGGGGACCAGCACAACACCTACCGGATCCTCCGGGCGGCCAAAAACCGCTTTGGAGCCACCAACGAGATCGGCGTCTTTGAGATGCAGACCAGCGGCCTCTCCGAGGTGGAGAACCCCTCCAAGATGCTGCTGTCCGGCCGGCCGGAGGGGGCCAGCGGCACCTGCGTCACCTGCGTGATGGAAGGGGCGCGGCCGGTGTTGGCAGAGATCCAGGCGCTGATCGCTCCCACTAGCTTTTCCTCGCCTAGAAGGACCAGCAACGGCTTCGACTTTAACCGGGCGGCTATGCTGATGGCGGTGTTGGAAAAGCGGGGCGGCCTGCGGCTGTCCGCTTGTGACGCCTATATGAACATCATCGGAGGACTGACTCTGGACGAGCCCGCAGCGGACCTGGCGGCGGTGCTGGCCCTGGCGTCCAGTTACCTGGACAAGCCGGTGGTGGGGGACCTGGCGGCCATCGGGGAGGTAGGACTCACCGGCGAACTGCGGGCGGTGAACCATCTGGACCAGCGGCTGTCGGAGGTCCGGCGGCTGGGCTTTACCAAGTGCGTGGTGCCCAAGCGCCGCAGCGGCAAGCTGGACGCGGGCGACGGTCTGACGCTTCTGCAGGCGGACAACATCGGCGAGGCCATCCGCATAGTGCTGGGCAAGGCGTAACAAAGACGCGCGGAATCTGCGCCGTACAGGATTCCTCGTCGGCCCGGGAGCAACAAACCAGCAGCGGTCGGGAGGGAGCCTTTTCCGGTCTGCGCATAATTGAACAAAATAAAAATTTTGTTCAATTTAGGGGAGGGGAAAATCCGGGTTCCCCCCGAATCTAGGGCCTTTTGGGCTCTTCTAGAGCGCCTTCCGGGTCCGGCCTGGCCCTGGCAGTAGCCTGACGGCGTTTTCTACTGTTTTTTACTTTTGCTTCGATCCATTTTTATTCCTTTTATTAGATCCCAGGAGGCTTTTACCATGATGGATTATCGCGCCGACGCGCCCAAGGTCTTACTGGATTTCTTATCCTACCACGAGACCATCAAAGCCCACTCGCAGAAAACGGTGGACGAATACTATTTGGACCTGCGGAATTTTTTTCGCTATCTCAAGCAGCTGCGGGACCCGTCGCTGCGGGACAAGCCTCTGGACGAGATCCCCATCAGGGATGTGGGCATCGAGATGATCCGCACCGTCACGCTGACGGATGTTTACAGCTACATGTCCTATCTCAGCCGGGACCGGCAGATCCACCACAACAGCCGCCGCTCTGAGTACGGCCTGTCCGCTGCCAGCCGGGCCAGAAAAATTGCCACACTTCGTTCATTTTTTAACTATCTTACCAGCAAGGCCCATCTGCTGGAGGAAAACCCCATCAAGGACATTGATTCTCCAAAGCTGATGAAAACCTTGCCCAAATATCTCACTTTAGAGGAATCCGTGGAGCTTTTGGATGCGGTGGATGGTGATCATCGGGAGCGGGACTACTGCATCCTGACTCTGTTCCTCAACTGCGGCCTGCGGATCTCTGAGCTTATCGGCATCAACCTCAATGACATTCAGGATGACGCCCTGCGGATTCGCGGCAAAGGCGGCAAGACCCGGATCGTCTATCTCAACGAGGCCTGCCGCACCGCCATCGAAGCCTATCTAACGGTGCGCCGTCCCATTGTGGGGCGGGACGATCAGGCTCTGTTCCTGTCCTCCCGGGACCAGCGGATCAGCCGCTCCACGGTCCACGCCCTGGTGAAAAAGCACCTGGGGGCTGCCGGGCTGGACAGCAGCCAGTACTCCAGCCACAAGCTCCGCCACACAGCGGCCACGCTGATGCTGCAAAACGGCGTGGACGTCCGGGCGGTCCAGGAGGTGCTGGGCCACGAGCACCTGAACACCACGGAGATCTATACCCACATCGATAATGAGGCCTTACGGGTGGCCTCCCGGGCCAATCCGCTGGGGCATGTGAAGCAGAAGAAGCGGGAGAAGGAATAGCGGC
>CALXDB010000203.1 GCA_944386955.1 uncultured Oscillospiraceae bacterium
TTGGCACCGGTCTTACCAACCTTGCGGCGGATGACCTCGTCCACATACTTGATGCCCTTGCCCTTATAAGGCTCGGGGGGACGCTTCTCGCGGACCTCGGCGGCAAACTGGCCAACCATCTGCTTGTCGCAGCCGACGATGACCACTTTGTTGGCGGAGGGCACCTCGATGGTGATGCCGTCGATCTCGGAGACGATCACAGGATGGGAGAAGCCCAGGTTCATCACCAGGTTCTTGCCCTCCTTGGTGGCGCGGTAACCAACACCGTTGATCTCCAGTTCCTTCTTATAGGTCTCGTGAACGCCGGTGATCATGTTGTTGAGCAGGGTGCGGGTCAGGCCGTGGATGCTCTTGCTCTCCTTGGTGTCGTCAGGACGCTTCACCAGGATCTCGGCGCCGTTCTGCTCGATCGCCATAGCGGGATGCAGCTGCTTGGTCAGGGTGCCCTTGGGGCCCTTCACCGTAACAACATTGCCCGCGGCCACGGAAACTTCCACACCGGCGGGGACGGTAATGGGCATTCTACCAATTCTACTCATGTCAAATACCCTCCTTACCAGATAAACGCCAGGACTTCGCCGCCGACATGGGCCGCGCGGGCAGCCTTGTCGGTCATGACGCCCTTGGACGTAGAGATGATGGCGATACCCAGGCCACGGAGCACCCGGGGCAGCTCGTCGGCGCCGGCATACACCCGCAGGCCGGGCTTAGAGACGCGGCGCAGGCCGGAGATGGCCTTCTCCTTACCGCCAACATACTTCAGAGTGATGCGGATGACACCCTGGGTGCCATCGTCAATGAGCTGATAGCTCTTGATGTAGCCCTCGTCCAGCAGGATCTGAGCGATGCTCTTCTTCATGTTGGAAGCGGGGACATCAACGGTCTCATGCTTGGCATTGCTCGCGTTGCGGATGCGGGTCAGCATATCCGCAATGGGATCTGTGATGTGCATAGTGAAAATCCTCCTTGTTTGAAGTTGCGGCCCTTTGACCCAGGGACCGCTGAGGCAGCGAGGTATCACTACGAATTTGGAGCGGCACGGGACGCCGCACCGCGTAATTCGCAGTGACCTTTCGCCATCCTGTCTTGTAGAAACCGGTCGATCCGGTAACTGCCGGTAATGGGGCGGCGCGGCTTACCAGGAAGCCTTGCGCACGCCGGGGATCTCGCCCTTGTAGGCCATCTCACGGAAGCAGATACGGCAGATACCGTAGTCCCGGAGATAGGCGTGGGGGCGGCCGCAGATCTTGCAGCGGTTGTAGCGGCGGGTGGAGAACTTGGGCTCACCCTGCTGCTTGAGAATCATAGACTTCTTCGCCATTTTTTATTCCTCCTCAGCGCTCGAAGGGAGCGCCAACCAGCTCCAGCAGAGCCTTGGCCTCTTCGTCGGTCTGTGCGGTGGTGCAGATCACGATATCCATGCCGCGGATCTTGTCGATCTTGTCGTACTCGATCTCGGGGAAGATCAGCTGCTCCTTCACGCCCAGGGCATAGTTGCCGCGGCCGTCGAAGCTGTTGGGGTTGATGCCGCGGAAGTCACGGACACGGGGCAGAGCCACGTTGAACAGACGATCCAAAAACTCCCACATCTTGTCGGAGCGCAGGGTCACCTTGGCGCCCACGGGCATGCCCTCACGGACCTTGAAGTTGGCCACGGACTTCTTGGCGTTGGTGATGATGGCCTTCTGGCCGGTGATGGCGGCCAGGTCACGGGCCACAGCCTCCAGCACCTTGGCGTTGTCACGGGCCTCGCCGCAGCCCACGTTCACGACAACCTTGTCGATCTTGGGGATCTGCATCACGCTCTTGTACTCGAACTTCTTCATCAGAGCGGGAGCCACTTCCGCGATATACTTATCCTTCAGTCTTGCCATTGTATCCCACTCCTTTCTTACAGCTCAGCGCCGCACTTCTTGCAGATGCGGGCCTTCTTGCCGTCGGTGATCTTGTGGGCCACACGGGTGGCCTTGCCGCACTTGGGGCAAACCACCTGGACCTTGGAGGCGTAGAGGGCGGCCTCGCGCTTGACGATGTTGCTCTCCTCGCCCTGCTTGCGGGCCTTCACATGGCAGGTCACCATGTTGATGCCCTCCACCACCACCTTGGCCTCGCTGGGCACGGTGGACAGCACCTTGCCCTGCTTGCCCTTGTCCTTGCCGGACAGGACGACAACGGTGTCGCCCTTCTTCACATTCATAGCCATTTCTCTCTGTTCCTCCTTACACGACTTCGGGAGCCAGGGAAAGGATCTTCATGTAATCCTTGTCGCGCAGCTCACGAGCGACGGGCCCAAAGATACGGGTACCTCTGGGATTCTTGTCGTCCTTGATCAGAACAGCGGCGTTCTCATCGAACCGAACATAGGTGCCGTCGGCGCGACGCACGCCCTTGGCGCTGCGGACGATCACGGCCTTCACGACCTCGCCCTTCTTCACCGTGCCGCCGGGGGTGGACTTCCGGACAGAGGCCACGATCACGTCGCCGATGTTGCCGTACTTGCGCTTGGAGCCGCCCAGCACACGGATGCACTTGATTTCCTTGGCGCCGGTGTTATCAGCGACCTTCAGAAAACTCTCCTGTTGAATCATTGATCGGCACCTCCCTTACTTCGCCTTTTCCACGATCTCGACCACGCGCCAGCGCTTATCCTTGCTCAGGGGACGGGTCTCCATCACCTTCACCTTATCGCCGACGCCGCAGGCGTTATTCTCATCGTGGGCCTTCAGCTTATAGGTGCGGCCGACGATCTTCTTGTACAGAGGATGGGCCACACGGTCCTCGATCGCAACAACCACAGTCTTATCCATCTTGTCGGACACGACCTTGCCGACTCTGGTCTTACGGGAGGAAATTCTTGCTTCACTCATCTCAAGTTACCTCCTTCTCTTACTTGGCGGCCGCGGTCTGCTGCTCGCGGATAATGGTCTTGACTCGGGCAATGTCACGCTTGGTCTCAGCGATCTTCATGGGGTTGTCCAGCTGATTGGTGGCGTGCTGCATGCGCAGATAGAACAGGTCCTTCTTCAGACCGGCCAGCTTCGCCTCCAGCTCAGCCGCGCTCATCTTACGGATTTCACTTGCCTTCATCATTACTCACCTACTTCCTGAGCCTGAGGCTCCTCGCGCTGGACGATCTTGCTCTTGATGGGCAGCTTGTGGCTGGCCAGACGCAGGGCCTCGCGGGCAACCTCTTCGGAAACGCCGGCGATCTCAAACATGACACGGCCGGGCTTGACAACTGCGACCCAATACTCGGGGGAACCCTTACCGGAACCCATGCGGGTCTCGGCGGGCTTCTCGGTGACGGGCTTATCGGGGAAGATCTTGATCCACACCTGACCGCCGCGCTTGGTGTAGCGGGTCATGGCGATACGGGCGGCCTCAATCTGGTTGCTGGTGATCCAGCCGGGCTCCTGGGCCACGAGGCCAAACTCACCGTAGGTCACGGTGTTGCCCCGCAGGGCCTTGCCCTTCATGCGGCCGCGGTGGACACGGCGATACTTAACTCTCTTGGGAAGAAGCATTACTGTGCGCCTCCTTCTTTCTTCTCGGGACGGGGACCTCTGTTGAAGCCCTGACCGTCACGGCGGGGGCCGCGGTTGTCGCGGTTGAAGC
>CALXDB010000204.1 GCA_944386955.1 uncultured Oscillospiraceae bacterium
GCCTGACAAAAATTCATTGACCCAGCCGCCTTGGGCGGCGTCCACCAGTCCGCAGACTGGTGAGGGGGGAGGTCGAGGGGGGACAACGTCCCCCTTCGAAAACTCATAGTTTGTTGCGGATGATCTTTCCGCTGGTGGTCTTAGGCAGCTCGTCCCGGAACACCACGATGCGGGGGTACTTGTAGGGGGCGGTGTGCTCCTTGACGTACTTCTGAATTTCCTTCTTCAGTTCCTCGGTGCCCTCGGTGCCCTTGGTGAGCACGATGGAGGCCTTCACCACCTGCCCGCGGATGGGATCCGGAGCGGCGGAAACGCCGCACTCCAGCACGTAGGGCAGCTCCATGATGACGCTCTCGATCTCGAAGGGCCCGATGCGGTAGCCGCTGGACTTGATGAGGTCGTCCACCCGGCCCACATACCAGAAGTAGCCGTCCTCATCCCGCCAGGCGGTGTCGCCGGTGTGGTACATGCCGTCGTGCCAGGCGCTGTCGGTGCCCTCCTCGTTGTTGTAGTAGCCCCGGAAGAGGCCGCAGATGTCGGTCTTCTCGGCCCGGATGACGATCTCGCCCACCTGGCCCACGTCCACGCTGTTGCCGTCGCTGTCCACCAGGTCCACCGGGTAGAGAGGCACCGGCTTGCCCATGGAGCCGATCTTGGGGCTCATGCCGATGAGATTTCCGATCATGACGGTGGTCTCGCTCTGGCCGAAGCCCTCCATCACCGCAAGGCCGGTGGCCTTCTGGAACTGGAGGAACACCTCCGGGTTCAGGGCCTCGCCGGCGATGGTGGCGTGCTGGATGCTGGAGAGGTCGTAGTTGTTGATATCCTCCTTAATGAGCATCCGGTACATGGTGGGCGGTGCGCAGAAGGTGGTGATGTGGTACTTGGCGAACATGGGCAGGATGTCGTGGGCGTCGAAGCGGTCGAAGTCGTAGACGAACACGGCGGCCTCGTTGAGCCACTGGCCGTAGAGCTTGCCCCACATGGCCTTGGCCCAGCCGGTGTCGGAGATGGTCAGGTGCAGGCCCTCGGGGTCCACACAGTGCCAGTACTTGGCGGTGATGAAGTGGCCCAGGGGGTACTTGCAGCAGTGGGCGGCGATCTTGGGATAGCCGGTGGTACCGGAGGTGAAAAACATGAGCATCAGGTCCTCGCCCTTGATGCTCTCGCCGGAGCGGACGAACTCGTCGCTGAAGAGGCGGAACTCTCCGTCGAAGTCGTGCCAGCCCTCCCGCTGGCCGCCCACGATGATCTTGGTGAGGTTGGGGAAGTCGCCGGCGGCCTCCACATGGTCGGGGACGTTGTCGTCGCAGGTGGCCACGATGGCGCTTACACCGGCGGCGTTGAAGCGGTACTCCAGGTCGTGGGGCAGCATCTGGTTGGAGGCGGGGATGGCGATAGCGCCCAGCTTGTGGAGGCCCAGAATGGCGAACCAGAACTGGTAGTGGCGCTTGAGGATCAGCATGACCCGGTCGCCCTTCTTGACGCCGAGGCTCCGGAAATAGTTGGCGGCCCGGTTGGAGTAGCGGCGCATATCGCCGAAGGTGAAGTAGCGCTCCACCTTGTGCTTATCCACATGGAGCATGGCCAGCTTGTCGGGTTTGCGGCGGGCCAGCTTATCCACCACGTCGAAGGCGAAGTTGAAGTTGTCGGCGCCCTTGAAGGCAATCTTCTGGAGGGAGCCGTCCTCGGCCTCGGTGACGTCGATGTAGTCCTCCCAGATGCGGCCCTCCCGGTCCTGTTCCGCCGGGCGGCGCTCCAGCTTCTTCTCCTTGGCGGGGAGGGGGATCTCCTCGGCGCTGCCCAGCACGATGGCATAGAAGATGCAGTCCTTGCCGCCGGTGGCGATCATGCCGTGGGGGGCGGTGGAGTTATAATAAATGGTATCGCCGGGGTTCAGGATCTCGATGTGCTCGCCCACCTGGACCTTCAGCTGGCCCTGGAGGACGATGTCGCACTCCTGGCCCTCGTGGGTGGTGACCTCGATGGGCCGGATCTGGGCCTCATCGCTGTACTCCGCCAGCACATAGAGGGGCTCGGCCACACGCTTTTTGAAGTGGGGGGCCATGTTGAAGTAGGTCATGCCGTGGGCGTGCTCAATATGCTGGCCCTCTCCGGCACGGGTGAGGGTGTAGTTGGCCAGCCGGGGGCTGGAGCCCTCGATGATATCGGTGACGTCCACGCCGAAGATCTGGGCGCAGCGGTAGATGAATGCGAAGTTGAGGTCGCTCTGGCCGGTTTCACAGGCCTGGTACTCGCCTAAGGTGACGCCGGTTTCGGCGGCCATCTGGTCCTGGGTGAGGCCCTCAATCTCACGCAGCTCGCGGATACGGGCGGCCATCTCCTGGAGTTTGAAATCCAATCCTTTCACTTGCTGTTTCATAGGAACATCCTCCTCGATTTCCTCTTTGAGGCAACAAAAAACTCGCCTCAAAGATCTGATAAAATCCTTGAGACGAGTACAAGAATACCCGCGGTACCACTCAAATTGCGCCTCCAAAAGGAAACGCCCCTCTCAGGCTCCAACAAGCCCTATGCCTTGACGCGGCCATACGGGAAGGGTCTACTTCCGAAACCTCGGTTTCTTCCTTCCAACTCAGGAGCTACAAACCGCTGTCTTTCCCTTGGTGGCTCACACCATCCGCCACTTCTCTGAAAGGGTCCCGGCAGGGTCCTCTCCGTCATCGTCTTTCTTCTATTCGATTATGGTATGGATTTTATCATATCTCACGCTGGAGGTCAAGAAAAAATTTTATCGCTGTAAAGCGAAAAAGATTTTGGCATTCGCTTGCCGCACGGGGGTGGCGGCGAAAGAATATCGGGGAATTCTTCTGACGGTGGTTTTTGTCCTGTCTTGGCCGACGGTGTACTGCTTGGTGTTTGTGCCTCCGGCGGGCTGTTTTTTCTGTCGGTGCCCGACGGGCATCGGCAGGTGTTTGGCCTCCGGCGGGTGACTTTTCTCGCCAAAGAAAAGTCACCAAAAGTTGGCTTAGAACCCATGGTTCTAAGGACTCCTTTGTTTCCTTGTACTGGTAGTCCTGATGCTCTATTTAGGATTGGGTACCGCTGACGCTGCAGCGGGGTGACTGCCTTCCCCTCTTTCCGCGCTTCGGCGCGCTGCCTTGGTGGTTGTTGAGGTCTTTGTAATTGAACCTCTCCAAGCCTTCCCCCCTTGGGGGAAGGTGGCGCGCAGCGCCGGATGAGGGGAACCCAAGAGCAGTGGGCTTCCTTCTCTCGATGCCCTATATCGCCCGCGCCCTCATCCGTCCCCTTCGGGGACACCTTCCCCCAGCGGGGGAAGGCTTAGAGGGCGGTAGACGAAACCGCCATCGTCTACCCGACAGGGAAGCGCGCCGAAGCGCGGTATTAGTGGCACCATGACACGTCCACGGAGCGTCAGAGGCAACAAAACCGAAATAGCCAGGGGGGACTGGCTGTACACGTCAGGATAGGAGTTCTTAGAACCATAGGTTCTAAGCGGACTTTTGGTGACTTTTCTTCCGCGAGAAAAGTCACCCGCCGGAGGCATAACACCAAACGATACACCGTCGGCCAAGACAGAAGAAAAAGCGTAAGTCAGCGGA
>CALXDB010000205.1 GCA_944386955.1 uncultured Oscillospiraceae bacterium
CTGCGGCGAGCCCATTTCCATCCCCAGCGACATGGACCTGCTGCTGAAGGCCTTCGCCGACCACGGCATCGTGGTGGAGTAAGCGTTTTCCCAACCGAACAGCCGCTGCGGAAAATTCCGCAGCGGCTGTTTCCATCTTGTCCGCGTTCATTCCTCCGGGGGCAGGCGCATGTGGTCCTCCATCTGGAGGCGGATGGCGGAGACCCGCTCCTCCTCATCCAGGAAGAAGGTCACCACCCCGGCCTCCCCGGCACCGTAGACGATGCTGGCATAGCGCCCATCCTCCCCCATGGCGGCGTAGCCGAAGGTGCCCATGTGGATCACCTCGCCGTAGAGGACCATGGCCCGCTCCTCGCCGTACTCCAGCAGGATGGACTCCCGGGCGTTTTCCACCCGGAAGGCGCGGAGCACCGTGTCGGCGCTGTCCCCGATGCGGATGCCGCAGAAGGGCTGGGAAACGTCCCCGGTGAGGTACAAAGCGCCGATGTTCTTCACCCTGCCGCCGTCGCTGACCCAGCCCCCGGCCATGGAGCCGCTGGGATAGGTGATGACCCGGTAGACCGCCGCCCCGTCAAAGAGCGGGATGTCCTCCGAGGCGGCAGGGGTCCCCAGCAGGGCCGCCGCGGCGTCCTCGGAGAGCTTCCAGGGGGAGGCGTCCCCCAGCAGGGGCGTGGTCAGGGGCTCCTGGCTGTTGCTGCGCAGAGGGTCCCCCGCCTCCTCCAAAATGCGCTCGAAGTCCACGCCGTCGGCGGCCTCCGGATACCACCCGGCCTCCCGCAGCTGCCGGTCAAACCGGCTCCAGTCTCCGTCGGAGGGGACGGAGATCGGAGCTCCCAGGGCCTTCTGGGCCGCGGCACGAGTGATGGCCGTCTCGGAAAAGGCGTAATCGTAGAGGGGATACTCGTAGACAAACTGCACCGTTTCCGCCTCCGGAGCGGCCAGGAAGAGCAGGATGGCGTCCTGGATCTCCGCCGTCCGGTCCGCGGTGAACCGGTCCCCCGCCTCCATCCGGGGCATCTGGTAGCGGACGGTGACCGCCGCCCCCTCCTGGGTGACGTAGGTGTCCGCCATAGGCTTGCGGAGATCCCCCTGGAGATGTCCCTGGCAGGCGGCCGCCCCCTCCCGGGCGGCGTAGTCCAAAATCAGGTCGTAGTCGTACCTGGTCTCGGGAACGGGATAGGGGCCCAGCCAGGCGTTGCGGCTGTACCAGAGCTCCGAGACCTTCCCCTCCTCGTCCAGGGGGAAGACCAGGAAAAAGCCCTCGCAGCCGTAGAGCACCCGGGTGGGGCGGTCCCCCTCCATCTCGATGAGGCCGTAGGTCCCCTCGTGGCGCTCCTCGCCGTAGAGCATCCACACCTCGCTGCCGTCCTCCCGGGTGCGGCGCTGGGCCTCATCGATCCGGAAGGTGTCCAGCACCTTCTCCAGGCCGTCCCCGATGCGGATGCCGTTGAGGTCCGTCTCCGGGAGACCGGCCACGCAGAAGTTCCAGACCGTGCCGAAGGTCTCCCAGTCGTCCTCCACATTCACCCACAGCTGACAGCCGTTGGCGAAGCGGTAGATCTTCTCCAGGGACCACCCCGAGGTATATAACGTAGGGAGCAGGGTCACCTCAGAGGGCTCCCCGAAAAGGTCCAGGAAATAGGCGGCGGGAAGCTCCTCCCAGTCCTCATCCATCACCGGCTCCCCGTTGATGGCCGGGTCAAAAAAGCCGAAGGGCTCCTTGTCGTTGGGCTGGAGGAGATCCTCCAGATTTACCGTCTCCTCCTCCCCGTCCGTCTCCTCCTCCCTGGGGGCGCAGGCACACAGGCTCAGGCACAGCGCCAGGGCAAGCAGCAGCAGTCCGTGTCGTTTCATGGCTGAGTCCTCCTTTTTTGTATCCGCATCATACCATTCCCGCGGCGGCGCCGTCAACCGTTACCGCGGCCCTCCCGCCATTCTACACAATAGGACGAAGATTTTGCGGATTTTGTTCCGTGTTTTCTCCTAAAATTTGAAATTTTTCAAAGTTATTCTTGACTTTTTCTTCCGCTCCGGCTATAGTCACCTTGTAAACAACCGCAGGAGCGCCGGGGACCCTCGCCGCTCCTTTTCCATGTCGCCGGGGGCCCGCCCCCAGATTTTTTATGGAGGTACCGTACCATGGCTGTGCGCATCATCACCGACTCCGCGTCCGACATGCCCGCCGAGAAGGCCCAGATCCGCCGGGTGACCACCATTCCCATCAGCGTCCACTTTGGCCCCGCCTCCTACTACGACGGCAAGAACCTGAGCCACGATCTCTTCTACAAGCTCCTCACCGCCGGGGAGCATCACCCCACCACCTCTCAGCCCTCCCCGGAGACCTTCCTGCAGGAGTTCGAGGCCGCCCGGGACGCCGGGGACAGCGTTTTGTGCATCCTCCTGTCCAGCACCCTCAGCGGCACCTTCCAGAGCGCCTTCATTGCCAAGCAGATGTGCGGCTACGACCAGGTCTTCCTGGTGGACTCCATCACCGCCACCGCAGGCATGCAGATCCTCATCAACTACGCCTGCAAGCTGCGGGACAGCGGCCTGGATGCCGGCAGCATCGCCGACGCATTGAATAAGCTGAAGGACCGGATCCGGATCTATGCCGTGGTAGACACCCTGGAGTACCTCCGGAAGGGGGGCCGCCTCTCCGCCGCCCAGGCGGCCCTCGGCACCGTGTCCCGGCTCAAGCCCATCATCGCCGTGAAGGACGGTCGGGTGACCGTAGCCTCCAAGGCCTTCGGCATGGGAGCCGCCACCAAGAGCTTTTTGAAGCTCATCGCCAATACCCCGGTAGACGACGCCTTCCCCTCCTATTTCCTCTATTCCAGCGATGTGGAAAAGAAAGACGAGCTGATCCCCCTGCTGCGCCAGCAGAACACCTTGCCCAGCCGTCTCCACGACTGCCGCATCGGCGCCACCATCGGCACCCATGTGGGGCCCGGGGCCTTCGGCATGGCCTATGTGGCCGCCCTCTGATCCCAGCCGCCTCCCACTGGGAAAGCAGACCTTAAAAGCAAAACCGCCGCAGGCACTGCATGGTGCCCGCGGCGGCTTTATTTTTCCGCTATTTCTCGTAGCGGGAGCGATAGGCCCGCATCATCTCTGAAAACAGCTGCCCGTTGGTGGGCGGCGTATAGGTGATGGCGTTGGCTCCCGCCTCAATGGTGCGGAGGATAGACTCCTCTGTGGGGCCGCCTGTGGCGATGATGGCCACATCGGGGAAATCCTTCCGAATGGCCGCCACCAGCTCCGGCGTCCGGGCCGCGGCGGACACATTAAGGATGTCCGCTCCCGCCTCCAGGCGATCGCCGATATCCTGGTTTTCCGACACCACGGTGGCGATCACCGGGATATCCACCACGTTCTTGATCTCCGCGATGGTCTCCGTGGCAATGGGGGCGTTCACCACCACGCCGTAGGCCCCCTGGTGCTCGGCGTAGGCCGCCAGGCGGACGGACCGCTTACCATTGGTGGTGCCGCCGCCCACACCCACGAAGGTGGGCACGTCGCTGACGCTGATGATGGCCTGGGCAATGCTGGGCTGGGGCGTGAAGGGATACACCGCGATGATGG
>CALXDB010000206.1 GCA_944386955.1 uncultured Oscillospiraceae bacterium
CCTGCCCCGTCTGCGGCGCTGTCGTGGAGCGGGACGAGGACGGTGCGGCATGGCGGTGCACCGGGGCGGAGTGCCCGGCCCAGCTGCTGCGGAATCTCGTCCACTTTGGAAGCCGCAACGCCATGGATATCGACGGCGTGGGCCCGGCGGTGATGGAGCAGCTCATCAGCCGGGGGCTGGTGAAAAACGCCGCTGACCTCTACTTCCTCACGGCGGAGCAGCTGGAGGCGCTGGACCGGATGGGGAAGAAGTCCGCTGCCAACGCCATCAAGGCCATCGACGACTCCCGGAGCCGGGGCTTGGAGCGGCTGCTGTATGCCCTGGGCATTCGTCAGGTGGGAGAGAAAGCTGGAAAGATCCTGGCGGCCCACTTCGGCACCTTCGACGCCCTGGCTGCCGCTGGGGAGGAGGAGCTCACCGCCATCGACGATGTGGGAGCCGTCACCGCCGGGTATATCCGCCGGTGGATCGACAGCCCCCAGGGCAAGCACCTCATCGGCCGATTGAAGGAGGCAGGGGTGTCCATGGACAGCGCCGCCGTGAAGGTGGACGACCGCTTTGCCGGGATGACCTTCGTCCTCACCGGGGCCCTGGAGCGGTTCAGCCGCACCGAGGCCGCCGCCCTCATCGAGGAGCGAGGGGGCAAGGCCAGCGGCAGCGTCAGCAAGAAGACCACCTATGTGGTGGCGGGGGCCGACGCGGGCAGCAAGCTCCGGAAGGCCCAGGAGCTGGGCATCCCCGTCCTCACCGAGGAGGAATTCGCGGAGATGGCAGGACTGTAAAGGAAACTGATTTTACAGAATAACGGCAGAAAAAATCCCCCGGACCAAGCGGTCCGGGGGATTTGCTTCGTCTGTTACAGCTTCCGGAGGGTGTCCTCCAGGGCGGTTTTCAGGGTGGTCTTCTCGTCCTTCATCTTGATGATCCGGGCGGGGCAGCCCGCCACCACGGCGTTGGCCGGAACGTCCTCGATGACCACGGCTCCGGCGGCCACCACGGCCCCCTTGCCGATGTGGACGCCCTCGATGACCACCGCGTTGGCCCCGATGAGCACGTCGTCCTCCACGATGACGGGGGTGGCGCTGGCGGGCTCGATGACCCCGGCCAGCACGGCGCCGGCCCCGATGTGGCAGTGGTCGCCCACGGTGGCCCGACCGCCCAAAATGGCCCCCATGTCGATCATGGTGCCCTTGCCGATGACGGCGCCGATGTTGATGACGGCCCCCATCATGATGACCGCCGCGTCCCCGATGGAGACCTGCTCCCGGATGAGAGCGCCGGGCTCGATGCGGGCGTTGATCCCCTTCAGATCCAGCAGGGGGATGGCGCTGTTGCGCCGGTCGTTTTCCACCACCATGTCGGCGATGCTGCCGGCGTTGGCCTCCAGAATGGGGCCCAGCTCCCGCCAGTCGCCGAAGACCACCTTGCTGCGGCCCTCGCCGAAGACGGAGGCGCTGCCGTAGTCGATGGGGGCGGTCTCATTGACGTAGACCTTCACGGGGGTCTTCTTCTCGGCGCTTCCAATGTAGGAGATGATCTCCTGGGCTGTCATCATGCGTTGTTTCCTCCAAACAAAATATCCTGGAGCTCATACCGGCCCTTGGGCATCCGGATGAGCTTGCGGGCCACCATCAGGGCCCCGTTGACAAAGATCTGCCGGGAACCGGCCTTGTGGGTGATCTCCAGCACCTCGTCCACGCCGAAATAGCTGACGGTGTGCTCCCCGGCCACGGTGCCGCCCCGGATGGCGTGGACGCCGATCTCATTGCCGGTGCGGGCTCCGCAGATACCCTCCCGGCCGTACACCGGGCGCATCTCGTGGTTGGGGTCGGCGGCGTCCAGCAGAAGCTTGGCCGTGCCGCTGGGGGCGTCCACCTTCTTGTTGTGGTGGGTCTCTACGATCTCGATGTCGAAGTCCCCCTTCAGAATGGGGGTGATCTCCGCCACCACCCGGCGCATCACCGCCACGCCAACGGAGTAGTTGGCGCTGTGGATCACCGGAGCGTACTGCCCAAGCCGGTCAAAGACCTTCAGGTCCGCCTCGCTCATGCCGGTGGTGCCGCTGAGGAGGGGGGTGCTGGTGCGCCGGACATAGTCCGCCACCCGGGAGAGGGAGGCGGGGTTGGAGAAGTCGATGACCACGTCGGCGCAGGGGCCCATGGTCTCCAGATCGGTAAAGTTGTCGATGTCCACCACGGCGGCGATCTCGTCGCCGGCGGCTAAGGCGGTCTGCTCGATGAGCTGGCCCATGCGGCCGTGGCCGACTAACAGAATCTTCATGCCAGCAGCCCTGCCTCTCTCAGCATGCCCCGCAGGGACTCCTGGTGCTCCGCCGTCATCTCACACAGGGGGAGGCGGAAGGTGCCGGCGTGCATGCCCATCATGTTCATAGCGGTCTTCACGGGGATGGGGTTCACCTCCATGAAGAGGCCGTTCATCAGCTTCAGGTACTTCACGGCGGTGGCCACGGCGGCCTCCCGGTTGCCATTGAGGTAATCCATCACCATGTCGTGGCACTGGCGGGGCATAATGTTGGCCCACACGGAGATGACGCCGCTGCCGCCGATGCTGAGGAGGGGAATGGTGATGTCGTCATTGCCGCACCAGAGAGCAAAATTGTCGCTGATGCAGTGGGCGATCTTCATGGCGTAGGACATGTCGCCGCTGGCCTCCTTGATGCCCGCCACGTTGGGGTGGACGCTGAGGCGCTCCACCACCTGGGGCGCGATGGAGCACCCAGTGCGGCCGGGGACGTTGTAGAGGATGGCGGGGATATCCACATGGTCCACCACGGTGGCGAAGTGGCGGTACATGCCCTCGGTGTTGGCCTTGTTGTAGTAGGGAGAAATGAGGAGCAGACCGTCGGCCCCCAGATCCTGGGCCCGCTGGCTCTTCTCCAGCATGGTCTGGGTGCTGTTGGAGCCGGTGCCGGCGATGACGGGCACCCGGCCTGCCGCCGTCTCCACCACGCAGCGGAGGGTCTCGTCGTCCTCCTCATGGCTCATGGTGGAGGACTCGCCGGTGGTGCCGAGGGTCAAAATGGCGTCGGTCTTGTTCTCGATATGCCACTCCACCCACTGCCGCAGCTGTTCAAAATTGACGCTGCCGTCCTCACGGAAGGGGGTTACCAGGGCCACGATGGAGCCCTTCAGTCCTTGCAGCTTGTTCATACCTTGTTTTCCTCCTGTTTTTGTTTTGAAAAACAAGAAAGCCGGTAGGCTCTCTACCGACTTACACAAAGATATTCCTGTGACAGTTAGTAGATAGCGCAACTGCGGCATACGCCGCAGACAGTGACGGAGATGTTCTCCCCGCCCCCATCCCACCGCCACGCCTGACGATGGAATTCGGCGGACTTGCTTCCTCTGCGTTCCCAGCCTGCCGGCTCCCGCAGCATCGTCGCATCCGCGCCTCTATCTTGTTTTTATCGATATTCACCATAACACAACTGAGGCGCCTTTGCAAGAGGGAAAATCAAATATTTTCAGAAAACCGGAGGTCCCCGCCCCGGCGCCGGGGCTGTACAAGGGGGCGGGGATGTGGTATGATACAGGAAAAATCGGC
>CALXDB010000207.1 GCA_944386955.1 uncultured Oscillospiraceae bacterium
CTGCTCCTGGGGCATGCTCTTCCAGATCTCGGTGTTGATGAGGCCGGGGCAGACGCAGTTGGTGGTGATGCCGTACTGGGACACCTCACGGGCCAGGTTCTTGGAGAAGCCCAGCACAGCGGCCTTGGAGGCGGAGTAATGGGCCCCGCCGAAGACGCCGCCGCCCCGCTTGCCGGAGACGGAGCTGAGGTGAACGATGCGGCCGTAGCCCTGCTTCTTCATCACCCGGCACACCGCCTGGGTGATGAGGAAGAGGCCGAAGACGTTGACGTTGAAGATCCGCTGCATATCCGCCAATGTCATCTCCTCCACGGTGACCTTCTGGGACACCCCGGCGTTGTTCACCAACACGTCGATGCGGCCATACTTCTCCACCACCGCCGCTACCAGAGCGTCCACGGAGTCTTTCTCACAGATGTTGCCGGCCATGCCGTCGGCCTTCCAGCCCTTGGCCTTCATCTCCTGGACGTTGGCGTCCAGCCCCCCCTGGTTGATGTCGGTGATGATGACCTGGGCTCCCTGGCGGGCAAAGGTGTGCGCAATGGTGCGGCCGATGCCCTTGGGGGAACCGGCCCCGGTGATGAGGACGACCTGTCCGTTAAAATCCAGCATGGGATACCTTCCTTTCTATAACTCCGATCTTGTATTGCATGATGAATGTTGTTAGACATAAAGGGGGAAATTTTTTAGGCCAACAGCCCCCGGGCCAGCTCCGCAATGTGGCCGGCGGTGATGCCGTTCATCTCCAGCAGCCGCTCATAGGGGGCGGACATGCCGAACTGGTCCTGGATGCCCACCCGGCGCAGCACGGCCTTGCCGCTCTCCGCCACCACGTCGGCCACGGCGCTGCCGAGACCGTTGAGGATGTTGTGGTCCTCCACGGTAATGAGCTTCCCGGTCTCCCGGATGCACCGCTCCACCGCCTCCACGTCCAGGGGCTTGATGGTGTGCATATCCAGCACACTGGCGGAGACGCCCTCCGCCGCCAGCGTGTCGGCGGCCTCCAGAGCCAGACGGACGGTGTCGCCGTTGGCGATGATGGACACGTCCTTCCCCTCCCGCAGCCAGTTGGCCTTGCCGATCTCAAAGGAGGCGTTCTCGTCGTAGATCACGGGGATGGCGTCCCGGGTGAAGCGGAGGTACACGGGGCCGTCAAACTCGGCGGAGGCGCGGACCAGCTTCCGGGCCGCCCAGTAATCGGCGGGCATGATGACGGTCATGTTGGGGATGGTGCGCAGGATCCCCATATCCTCGATGGCCTGGTGGGAGGCGCCGTCGTTGGCGGGGGTGACGCCGCCGTGGGAGCAGGCGATCTTCACGTTGAGATGGGGGTAGCAGATCTCCTGGCGGATCATCTCACACATCCGCATGGAGCCGAAGGCGGCGTAGGTGACCACGAAGGGGATCTTGCCGCAGGTGGCGAGACCGGCGGCCACGCCGGCGCCGTTCTGCTCGGCGATGCCCACGTTCAGGTACTGCTCCGGCAGTTCCTTGCGGAAGGCGCCGGTCTTGCAGGATTTGCCGATATCCACGTCCAGGACCACCAGGTCCGGATTCTCCTTGCCTAAAAGGACGATCTCCTCACCGAAGCCGTCGCGGGTCGCTTTCTTCACTTCGTTCATGGTATTTCCTCCTTCAGCACGCGGCATACTGCCGGTCCAGTTCTTCCATGGCCTGCTTGTACTGCTGATCGTTGGGGGCGGTGCCGTGCCAGCCGCACTGGTTCTCCATGAAGGAGACACCTTTTCCCTTCACGGTGCGGCCCAGGATGCACTTGGGCTTGCCGTTCTTCACTGCCAGGGCCAGATCCAGGGCTGCCACCATCTGCTCCATGTCGTTGCCGTCGATCTCATAGACGTCGAAGCCGAAGGTGCGGAACTTGGCGCCCAGGTCTCCAAGGGGCATGATCTCGTCGCAGGTGCCGTCCAGCTGGAGGTTGTTGTAGTCCACGAAGACCACCAGATTGTCCAGCTTGTACTTGTTGGCGGTGTGGCAGGCCTCCCAGATCTCGCCCTCGTCGCACTCGCCGTCGCCCAGGGCGGCAAAGACCCGGTAGCTCTTGCCGTTCATCTTGGCGGCCAGGGCCATGCCCACGCCGCAGGCCAGTCCCTGGCCCAGGGAGCCGGTGGAGATGTCGATGCCGGGGCACTTCTTGCTGTCCGGGTGGCCCTGGAGGATGGAGCCCTCCTTGCGGAGAGTGTCCAGCGTCTCCATGGGGAAGAAGCCCTTCATGGCGAGAGCGGCGTACTGGGCGGGGCACACATGGCCCTTGGAGAGGACGAACCGGTCCCGGTCAGGCCACTTGGGGTTCTGGGGATCGATGTTCATCTCCCGGAAGTAGCAGGCGGTGACGAACTCCGCCACGGAGAGGGACCCGCCGGGGTGGCCGGACTGGGCCTTGTAGATCATGGTAATGACGTTCTTCTTCAAATCCACGCAGGTATTCTGGAGCTGCTGGATGGTAAGCTGTTCGTTCATATCGCTTCTCCTTTCAGATTGAACCGCATCAGGTGAACAGAGTGGAGATACCGGGGATGTAGGTGAGGATCAGCAGGACGATAAGGGCCGCAATCAGGAGAGGCACCACCGCCTTGGAGATCTGCTTGAGGTTCACGTCGGCCACGCCGCAGGCCACATAGAGGTTCACGCCCACCGGCGGGGTGAACAGGCCGATGGCCAGGTTCACGATCATCACCACGCCCAGGTGGATGAGGTCCACCCCCAGGGCCTGGGCCACAGGGACAAAGAGAGGGGTGAAGATGTAGAGGGCGGAGGTGGAATCCAGGAAGCAGCCGGCGATGAGCAGCAGGATGTTGACGATGAGGAAGAAGATAAAGGTGGAACCGTGGGTCAGGTTTACAAGGCCGTCGCTGATGGCCACGTCCAGCCGGGCTCTGGTGAGCACATAGGCGAAGAGGCTGGCGGCGGCGGTGATGAACATGACCGTGGCGGTGGTGCTGGCGGAGTCGATGATGATGGCATAGAGCTCCTTGATCTTCACCGTCTTGTAGATGAAGACGCCTACGAACAATCCGTACACCACGGACACCGCCGCGGCCTCGGTGGGGGTGAAGAAGCCGCCGTAGATGCCGCCCAGGATGATGACGGGCATCAGGAGACCCCAGAAGGCGTCCTTGAAGGCCTCCCACCGCTCCTTGCCGCTGGCCTTGGGCAGGGACTTCAGCTGGGTCTTCCGGCCGATCCACAGCGCCGCCACAATGAGAGCCGCCCCCATGATAAGGCCGGGGATCACGCCGGCCTTGAAGAGGTCGCCGATGGAGGTGTCCGCGATAGAGCCGTAGACCACGAAGGTGATGGAGGGGGGAATGATGACGCCGATGGCCCCGGCGCAGCCCATGAGGGCGGCGGAAAAGGCGGGGCTGTAGCCCGAGCGGATCATGCCCGGGATCATCACCAGCCCAAGAGCCGCCACGGTGGCGGGGCCGGAGCCGGAGATGGCGGCGAAGAAGCAGGAGACGATGACGCACACGATGGCGAGGCCGCCCCGGAAGTGGCCCACGCAGGTCTCCGCCCGGCGGATGAGCCGCTTGGAGATCTGGG
>CALXDB010000208.1 GCA_944386955.1 uncultured Oscillospiraceae bacterium
TTCCGCTGTATTGCGAAGGCCGGTCCCGGAGTCCCGGAACCGGCCTTTTCTGCGCCTTCGGAGGGGAGGTCAGCTGATCTCTTCGATGTAGGAGATGTAATCCAGGGATCGGAGGGCCTCGATGATCTCGTGGTGCTTCTTGTACTTCTTCAGCTCCTGGCTGCTGATGGTGAAGGACACGGTGTATACGCTGAGGCCGGAATTGAGGTAGGCCGGGTTCAGCTCGATGTCGTCGATGCGCATGCCCAGCCGCCGGATGGTGGTGGTGAAGTAGCCGAGGTCGCTCTTGTTCTTCAGCTCCAGGTGGACCTCAAAGTGATTGGACTTGTCCTTCAGATATTTTTCGATGGTGGGGAAGAGGGAGAGGCTGCACAGCAGGGCCAGATAGGCGATGAGGGCCGCCGTGTAAAGCCCCAGGCCGATGGCGATGCCTACGATGCCGCAGGCCCACAGCCCCGCCGAGGTGGTGAGCCCCTTGATCTGGCCCTTGGAGCTGAAGAGGATGGAGTAGCCCGACAGCATGGCGGTGCTGACCACCACCGCCGCCATGATCCAGGGGGCGCCCCGACCGCAGTCGTAGAGGTACTCCTCCACCATGGCCGCCGTGGTGGCCGCCAGGGAGACGATGATAAAGGTGCGGAGACCCGCCGAGTGGCGCTTGCTGGAGCGCTCACAGCCGATGATGGAGGAGAGGACTACGGAGAGGAGGATCCGCAGCACGATGGCACCGGTGCTCCACTCCGCCGCCCAGGGTCCCAGCAGAGAAGCGATGTAATCTTGTGTCATGTCAAGCCCTCCTTTTCCGTGCCGCGCCGGCGTGGATGCT
This sequence comes from uncultured Oscillospiraceae bacterium, assembly GCA_944386955.1. Classification (GTDB taxonomy): domain Bacteria; phylum Bacillota; class Clostridia; order Oscillospirales; family Oscillospiraceae; genus CAJFPI01. The sequence goes on from CALXDB010000208.1 coordinate 827, forward strand.
GCTCAGCGCGGCGATCTGATCCTCCGCCGCCTCCAGAAAGGCCTGCTCCTCGTCGGAAACGCCGCTGCGGCGGGGCAGCTCCTCCTGGATGGCCTGGATGCGCTGGATCAGCAGTTCTACGGCGGACTGGGGCTGCCCGTTCTCATCCACCTCCGGGGTGGAGACGATGTCCTCCAGCTTGGTGGAGTAGGATTTGGAGAGGTACAGGGACAGCTTGGCGCAGGCGGGGCCGATGAGCTCATAGAGGACGCTGGAGGCCAGGATCACGGTCTCCAGGGCGATGCCCGTCTCTCCGCCGATGGTCCGGGCCCCCAGAGCCGCCAGACCGATGGCCACACCCGCCTGGGGGATCAGGGCCAGGCCCAGGTAGTTGCGCACCTCCTTGGTTTTCTTGGTGACCAGGCAGCCCAGAAAGGCCCCGGCGTACTTGCCCAGGATGCGGACGAAGAAGTACACCACGCCCACCACCAGCAGAGGGGTGGTCCCCACCGCCGCCGAGGTGTTTACCAGGGCGTCCAGCTGGAAGGACAGGCCGGACTGGACGAAAAACAGCAGGAGGATGGGGGGCGTGAAGTAGTTGAGCTGCTTAAAGAGTTTCTCATCGTGGGTAATGTTGATGTATACGGTACCCATAGACATGCAGCCCAGCAGGGGGGACACGTCTACCATGGCGCAGATGCCGCAGAAGGCGAAGAGCAGGGACACGGAGATGATGAGCCGGTTGTCTTTAGAACGCTTCTGAGGCATCAGCAGCTTGAGGAAGACGCCGAAGCAGCCCCCCAGCACCAGAACGCCCACGTTGACGGCGATGGGCTTGAGGACGCTGGCGGCCCCCAGGCCGGAGGAGCCGGTGCTCACCGCCAGGGCCAGGGAGATGGCGATGCTGTACTCGATGAGGCCCACCACGTCGTCCAGGGCCACCACCTGAAGGAGGGTGTCCACGAAGTCCCCCCGGGCGCCGGTCTGGCGAATGGTCATCATGGTGGAGGCGGGGGCGGTGGCGGAGGCCAGGGCGGAGAGGACGATGGAGAACACCAGGTCCACCCCCATAACGCAGTAGGTGACGAAGAAGACCACCACCGTGGCAAGGCAGGCCTCAAAGACGGTGATGACTACCACCTTGGGACCGTTGCGCTTCAGAGTTTCCACGGTGAAGAACTCCCCGGTGCTGAAGGCGATGAATGCCAGGGCGATGTCCGAGAGGAAGTCCATCCCCTCGATGACCGATACGGGGATCAGCTTCAGGGCATAGGGCCCCAGAAGGATGCCGGTAATGATGTAGGCTGTCACGTTAGGCAGCCGCAGCCGCTTAGTCAGGCGGGTCATAGAGAAGCCCAGAAACAGCATCAGGGCGATGGAGATGATGATCTCTGCAACGGAATGGGCGCTCATGGCATCCTGGAATACCTGATTGAGCTGGTTCAGCACAGCGGGCCTCCTCTCTCCGCCCCGGCGGCGGAAGGTACTGGTTGGTAGGTACTTCCCAGGGACGATCGTCGTCTCAGAGGCAGAAAACGGGGCTGCCCGGACAGAGAGGGGGCAGAAAAGAAGCGGCGATGGGTCATGGGAAACACCTCCTTGTGATTTGCGGGACTATCATAGTCGATGGAATCTAAAAAAACAAATTATGTTTTTTTAGATTCCGATTACATTTTTTATTATTGCTTGACGGTTCATTGCGCCGCTGATTTTCTGAATCAATTGCAACACAATGGAAAGGAGAGGATTTTTTTATCTTTCGGCAGGATCGATCAACAGTAAAAACAGACAATATTATATAACGCTTTCTCTATATATCATAAAAAATCTTTATATTATGCCGACAAAGGCCCTTTTAACCAGCGAGCCCCTTATCAAAGCAATAACGCCGCCCGACTATCCGTTCCTGCACGCCGAGCTTTTAAAAAATTTGTGAAATTAAAACAAAAGCACTTGACAATTTTAAAGAAATATAGTATATTATAACCACAACAGAAAAGGGAGTTTTTAAACGCAAGGCCATTCACAAAAATCCTTTTCTGCCGAACGGGCATACAGAGCACAGGGGAAGTCCCCAGCGAATCCTTTGCAACCCAAACTGGCAAAATCTTCTCAGCACAGCAAAGACCAGGAAAAACCGGTCCCACGCAACCGAAGAAGACTGACCCAAAGCGAGAAACAAAGAAAATCGTTTCTGAATCCAGATTTGGCTCTGTATGGATGTGAGAACCGTGCGGACCCTACAGAAAGAGAGGTTAAATGGATGTTAGATATCAAGAGTGATCGCAGCTGACCCCCACTTGCAAAGTCAGAGGAGAGCAAGTGGGGGTCAGTTGTTGTTTATGGATATGATGCGCCGTGAAGGCGCTTTTTTTATACGCTGGGGGGCCTTGCTGATTCGGAGAGGTTGGCGCTGCTCCGGAATGGCGCCATCTGGGTGCTGAATTGCTGCGACTGGTCATTGGCAGAGTTTTGATATAAATGATATGATTATGAATTCGCTGGGCATTATATGCGGATGGATCCTTACTGCTGGAGTAACATTCACACAAAGAACTGTAAAAAAGAGCAGGGCTTCTTGACGGAAACCCTGCTTTTCGTTATAAATTATAAAACATAAAAATGCTGCCAAACCGTTGCCGCGAAAGGCCCTAATTCCTCAAAAACCCAGTCATATCAGGCTTTTCCGGGTTTCTAAAATCATTCCCACTCG
>CALXDB010000209.1 GCA_944386955.1 uncultured Oscillospiraceae bacterium
ACGTCAGCGCCGACGACTTCGAGGATGAGGATTGACCGCATCGAAGCCTCCCGCCGGAAAAAGGGCCGGGTGCTGGTGTTCCTGGAGGACGGAGCCTGTCTGAAGGTCACGGAGCAGGAGCTGCTGGACTTCGGCCTTCGGTCCGGGGACGAGCTGGAGGGGGAGACCCTGGAGCGGCTCAGGAAAGCCGCCGGGGTGTCCGATACCAAGGCCAGGGCGGCGGACCTCATCGGCCGCCGGGCCATGAGCCGCCAGAGTCTCGAGCAGAAGCTCCGGGAGAAGGGGGCCTCCCAGGCGGAGGCCCGGTACGCCGGGGAGTGGCTGGAGGCCATCGGGGCCCTCAACGACCGGGAGTACGCCGCCATGCTGGCCCGCCACTGCGGCGATATGGGCTACGGCCCCGGCCGGGTCCGGGAGAAGCTGCGGGAAAAGGGCGTCCCCCGGGAGCTGTGGGAGGAGGCTCTGGAGGAGCTCCCCCCGGCGGAGGAGCAGGTGGACCGCTTTCTCTCCGCCAAGTACCGGGGCGGGCCCCTGGACCAGCGGGAGCGCAAGCGCCTCTGCGACGCCCTGCTGCGCCGGGGCTTTTCCTGGAGCGACGTCCGGGAGGGCCTCAACCGCCTGGGGGCGGACATTATGGAAGATGAGTGAGCAAGGAGACGGACTATGCCCTATACCGTATCGTTTATATCCTTAGGCTGCGCCAAAAATCAGGTGAACTGTGAGCAGATGATGGCGGCGGCCGCCGCCGCGGGCCACACCGTCACCGCCCAGATCGCGGGCAGCGACGTGGTGGTGGTGAACACCTGCGGCTTTCTCACCAGCGCCTGCGAGGAGGCCATCGACAACATCCTGGAGATGGCAGAGCTCAAAAAGGCGGGGCTGGTGAAGAAGATCTTGGTCACCGGCTGCATGGCCCAGCGCTATCAGAAGGATGTGCTGGCGGAGCTGCCGGAGGTGGACGGCATCCTCGGCACCGGCAGCTACGGCGACATCGCCCAGGCGGTGGAGGAGGTGATGGAGCAGGATCTCCGCCCCTGCCACCTGGGGAACATCAACACCTGCGAGCAGGGGGGAGAGCGGATCCTCTCCACGCCCCCCTGGTACGCCTACCTCCGCATCGCCGAGGGCTGCGACAACCACTGCGCCTACTGTGTGATCCCCTCCCTCCGGGGCAAGTACCGCAGCCGCCCCATGGAGGAGCTTTTGAAGGAGGCGGAGGAGCTGTCCGCCGCCGGGGTGAAGGAGCTGCTGGTCATCGCCCAGGACATCACCCGCTACGGCACGGACCTCAACGGGGAGCACCAGCTGGCGGCGCTTCTGCGGGAGCTGTGCAAGCTGGATTTCCACTGGATCCGCCTCCACTACCTCTACCCCGACGAGATCACCGAGGACCTCATCGACGCCATCGCGGAGGAGGAGAAGATCCTGCCCTATCTGGACATCCCCATCCAGCACTGCAACGATCAGATCCTGAAGGCCATGAACCGCCGGGATACGAAGGCGGAGATTCTGGCCCTCTTTGCAAAGCTCCGGGAGCGGATCCCCGGCCTGGTGCTGCGGACCAGCCTCATCACCGGCCTCCCCTACGAGGACGAGGCCGCCTTTGAGGAGCTGTGCGAATTTCTCCGTGAGACCCGCATCGAGCGGGCGGGGGTGTTCCCATTCTCCCCGGAGGAGGGCACCCGGGCGGCGAAGATGGACCACGTCTCCAAGGAGGAGGCGGACCGCCGGGCGGAGTTGGCGGTGGACGTCCAGTCGGAGATCATCGACGCCTACAACGAGTCCATCCTGGGGCAGCGGCGGGAGGTCCTCTGCGAGGGCTTCGACCCCCAGGCCCAGATGTGCTTTGGCCGCAGCTACGCCGAGAGCCCGGATATCGACGGCCGCATCTGCTTCACCGCCGACGGGGACGTGGAGCCGGGGACCTTCGTCACCGTCCGCCTCACCGGCGTGATGGACGGGGAGCTCACCGGCGAGCTGGCGTGACCGGAACACCGGGCGACGGCAGCCGCCTGAAAAAAGGAGAGAGAACGACATGAATCTTCCCAACAAGCTGACCATGCTGCGGATCATCCTGATCCCCTTCTTCCTGCTGGTGCTGTATCTGGACGTGCCCTATGACAACTACTGGGCCCTGGCGATCTTCATCGTGGCCAGCCTCACGGACATGCTGGACGGGAAGATCGCCCGGAAGTACAACCTGGTGACGGACTTCGGCAAGTTCGCCGACCCCCTGGCGGACAAGATGCTGGTGACGGCGGCCATGCTGTGGTTCGTGGAGATCGGCCAGATGCCCGGCTGGGCCCTGCTGATCGTCATCGTCCGGGAGTTCGCTGTCAGCGGCCTGCGGATGATCGCCTCGGACAAGGGGCGGGTCATCGCCGCCGGGTGGAGCGGCAAGGTGAAGACCGCCTCCACCATGGTGTGCATCGTGCTGATGTTCCTGACCATCCCCGCCTGGCTGAACACCGCCTGCGTGGCCGTGATCGTGGTCACCACCATCTGGTCCGGGGTGGAGTACTTCGTGAAGAACCGGGACGTGATGACCTCCATGTGAGCAGGGAGGGGGCCTTTGCCGGTCCGCCCTTTGGCCTGCAAGGCCGCGCCGGAGAGAAAGGAGCACTATGGCACAGGACACCATTTCTATGGCGGTGATCGCCCGCATCCACACTGATTTCCCCACCAAGTTCGGCGTTCCCCGCCAGAGCGGACTGGTGGAGGCCCTGGAGGCCACCGTGGTCTTTGAGCCGGAGTACCGCATCCCCGAGGCGGTGCGGGGGCTGGAGGAGTTCTCCCACATCTGGCTCATCTGGCAGTTCTCCCAGTCCAGGGGCTGGTCTCCCACGGTGCGGCCTCCCCGGCTGGGGGGAAACAGGCGGCTGGGGGTCTTCGCCACCCGCTCCCCCTTCCGCCCCAACCCCATCGGCCTGTCCTCCGTCCGCCTCACCGGCATCGAGCGCCATCCTACCCTGGGGCCCGTGCTCCATGTGGCGGGGGCGGATCTGGTGGACGGCACCCCTATTCTGGACATCAAGCCCTACATTCCCTACGGCGACTGCCACCCCGACGCCGCCGGCGGCTTCACCGACCGGACGGCGCGGCAGGTACTGGAGGTGGTGCTGGAGGAGCCCTGGCGCTCCCTGGTGCCGCCCCAGCGGCTGGATGCTCTCACCGGGGTCCTGGCCCAGGACCCCCGGCCCTCCTACCAGCACGACTCCAGCCGGGTCTACGGCCTGGGCTTTGCCGGGCTGGACGTCCGCTTCACCGTGGACGAGGGGGTGCTGACGGTGGTGGAGATCCTGCCGGAGGGGGAGAGAGGCGGAGAAAAATAGGGAAACAGGCGGAGAATGGGGAAAAACGCCCATTGCCTTTTTCTCTTTGATGTGCTACACTAACGCAGGCCGTTTTCGACGGCCTGTGTATTTTTGTATAAGGAGAGAGAACATGGAGAGAGAAAAATTCTCGTCCCGCCTGGGGTTCATCCTCATTTCCGCGGGATGTGCCATC
>CALXDB010000210.1 GCA_944386955.1 uncultured Oscillospiraceae bacterium
ATCGAGGACTTCATCTACACCCACCCCAAGGTCAGCGACGTGCAGGTCATCGGCGTGCCCGACGAGCAGTACGGCGAAGAGATCATGGCCTGTGTCATCCTCAAGGAGGGTGAGACCATGACCGAGGCGGAGATGAAACAGTACGTCCTGGACCACATGGCCAAGCACAAAGTTCCCAGATATGTGGATTTTGTGGACGCTTTCCCCATGAATGCCGCCGGAAAGATCCTCAAGTACAAGATGCGGGAGGACGCGGTGAAGAAGCTGAACCTCCAGAAGGCCGCCACCATCGAGACGGCGTAATCGCCCTGCGGGGGGAGCAGGCTCCCCCCACAGACCCCCCACCACCAGTCTGCGGACTGGTGAACGCGCCCAAGGCGCTTGAGTCAATGTATTTTCGGCAGGCACAGAAGGTGAATTGCCCCGAAGGGGCAAGAGAAGCCGCCCTGGGGCGTGTCCTGCCGAAAATGATTGGAATGGTCCGGCTACGCCGGACACGGACTGTCGCCACAGTGCGGGCGGGGGCGGCCTTTGGGGGAAAGCCCTCGCCGAGGGCTCCCTGCGCCTCTTCCAAAAAATTTTCCTGGTATGAAAATTCATTCTTGACAAGCGAATAAAGTTGATGTAGACTTTGAGCAAGTGAATAGCAAAAGCGATGACGAAGACGGACGAGAAGGTTCTGCTTTCAGAGAGTCGGGGATGGTGGAAGCCCGGCAGCAAGAGGTCTCAGGTCCTATCACTTCCGAGCTGGAGGTCCGAACGTCCAGAGGGATCAGTAGACGCCTCCCGTGACTGCCGCGTTAGAGCATAGGGCTTGTTGGAGCCTGAGAGGGGCGTCCTTTCATCGGACGCAATTTGAGTGGTACCGCGGGTACATAATTGGTTTTATGAACTCGTCTCAAAGGAAAACCTTTGGGACGGGTTTTTTTCATACCTCCGTCCCAACATCCAACAGCCGTCCCGTTCATGGACGCTATTCCCCATGGGACACCCACCCAAAGAAATCGTGAGCAAGGAGGAACCAAACATGGAAACCAATCGTGTTGCCAACCAGCTGGCCGAGGTGGCCTTCCGTATCAAGGAGATGCGCCAGATCTGCGGCTTTACCCAGGCCGAGATGGCCCAGAAGACCGATACCACGCTGGCCGAGTACACCACCTACGAGGCGGGCCAGGCGGACCTGCCCTTTACCTTCATCCATAAATGCGCCCTGGCCTTCGGCCTCGGCATCACCGACCTGCTGGAGGGCCACAGCGGCGCCCACCTGAGAAGCTACACCGTCACCCGTAAGGGCGAAGGTCAGCAGACCGCCAAGGAGAAGGGCATTTCCATCAGCAACCTGGCCCCCTACTTCCGCAACAAGCTGGCGGAGCCCTACTACGTCCGCTACGCCTACGACGACGCCCAGCAGCACCGCCCCATCCACCTGACCACCCACTCCGGCCAGGAGTTCGACATCATCCTCTCCGGCCAGCTGAAGGTCCAGGTGGGCGAGCACACCGAGATCCTCAACGAGGGCGACAGCATCCTCTACAACTCCTCCACCCCCCACGGCATGATCGCCGTCGGCGGCCAGGAGTGCGTGTTCTGCGCCGTGGTCATCTCCGGCGAGGAGACCGACGAGATGACCGTCCGCCAGAGCATCGTCCAGGCCCGCACCAGCGAGGAGTATGTCTGCGGCAAGTTCATCCACGCCGTGGAGGACGAGAAGGGCGTGCTCCAGTCCCTCACCTTCCCCCACGCCGACGAGTTCAACTTCGCCTTTGATGTGGTGGACGAGATCGCCAAGAAGTATCCCGACAAGCTGGCCATGCTGCACCTGGATAAGAACAAGGTGGAGCGCCGCTTCACCTTCACCGACATGAGCAAGGAGTCCAACCGGGTGGCCAACTACTTCCGGAGCCTCGGCATCAAGAAGGGCGACCGGGTGATGCTGGTGCTCAAGCGGCACTATCAGTTCTGGTTTGCCATCCTGGCCCTCCACAAGATCGGCGCCGTGGCGGTGCCCGCCACCAACCTCCTCCAGGAGCACGACTTTAGCTACCGCTTCAACGCCGGTGAGATCAGCGCCATCGTCTGCACTGCTGACGGCGATGTGGCCCACCAGGTGGATCTGGCCCAGAAGGACAGTCCCACCCTTGCCACCAAGGTGCTGGTGGGCGGTCAGCGGGAGGGTTGGCACGACTTCGACACCGAGTATCCCATGTTCCGCAGCTCCTTCCCCCGCACCGAGGACTCCCCCAAGGGCGACGACCTGATGCTCATGTTCTTCACCTCCGGTACCACCGGCTATCCCAAGATCGCCGCTCACACCTATAAATACGCTCTTGGGCACTACATCACCGCCAAGTACTGGCACTGTGTCCACGCCGACGGCCTCCACTTCACCATCAGCGAGACCGGCTGGGGCAAGGCCCTGTGGGGCAAGCTGTACGGCCAGTGGCTGTGCGAGGGCGCGGTGTTCACCTACGACTTCGACCGCTTCCACGCCGACGACATCCTTCCCATGTTCAAGAAGTACAACATCACCACCTTCTGCGCACCGCCCACCATGTACCGCATGTTCATCAAGGAGGATCTGAGCAAGTACGACCTCAGCTCCATCAAGCACGCCACCACCGCCGGTGAGGCCCTGAACCCGGAGGTCTTCCGGCAGTTTGAGGCCCAGACCGGCCTGCAGATCTACGAGGGCTTCGGCCAGACCGAGACCACCCTCACCATCGGCAACCTGGTGGGCAACGCCCAGAAGATCGGCTCCATGGGCAAGCCCATCCCCACCTACGATCTGGTTCTGGTGGACCAGGACGGCAACGAGGTGGCCCGCGGCGAGAACGGCGAGATCTGCGTCCGCATCGACAAGGAGAAGCCCTGCGGCCTCTTCGCCGGTTACTACAACGATCCCGAGCAGACCGAAGAGGTCATGCACGACGGCCTGTACCACACCCGCGACGTGGCCTGGCAGGATGAGGACGGCTACCTCTGGTATGTGGGCCGCGCCGACGACGTCATCAAGTCCAGCGGCTACCGCATCGGGCCCTTCGAGATCGAGAGTGTCATCATGGAGCTGCCCTACGTGCTGGAGTGCGGCGTGTCCGCCGCTCCCGACGAGATCCGCGGTCAGGTGGTCAAGGCCAGCATTGTGCTGGTGAAGGGCACCGAGGGTACCGAGGAGCTGAAGAAGGAGATTCAGGAGTACGTCAAGAAGCACACCGCTCCTTACAAATATCCCCGTATCGTGGTCTTCCGGGACGAGCTGCCCAAGACCATCAGCGGCAAGATCATCCGCAACAAGCTTTGATTCCCTGGCCTGTGAGGCACAGAGAGGAGGGAGGATTGGCGCACAGGGGGGCTTCCCCCCTGCTCCCTCCTCTTCCCCCTCGCAGCTGTCCGCTGACTTACGCTTTTTCTTCTGTCTTGGCCGACGGTGTATCGTTTGGTGTTATGCCTCCGGCGGGTGACTTTT
>CALXDB010000211.1 GCA_944386955.1 uncultured Oscillospiraceae bacterium
GGATGGACTGGAACACGCTGAGAGCCACGTCACCGGTGCCCGGAGGCATATCCACAAAAAGGCAGTCCACATCCCACACCACGTCGGTCCAGAACTGGGTCACCACGCCGCCGATGACGGGGCCCCGCCACAGCACCGGGTCCGTCTCCTGGTCCAGCAGCAGGTTCACGCTCATCATCTGGATGCCGGTCTTGGTCTCCACCGGCAGCATGCCCCGGTCGTCGCCCATGGCGCGCTCATGGACGCCAAAGGCCTTGGGGATGGAGGGACCGGTGATATCCGCGTCCAGAATACCGGTGGTGAGACCGGCACGGTTGGCCATCACCGCCAGCTGGCTGGTGACCATGCTCTTGCCGACGCCGCCCTTGCCGGACACCACGCCGTAGACCTTGCCCACCCGGGCGGCGGGGTTGTGCTCCTTCAGCAGGGACTGGGGCTCCGTGCGCTCACCGCAGTTGGAACTGCAGGTGCTGCAGTCATGGGTACATTCGCTCATTTCGCTACATCTCCTGTCTTCTATCTCAAATTTCGTTTATTGCTTGGAAAAGGAAACCGTGTGGTACTGATGGGGGAAGGCCTGGGAGAGATACCGCCCCTCCCGCTCCTGGCAGGTGAACAGCAGGATCTGCCGCTGCCGGGACAGCTCCATCAAATAGGAGAGGGCTGCCTCCATCCGCTGGTCGTCAAAGCTGGTGAGGGCGTCGTCCAGGATCAGAGGGTGGTCCGGCGGCAGCACCATGTCGCAGATGGCCAGACGCACCGCCAGATACAGCTGGTCCGCCGTCCCCTGGCTCAGATGCAGGGCGTCGTGGACCACGGATTCCTCCGCTTCTCCGGCGGACACCGCCAGCTCACGGCTCAGCAATACCTTATTATACTTCGCATTGGTGAGTTTTGCAAAGATTTTTGCGGATTTTTTCCCCAGCTCCGGGGAAAATCTGCCCTGCAGCTGGGCGTTGGCCTCCGCCAGGGTATCCATGGCCAGGCGAATGGCCTCGTACTCCCCGGTGAGGACCTGGTGCTGGGCCTCCTTTTCCGCCCGCTCCGCCGCCAGCTGGGCCGGGTCCCCAAGGGCCTGCATCCGGCCGGTGAGGTACTGGAGGGTGCCCTGGGCGGCGTGGAACTGGTCCGTCACCTCCCGGAGGGGGCCGTCGGTGGGGGCCTCCTCCTGCCGGGGGCCCTGGCGCAGCAGCGCCAGCTGCTGCCGGGCCTCGGCAGCAGCGGCCTCCGCCTGGTCCAACTGTTGGTGGAGGGTAAGGCCCGACTTAGCTGCCCGCCGGACCCCCTCCAGGTCCCCTTGGGGGATCTGGGGAAAGAGGGCGAAGACGGCAGCGGCACTCTGACGGAGGGCGGTGTCCAGGTCCTCCCACAGCTGCCGGGCTTCCGACAGAGCGGCTTGGGCCTGATCGTCGGCCTGCCGGGCCTGGGCCGCGGCCTGCTGCCGGGCGGATTCCGCCTGCTCCCGGGCTGCCCGGGCTCCTTTGCCCCGGCGAAGCGTCAGGGGAACGGCGATGGCGGCGGCCAGCACCAGACCGCCCAAAGCGGCGGGGAGGAGATAGGCGGGAGCCAGAGCGTAGGCGACGCCGCCGGCGGCAATGCCTGCCAGCAGGGCGGCCAGCAGGGCGGGGAGGAGACTGACACCCGTTTCTCCGGCGGGCTCCTGGGCCTCAGCGGCTTCCCGTTGCCGCCGGGCCTCCTCCGCCTGCCGCTTCTTGGCGGCCAGGGACTGTGCCGCCCGGTCCACGGCGGCCTGGGAGCCGCTCAGGGTAGCCAGAGTGCCCAGGGCCTGCTCCAGCTCGCTCCTGTCCGGCACTCCGGCGACGGAGAGCCGCAGGACATTCACTGCATCCTCCGCCGCTCGGACCCGCTCCTCCTGGGCGGCCACGGCGGCGTCGGCCTGGGCACGGCCCTCCTGGGCCTGGAGAGCCCGCTGCCGCTCCAGCTTCTGCCGCTGGTGCTCCAGCCGCTCCACGTTCTCCCGGGCCTCCGTCAGCTGCTGCTTCAGCTGGCTGCCGGTGTCCTCGGCGGAGCGCAGCTCCGCCATCTCCCGCTCCAGCTGGGGGAGAAGGCCGGTCTTGTTGTGGCGGCGGCGGTTGAGCTGCTTTTTCAGCCGCTCCGCCGCTTCTATATAAGAGGTATCCTCTTCGCCGGAGGTAATCAGGGCGGCGATCCGGCGCTCCAGCTCCGGGTCCTGGTCGATGGCCAGGCCGGACTGGCGGATAAAGGCGCTGCGCTCAAAAACCTCCCGGGGCACGCCGGTGAGAAATTCCCCGCAGCTGGCTGCGGTGACGCCGGGAACCGGATCGGCGGTGCCGGTGCGGAGAGCGGAGAAGGCGCCCATAGGGGCGTTGGAGCGCTGGGTGGTGCGGGTGACCGTCAGATCCATGCCGTTGGCGCGGACCTCCAGCACCCCCTGCATGGCCTTGCCGCTCCAGGGGGCGTAGCGGTTCTTGTCCGCTGCCGCGCCTCTGGCCCGGGTGGCAAGTCCGTAGAGCATCACCCGCAGCAGAGCGCACCAGGTAGATTTTCCCGATTCGTTTGGCGCGTGTATCAAATTGAGACCAGGGGACAATACTAGGGTATCCTCCTCCAGGGTCCCGAAGGTTCCTGTGAGACGTTTGATTTCCATGCATCCACCTCTGTGATGTTCTATCTTTTCGTAAGGAACAGTATACCACGGAGGCGGGAAAAAGTCTCCCCCTGAAGGGGGAGAAAAGAAAGTAGAAAAAAGAGGAAAAAAGGTGTTGACAAATAGGGAGAGGGGTGGTATAGTAAGCAAGCTGTCCGTGACGCGGCGTCGAGGCTTTCGGAAATCGGTCGTGATTGGAAAAAAGTACTTGACAAAGCGGATGAGCGGTGGTAAAATACCAAACGTTCGGCTGAGAGGCCAAGCGGGAGTAAGTTCAAAAGAGCTGAAAAAAGTGCTTGACAAAGGCTGAGCGATCTGCTAAAATAGCGAGCGTTCGACTGGCGGTCGGTACAAAAAACGAGTTGAAAAAACTTGAAAAAAGTACTTGACAAACGATCGAACGAGTGCTAAAATAGCGAATGTTCCACCCTGGAACGTGTACCTTGTAAATTAAACAATGTAACGAACGAAAAGCACCAGACGGAGGCGCTGAAAAGCGCCGACGAGGTTGCCTCGAGTACGGGTTTAGTCAATTACCGGAAAGAGGTAACGGTAAAAAGTTTTTGAAGCTAAGATTGCTTCAATAGAATGATTTGAAGAACTTCGGTTCTTTAGATACCATTTTATTGAGAGTTTGATCCTGGCTCAGGACGAACGCTGGCGGCATGCTTAACACATGCAAGTCGAACGGAGCACCCTTGACAGAGGTTTCGGCCAATTGATAGGAATGCTTAGTGGCGGACGGGTGAGTAACGCGTGAGCAACCTGCCTCAGAGTGGGGGACAACAGTTGGAAACGACT
>CALXDB010000212.1 GCA_944386955.1 uncultured Oscillospiraceae bacterium
ATGCAGAAGGTGAAGCCCTTGTCGATCATGAAATCCCGGGCGTAGGCCAGCACCGCCTCGTGGAGACGGGCGATGTCCCCCATGAGATAGTAGAAGCCGTTGCCGGACACCCGGCCGGCGGCGTCCATGTCGATGCCGTCGAAGCGCTCCATGATCTCCGTGTGGTAGGGGATGGGGAAGTCGGGGGTCACCGGCTCGCCGAACCGCTCCACTTCCACATTATAGCTGTCGTCGGGGCCGATAGGCACGGAGGGGTCGATGATGTTGGGCAGCACCATCATGATCTGCCGCACCTTCTCGTCCAGCTCCTGCTCCTTCTGCTCCAACTCGGCCAGGCGTTCCGCGTTGGCTTTTACCTTGGCCTTGGCGGCCTCGGCCTCCTCCAGCTTGGAGGGGTCCTTCTTGGCCTGGCCCATCAGCATGCCTACCTGCTTGCTGAGGCTGTTGCGCTGGGCCCGCAGATCCTGGGCCTCCGCCATGGCAGCCCGGTTCTCCTTGTCCAGCTCCAGCACCTGGTCCACCAGGGGGAGCTTCTCCTCCTGAAACTTCTTTTTGATGTTCTCCTTAACGATCTCCGGGTTGTCCCGGACGAACTTGATATCCAGCATGGTGTTACCTCATATACCTATTAAATATTAAATAAAATCTTCCGGGCTGGGCCCGGCAGGGATTGTTTCACGTGAAACAGGGATCAGGGCCGGTTCAGTTGGCCCAGCAGGTCCAGCAGATCGTTGAGATCGTCCACGCCATAGTATTCGATCTCGATGCGGCCCTTCTTCTTCCCCTGGGTGATGCGGCAGGCGCGGCCCATCCGCTGGGACAGGTCCCGCTCCGCCTCCGCCACATAGTCCACCTCGGCGGGCTGCGCGGGGGAGGGGGCCTCCTCCGGCTCCTCCTGGGCGGACTGGAGCCGCTTTACCAGCATCTCCGTCTGCCGGACGCTGAGGCCGGTGGAGACAATGGTCTGGGCGGTCTTCTCCTGGTCCCGCTGGCTGAGGGGCAACAGGGCCCGGGCGTGACCGGCAGAGAGCTTGTTCTCCTCCACCAGCTTCCGCACGGCGGGGGAGAGGTTCAAAAGCCGCAGGGCGTTGGCCACGGCGGACCGGGACTTGCCCACCCGGCCGGCAGCCTGCTCCTGGGTCATGCCGTACTGGTCCATGAGGGCCTTGTAGCCCTCCGCCTCCTCCATGGGGTTCAAATCCTCCCGCTGAAGGTTCTCCACCATGGCAAGCTCCATGGCGGTGCGGTCGTCGGCCTCTATGACCACCACCGGCACCTCCTTGAGGCCCGCCATCCGGGCAGCCCGCCAGCGGCGCTCCCCGGCGATGATCTGGTAGTAGCCGGAGCTGAGCTTCCGGACGGTGAGGGGTTGGATGACCCCGTGCTCGGCGATAGACTCCGCCAGCTCCGCCAGGGATTCCTCGTCAAAATATTTCCGGGGCTGCCCGGCGTAGTTTTCGATCTGGGAGATGGGCAGGGTGGAGGCGGTGGAACTGGCGGCCCGGGTGTACTCGTCACCCAGCAGGGCGCCCAGTCCCTTGCCAAGCCCGGAGGGTTTTGCCATAGCGGGGTCTCCTTTCTCAGCTGTTTTTCTTCAAAAATTCCTCTGCCAGGGCGGCGTAGGCCGCCGCGCCCCGGGAGGACCGGTCGTAGAAGTTAATGGGCTTGCCGTGGCTGGGGGCCTCGCTGAGCCGGACGTTCCGGGGAATCACCGTGGCATAGACCTTGCCGGGGAAGTACCGCTTGACCTCCTCCGCCACCTGGAGAGCCAGATTGGTGCGGCTGTCAAACATGGTCATCAGCACCCCCTCCAGCTCCAGCTTGGGGTTCATGCCCCGCTTCACCACCCGGACGGTGTTCATCAGATCACTGAGTCCCTCCAGTGCGTAGTATTCCCCCTGGACCGGCACCAGCAGGGTGTCCGCGGCGCACAGGGCATTGAGGGTGAGCAGCTCCAGGGAAGGGGGACAGTCGATGAAGATGTAGTCATATTGATCCGCCACCTGGCTGAGGGCGTCCCGCAGGCGAAACTCCCGCCGGTCCAGACCGATCATCTCGATGCCTGCTCCGGCCAGAACCTTGTTGGAGGGGAGCACGTCGCCGTACTTGGTAGAGACGATGACCTTCTCCGGGGGCACCTCGTTGATGAGCACATCGTAGACGCCCTGGGACAGGGTCTTGTCCACGCCCATGCCGGAGGTGGAATTGGCCTGGGGATCAAAGTCGCAGAGGAGCATGGATTTTCCCTTCTCCTTCAGCGCGGAGACCAGGTTGACACAGGTGGTGGATTTGCCTACACCGCCCTTTTGGTTGACAATCGCGATCGTTTTAGCCACAGAGTACCTCCAGGGCCATCCGGCCCTTTTCCGAATAGTTCCGGGGTCTGCGGGGGAGGGCCCCGCAATTGCCCATACACATCAAGTATAGCACAATTTTTGACCAATGCAAGGCGAATTGGGGAATTATTTGAAAGAAACCTGAAATGAAGCCGGTGTGTTTCACGTGAAACAATGGGGGAGGGGAGGGGGTGCTCCTTTGCCCGGAACAGGGCAGTTTTTTTGCTTTTCTTCTGACGAGGGGAAGGGTGTTTTTGCCGGTACCCGACGGGGTTTCGAACCCTTGTTCTGCCTCCGGCGGCCTACTTTTCCCGTCAAAGAAAAGTAGGCAAAAGTTGACTTAGAACCCCGCAGCGTTAAGAAAACATGCCGGTGGCATGTTTTTAGCGTAGGCCGAGGAGCTATGTTCCGAGGAGGGAACCACGCAGGAGTAGGAACTGTCAAATCTTACGGTTCTAAGAACTCCCTTCGTTTATTACCAAGACCGGATAGTCAAGGAGGCTTTTGGTCGAAGGTGTCGTCCGAGTGACGCCTATTTGGGTCGTCTTCTGCTCCTGCGCCGCGCTTCAGCGCGCTCATGCGGTGGGTTGACGGTGGCCAGTTCGTCTAAAGCCTTCCCCCGCTGGGGGAAGGTGCCTCCGAAGGAGGCGGATGAGGGACCGCGAGATACAGGGTAACAACAGAAGGAAGTCTCTGCCCTTGGGCTCCCCTCATCCGTCACGGCTACGCCGTGCCACCTTCCCCCAAAGGGGGAAGGCTTTCAGATTGGGAAATTGCAGAGGCCCCAACAACCACCAAGGGAGCGCGCTGAAGCGCGGAAGGAGGGGAACTCCGACCCCCTTGCAGGGTCAGCCGGAAAACCGCCGAAATATACGGTACAGATTTCCCCCAATAGGCCAAAAGGAGTTCTTAGAACCTTGGTTCTAAGCTGATTTTCACCGAGCCGCAGCGAGGTGTTTCGGAGCGCAACCGAGCAAAGCGAGGC
>CALXDB010000213.1 GCA_944386955.1 uncultured Oscillospiraceae bacterium
TAGTGGAGGTCGCCGCCGGTGCCGGTCCAGCCGAAGGGCAGGTCGCCGCGGAGGGCCAGCATGTGGTTGATGCCGTGATCGAGGTAGTTCTGGAGCTGCTCGCGAATCCCCTCCTTGGTGTTGCCGATGCAGGTGAAGTGGGTCACGGGCGTGCACTTGCCGTCCTTCTGGATCTTGTCCAGAACCTCCAGATTCTTGCCCACATTGGTGCCGCCGGCGCCGTAGGTGCAGGAGATGTAGTCGGGATTGAGGGTGTACAGCTGATCCAGCACGCCGCCCTCGCCGCACAGTTTCTCCATGCCGACATCGGTCTTGGGGGGAAATACCTCAAAGGAAAATGCGGCTCTCTCCTCAAAAATCTCGGATACTCTCATGATGCTTTGACCTCCATTTTTACGTTCTGGTTGTGTGGTGTTGTGTAATTGAAAGCAGCAGATGGTGTTTGCTTGCGCCCGCAGGAAAAAATCCGTCCCATTAAAGAGGCGTGAAGGAATAGCGCTTTCGAAGGCCGGCGGTGTTGGTGTTGTAGATCACCGTACCGTTAGGGAGATCCTCCCGCTCTACAAGCGCCCGGGGCTCCGTGTCCCGGATAAAAGCGTCGGTGTCCGCCACCTCTACCTCCCGGAAATCCACGTCCCGCATCTGGTTGTTGCTGCAGCTGTTGAAGATCTCGCAGCACAGCTCATATTGGGCCATGATACGCCTCCCCCTACGCCGCCGCGATGACCACCACGCCGGCGGTGAGATCGGCGGAGAGCAGCTTCCCCTCCACGGTCGTCTCCTCCCCCAGCACGTCGGTAAAGGTCAGCTTGTCGCCGTCCACTTCAATCCTGGCCACAAACTTGCAGCAGATGTTCTCCTCGCTTTGGCTGTCCCGATATACAGTAGAAAGACACATGATCTGATCGCGCTCCTTATTTCTGCATGGCCTCGATGGCCTTGGCCAGATGGCCGTTCGCCTCGTCAAAGGCCTCCACCGCATGCAGCAGCTGATGCTGGGCTTCGCCGCTGAGTCCCTGTGCCAGCTCCTTCAGCTCCGCGCAGTGGTGGACGTTGTGGTCCAGCATATACCGCAGCACCGCAGTGGTCTTCTCCTCCCCCGCCGCAGCGCCATGAACATGGTCGTGGGTGTGCTCGTGGCCCTCGTGGTCGTGGGGGTGGGTGTGGGTATGGGTGTGCTCCACCCCGTCATGGGAGTGGGTATGCGTATGCTCATGGGTGTGTTCCATAGAAACCGCTCCAATCCAGTTATTGACATAATTTTAACTAGATACACTATACCTCAAATCCCCGATTTTTGCAAGGTGGAGAAGCAGAATCCGCGTAAAAAAATTTTTCGAGATTTTGTACAAACAGACGGAATTGTCCTGGCCTCTGAAAAAAAATATGACCGGCTTTCCATGGAACTTTTTCCCCTTTTCTTCGTCTTATTATAAAGAGTGCAGAACGGCGGCATTTTGTCACCCTTTTGTTCTTGACAAGGCCGGCCGACTGTATTACTATCACTCATACAGTAAACTTGTCAGCTGCATTTCAGCATCCCGGGAAAGGAAGGAAAACCGTCATGAACACAACAACCGCTCCCTCCGCCGTGGAGGAAAAGGTCGAGACCCGCGGGGAGATCGCCGCTCCTCCCAAGCCGAAGAAGAAGCGGAACCCCAAGCTGCGCCGTCGGATCATCACCGCTGTGGTGGCCGTGGTGATCGTGGGCGCCATCGTCTTCGGGATGGTGAAATTCCTCACCACCGACAATTCCAATGTGATGATCAACGACGCCGTGGTGCAGATCAGCTCTATCACCAGCACCGTGGAGGGCTCCGGCACTGCCAAGGCCAAAAATTCCTCCTCTATTACGCTTACTACCGCCGGCACGGTGCTGGACGTATATGTAAAGGAGGGGGACTATGTTCAGGAGGGGACTCCCCTGTTCACCGTGGACAGCCCCAACGCCCAGTCGGCGGTGATGACCGCCCGCAGCGCCCTGGAGGCCAAGCAGACGGAGCTGGACAATCTGATGGAGGCGGCCAACAGCCTCACCGTCCGGGCGGAGTTCGCCGGCAAGCTGCTGGAGACCCAGAAGTATGAGCCCGGCGATCCCATCTCCGCAGGCACCACCATCGCCAAGCTGGTGGACGACAAAACCCTCCGGCTGGAGCAGTACTACAGCTATGCCTATGAAAACGACATCTATGTGGGCCAGGAGGCCTCGGTGTCCATCCCCGCCATGATGGAGCAGGTCACCGGCAAGGTGACGGAGATCCACAAGGTCAGCCGCATCTCCCCCGAGGGCAGCAAGCTGTTCATGGTGGTGATCTCCGTAGACAACAAGGGCGCCCTCACCGCCGACATGGCAGCTTCCGCCCAGCTCACCGCCAACGGTCAGGCGATCTACCCCTACGAGCAGGCCAAGCTCAGCTACAACCGGGTCCAGGAGATCGTCACCAAGGCGGAGGGGGACGTGATCTCCTGCAACCTGCTGGACTATCTGGACGTATCCGCCGGTCAGGTCCTCATGCAGATCGACGGAGCAGACAATGAGCTGGCCCTCTACAACGCCCAGGAGGCGCTGAAGACCGCCCAGGAGGATCTGCAGAAGGCGGAGGACAACCTGAAGAACCTCAACGCCGTGGCCCCCATCTCCGGCACCGTCATGGGCCTGGCCATCGCCCCGGGCCAGGAGTTTGAGGCCAACACCTCCGTCATCAGCATCTCCGACACCTCCACCGTCACCGTCACCGCCCAGGTGGACGAGCGGAACATCTCCTATGTGAAGGCGGGGATGCCGGTGACCATCAACCAGTGGGGCACCGAGTACTACGGCATGGTGGAGAGCATCAGCCTCACTCCTGAGAACAACAACGGCGCCGCCTTCTACCCGGCGGTGATCACCGTGGACAACTCCATGGCTGCGGAGACCGGCAGCACCCTCATGCCCGGCAGCTCCGTCACCTACAGTCTGGTAGCCAGTGAGAGCGACGGCTGCATGGTGCTGCCCATCCAGTGCATCAAGTATGTGCCTGATCCCGCCAGCGAGACCGGCGAGAGCATCAGCGTGGTGTTCCTGAAGACAGATACCCCGCCGGAGAACGCTCTGGAGGGCGTGGACGGCGCCTCTCTGGGCATCCCCGCCGAGGGGTACTATCCGGTTCCGGTGGTGACGGGCATCGCCGACAAGTACAACATCGAGATCAAGGAGGGGCTGGCCGAGGGGGATACGGTGTTCCAGAACACCACCCAGGATCCCAACATGATGTATTGATGAGGTGAGACCATGCTGATCGATATCCAAGACG
>CALXDB010000214.1 GCA_944386955.1 uncultured Oscillospiraceae bacterium
CAAGCAAATCTATGGGGAGACTCCCTACGCCTATCTGCGCAGCTATAAAATGCACTGTGCGTCCCAGCGTCTTTTGGGGACAGATCTACAGATTGGAGAAATTGCTTTGGAACTGGGCTATCAGAATCCCAGCAAATTTGCCCAAGCGTTCCGCGCGGTTGTAGGCTGCACTCCGGCCCAGTACCGGAGCGGCAGGAAAAACAAATAAATGCTTTCCAACATATCCCGCCTGACCGCGGGATATTTTTTTGACCTTTTGGAGCATTTGCGCCCTCAGCAGACTTTTTAGAGTGGAACAAAGAAATTGGATGCCTTATAATTATTGAAGGTTAGACATAGCTAACCGAAGGCAAAAGAAATTGATCTTGAAAGGCAGGATTCCATATGAAGTCCAAGTTGACCACAAAAGACCTGATCGCCGCCGGCGCGTTTGCCGCCATATATCTGGTGCTGCTGACGGTTCTCGCAGTGATGGTACTGCCCATCGTTCCGGCGCTCTACCTGGCTACTCCGCTGATTGCCGGCATTGTATTGGGGACAGTTTATCTGCTGTACTGCGTGAAGGTACCTAAAACAGGCGCCATTTTCATTCTTGCACTGCTGGTGGGCGCCATAACTTCTATGGCCAGTATTTACCCTCTGATTGCCGCGGCGGTGTGGGGTGCGGTTGCGGAAGGGATCGCGGCGGGCAAGCGGAGGCGCTCTCCCAATGCGCTGGCTGCAAGCTACTGCGTGTTCAATTTGACATCCATGGGGCCCTTTTTCTCCTTGCTGTTGGCAAAGGATGCCTTCCTCTCCACCTGCGTGACCTACTATGGCCAGGAGTACGCAGATACCATTGACCGTCTGACGCCCGACTGGATCATCGCCGTATTTATTGTTTTGGCGCTGCTGGGCGGGATCCTGGGAGGCATGTTCGGAAAGAAACTGCTGAAAAAGCATTTCGCAAAGGTCGGGGCAGTGTGAACAGGCAGGTGCGCAGCCGTTTTCACCCCGATCCCAGAAGCAAATTGGCCCTGTTTGTGGCGGCCTGTCTCTGCGTTTTTTCCGGAATGACCCGGATGCAGGAGATCGTCCTTCTGCTCCTCTGCATCGTTATTCTGCTGTTGTGTAAAAAAGCTGGAAGGGCGGTGGCGGTGGCTCTGCTGTTTCTCCTGATGACGCTGGGAGACCAATTGCTGGTGAGCCGGCTTTCCGGCGTGGCTCAGTATGCCGCACTGTTGGCCTGTCATGTGCTGCGGTTCCTTCTGCCGCTGGCCGTCTCTTTCTATCTGGTTACAAAAACAGTGACGGTGGGGGCTTATATCAGTGCCTTTACCGCCATGCGCCTGCCGGGGGTGGTGGTCATCCCCATGGCGGTCATGTTTCGTTTTGTTCCCACCATGACGGAGGAATGGCAGGCGGTTTCTCAGGCTCTGCGCCTCCGTGGGCTGGGAGCCACGGGAATCAACAGCATCCTCCACCCCATGCGGCTGCTGGAGTATCTTCTGGTCCCGTTTCTCCTCCAGTGTTCGGAGGTGGTGGACGAGATGTCGGCGGCGGTCATGGCCAGAGGCTTTGACAAGGATCGGCCCAGGACCAATTACCTGGAGCTCAAACTGGGCGTACTGGACTGGGTTTTGCTCCTTGCGTCACTGGCGGTCACGGTGTGGAATCTGGCGTTTTGAAAGGGGCGCAGTCCGATGATCCGGTTTCAGAAGGTTTCCTATACATATTTGTCTCAGGGGCCAGAGAAAGTGCAGAGTCCCAGCCTGGACCACATTTCGTTTCACATTCCCAAGGGACAATGCGCGGTGCTGTGCGGCAAAAGCGGCTGTGGAAAGACGACGCTGCTGCGCATTATTAACGGCCTGGCCTGCCATTTTTACCAAGGCAGACTGGAGGGGGATGTTTCGGTAAGCGGTATGTCGCCAGCATCGGCCTCCCTGCCGGAACTTGCCCGGGTGGTGGGCAGTGTGTTTCAGAATCCCCGAACCCAGTTCTTTCACACAGATACCACGGGAGAACTGGCCTTCCAGCTGGAAAACCAGAATATGTCCCGGGAACAGATGCGCTGCCGTCTGGATCAGGTGGTGACGGAACTGGGGCTGGAGGCGCTGATGGATCGCAGCATCTTTGCCTTGTCCGGCGGTGAAAAACAGCAGATCGCCTGCGGCAGCGTCTATGCGTCCATGCCTCAGGTGGTGGTGCTGGACGAGCCGTCCTCCAATCTGGACATGGAGGGCATCCGAAAACTGCGGGGCTTGCTGGAGGCCATGAAAGCCTCCGGCGTGACAATCCTGGTGTCCGAACACCGCCTCTGGTACCTGCACGGTCTGGCGGATCGGTATCTGCTGCTGGAGAGCGGGAAGCTCCGTGGGGATCTTGCGCCGGAACAGATGACGGCTCTGGATCAGCAGACACGTCAGACCCTTGGCCTGCGGGTTGTGGATCGAGGGCAGCTGCTGTCCCTCTGTCCCCAGACACGGTCGGCAGAACGAATGGAACCCGGTCTGGAGCTGCGTGGCTTCTCCTGCTGCCGGGGCCGCCGGGAAGTGCTGCATATCTCTCACTTGCAGATTCCCAAAGGGGCCATCGTCGCAGTGGTTGGGAGAAACGGGGCGGGAAAATCCACCCTGCTGCTGACCCTGAGCGGACTTCTGCGCTTCCGGGGAACGGTGAGAGTTGGAGGGGAACCGACAGCGCCCAAAGCGCTGTCCCGCCTGTCTTATCTGGTGATGCAGGAGGCGGGACACCAGCTGTTTTCCGATACGGTGCTGGGAGAGCTGACGCTGAACGATCCCGACATATCAGAGCAAGACGCCCGGGAGATCCTGGCGGCTCTGGGGCTTGCGGGGCTGGAAAGCCGCCATCCCGGATCTCTTTCCGGCGGGCAGAAGCAGCGGCTGTCCCTTGGCGTCGCCCTGGCCAGCGGCCGCCGGCTCCTGCTCTACGATGAACCCACCAGCGGTCAGGACGGAGAAAACCTGCTGCGCACCGCACGGCAGATCGCGAGCGCGAACCGGAATGCGGTCTGTACCCTGATGGTCACCCATGACCTGGAGCTGATCTTTCAGTGCGCCACCCACATTCTGCATTTGAAGGATGGAACACCCCAGGCGTTCTTTTCCCTGAATCGGGACGGTGCCGCCCGTCTGTGGCAAATATTCGGAGAGTCGGAATTTGATGAGTTTGATTCTGAAAGGAGATTGAACAACATGAAGTATTTAAGCGTATGGGATCAGCTGGTGCAGCTGCCTTATCTCAACCTGTACGGCAAGGTGGTGAGCAGCGCTTTGGAA
>CALXDB010000215.1 GCA_944386955.1 uncultured Oscillospiraceae bacterium
TCCTTGGGGTCGATGGTGAACTCCACCTCCTCCGCCTCCGGCAGCACCGCCACCGTGGCGGCGGAGGTCTGGATGCGGCCGCTGCTCTCGGTGACCGGCACCCGCTGGACCCGGTGGGTCCCGCTCTCAAACTTCAGCCGGGACCAGGCCCCCTCCCCCTCGATGACGAAGCTGATCTCCTTGATACCGCCCAGCTCCGTCTCGTTGGCGTTCACCACTTCCAGCCTCCAGCCCTTGCTCTCGGCGTACATGCTGTACATCCGGAAGAGGTCGGCGGCGAAGAGCATAGCCTCCTCCCCGCCCACGCCGCCGCGGATCTCCATGATGACGTTCTTGTCGTCGTTGGGGTCCCGGGGCAGCAGCAAAACCTTCAGCTCCGCCTCCAGCCGCTCCAGCTCCGCCTTGGCGGTCTGGAGCTCCTCCTGGGCCATCTCCTTCAGTTCCGGGTCCCCCAGCAGCTCCCTGGCCGCCTCCAGGTCCTCCGTTGTCTTCCGGTAGGCCCGGCAGGCCGCCGCCACCGGCTCCAGCTCCTTCTGCTCCCGGCTCAACTTCTTGAGGAGGGCGGCGTCGGCGTACACCGCCGGATCTGCCAGCTGCTCCTGAATCTCCTGAAACCGCTGTTCAATGCCCTTCAGCTTCTCCAGCATAGGCGCTTACTCCTTCTCCAGATTCCGCCGGACTTCCTTGATGAACTCCTCCCGCCAGAAGGGTTCTCCCACGTCGCCGCCCCGGAGGGACACGGCGCAGAGGCGAGGATGGGCGGTGTACAGGTCCATCTGCTCAAAGACCTGCTCATACTTGTTCTTCTCGTCCTGGCGGGTGATGACATAGGCCATCTTCCGGCAGCTCTTGCCGTACTTCTTCAAAAACTCCCGGGCGATGCTGCTGCACCGGCCCGCCCACACCGGGGTGCCCAGAATCACCAGGTCGTACTCCTCCACCGGCTTGGGGGTGGTGAAGGGGTCTAAGTACCGGGTGCTCTTGCGCACCGCGTCGAAACCGGAGCGGAGGAAGCCGGAGAGGCCCTTCCGGTCCACCCCGTCGGTGATCTCCACCAGATCCGCCTCCAGCTCCTTGGCCACCGCCTCCATGGTGGCCCGGGTCTTGCCGGTGCGGCTGTAGTATACGCACAAAATGTCAGCCATCGCTGCATCTCCTTTCCTTCAAAGTGATCTTTATCCGAATACCAGGAGCTCCGCCGCGGCGAAGGCCTCCCGGATGTAGTAATTCACCGTCAGGCCGAAAAACCGGCTGGGCATGTGGGCCGCCACCGGCACCATCCACGGCGTTCCCCACAGGAGGGAGGCCCGGTAGAGGTGGTAGTCCGAGGTGACCACGGCGATATTGTCTGTAAGGTCAATCCCCTTGTCAGCTAAGAGCTCCTGGGAAAATTGAATGTTCTCCTCGGTGTTGTCCGCCTGGTCCTCCAGGAGGATGCGGTCCTCGGAAATGCCCCGGGCCATGAGCCAGTCGGCCATGCATCTGGCCTCGGAGATGTCCTCCCCGGGCCCCTGGGAGCCGGTGATCACAATAGGGATCTCCGGCTTGTCCTCAAGGTAGTCGAGGGCCGCCTCCAGCCTCACCTGGAGGCTCAGGGAGGGCACGGTGCCGTTGACCCCCGCCCCTAAGATCACCACAGCGGAGACCTCTGTCTCATGGTCGGTACGGCCATAGCGGATCACCTGGGCCTCCAGCACAGCGAAGACCCCCAGGCCCAAAACGAGGCAGACCAGCAGCACCCGCCAGAGGATTTTCGCAAGCTTCCCCCGCCGTCCGGCCAGAAAGCCCCACAACAGCAGGAACGCGGCGGCGGTCAGCATCAGGAAGCCGGAAAAGCGCATGGCGGAGTAGACCACAAGCAGTCCGCCCCCCACAAGGGCCAGAACCAGGGCCGTAATCCAATACCGCTTTTTCATGCCTCCGCCTCCTCGCTGAGGACCTCCCACCTCTCCATGAGGGCGAGAAGCTCCTCGTCCATCTGCTCCTTCTCGCTGTAGAGGGCGCTGTACTTCTCATAGTCGCAGGCGTTGGCCTCCATTTCGGCCTCTTTTGCCTTGATGGCCTCCTCCAGCTTGTCGATCTCCCGCTGGACGATGGTCAGCTGCTTCCGGGCCGCCTGCTGGGCCCGCCCCCCCTTGGGCTGGGGCTTGGGTTTTTCCTCCCGGTGGTGGGGCTTCGCCGCCGGCACCTTCTCCTCCAGGGCCTTCAGATCCCGGTAGCGTTGGAAGGTGACGGGATAGTCGGTGATGACGCCGTCCTCCAGCTCCCAGATACGGGTGGCGAAGCGGTTGATGAAGTAGCGGTCGTGGCTGACAAAGAGGAGGGCTCCCTCATAGGCCTCCACCGCCTCCTCAATCCACTCCCGGCTGGCGATGTCCAGGTGGTTGGTGGGCTCGTCCAGGATGAGGAAGTTGATCTCCTCGTCCATGAGCATACAGAGCCGCAGGCGGCTCTGCTCCCCGCCGGAGAGCACCGACACCGGCTTGAACACGTCCTCCCCTTTAAACTGGAAGGCCCCCAGCCGGTCCCGGGCGGCCTGGGTGGTCATGCCCCGCTTGGCGTAGAGCATGGTGTCCACCAGGTTCCGGTTGGGGTCGTCAAAGTGGATGATCTGGGGCAGATAGGCCGTCCGCACCGAGGGGCCGTACTTGATCCGCCCCCCGTCGGGCAGCTCCTCCCCCATGAGGATCTTCAGGAAGGTGGACTTGCCGGTGCCGTTGTCCCCGATGAGGGCGATCCGCTCGCCTCCCTCCACCCGGAGGTCCACGTCGCGGAACAGAGTCCTTGCGCCGTAGGCCTTGTCAAGGTGTTTTACTTCCAGCACCTCATCGCCGAAAAATTCCTTCTCCCCGAACCGGGTGGTCATGGCTTTGGCCTTCACGGGCCGTGCGGCCTGGCTCTGGCGGATGCGCTCGATGCGCCGCTCGATGGAGAAGGCCCGCTTGTGGAGGAGCTCCGTGTTGTGCTCATGCATGGACCGGGCGGTCTCCGTGAGGCGCTGGATCTCGGCCTGCTCCTTCTCATAGCGGCGCATCCGCTCCAGCTCCCGCTTCTCCTTCTCGATGGCGTAGAAGCTGTAGTTGCCGCTGTAGAACTCCGCCTTTCCGTCCTGGATCTCGATAACACGAGTGATGGTCCGGTCCAGAAAATACCGGTCGTGGCTGATAGCCACCACGGTGCCCTTGAAGCGGCTCACATACTCCTCCAGCCACTCCACGGCGTGGAGGTCCAGGTGGTTGGTGGGCTCGTCCAGCAG
>CALXDB010000216.1 GCA_944386955.1 uncultured Oscillospiraceae bacterium
CGCGCCGGTGACGCCGGCGGGCTCGCCGAAGACGCCGCAGGTCCGGCCCAGCAGCTTCTGGGCGGCCATGATCTCCTCGTCGGTGACGTTCACCGTGAGGCCATTGGACTCCCGGATGGCCATGAGGGCCTTGTCCGCGTTCCGGGGCACGCCCACGGCGATGGAGTCCGCCAGGGT
The DNA here is from genome assembly GCA_944386955.1 of uncultured Oscillospiraceae bacterium. GTDB lineage: Bacteria > Bacillota > Clostridia > Oscillospirales > Oscillospiraceae > CAJFPI01. The sequence continues at coordinate 178 of CALXDB010000216.1, forward strand.
GTTCTCCTCCATGGGGTGCCAGGGCTCCCCGGTCTCGATGGCCCGGTTCAGCGGGCAGCAGCCCGCCGCCTGGGCAGAGATCAGCCGGGGCAGCTTGTCGATAAAGCCGATGGCGTACAGGTCCTTCAGGCCCTTCCAGAGGCCGGCGATGGTGCACCCGTCGCCTACGGAGATGGCGATGTAATCCGGCGCCTTCCAACTGAGCTGCTCCATGATCTCCAGGGCCACCGTCTTCTTGCCCTCGGAGAGGTAGGGGTTGATGGCGGCGTTGCGGTTGTACCAGCCCCACTTGTCGATGGCCTGCTTGGAAAGCTCAAAGGTCTCCTCATAGCTGCCCTGAACGGAAATCACGGTGGCGCCGAAGGTCATCAGCTGGGCCACCTTGCCCTTGGGGGCCCGGGAGGGGACGAAGATGTAGGTCTTGAGGCCCGCCGCCGCGGCGTTGCCCGCCAGGGAGGAGGCGGCGTTGCCGGTGGAGGAGCAGGCGATCACCTTGGCCCCCGCCTCCCGGGCCTTGGCCACCGCCATGGCGCTGGCCCGGTCTTTGAGACTGGCGGTGGGGTTGATGCCGTCATCCTTCACATAGAGCTTGGCAATGCCCAGCTCCTTCGCCAGCCGGTCCGCCTCGTAGAGGGGGCTCCATCCCACCCGCAGGGGAGTGTCGGGGGTGTCCTCCTCCACGGGCAGCAGCTCCCGGTAGCGCCACATGGAGTTGTTCTGCCGCTTGGCCAGCTTCTCCTTGGTCAGCACCGTCTTGATGTAGTCGTAGTCGTATACGATGTCCAGGATCCCGCCGCACTCGCAGGTGGTGAGATCCGGCGTGGCGGCGTAGGTCTTGCCGCACTTGACGCACTTGCCGTATTTCACGTTTTTCATAGGCGCTCTTCTCCTTTTCGCGGCGCGGTCCCCCGCGCCCTGTTAAGGGCAGTATATCAGACGGCGGAGGAAAAGTAAAGGACCACCCCCTTGCGCCCCGGGCCCTGCTGTGGTAAGATGCCAGAGACAAATTCCCTGCAAAGCAGGCGGAAATCCCAAGATCCAGGAGAGATCCTATGAAGAGATCCCCCACCAACACCCAGCGCCGTGCCTACCGCTTTACCGGCCATGTCCAGGGCATCGGCTTTCGCCGCAGTCTCAGCCGGGCCGCCCAGCACCTGAAGCTCACCGGCTGGGTCCGCAATCTGCCCGACGGCTCCGTGGAGGCAGAGGTCCAGGGTCCCGCCGCCGCGCTGGACCGCCTTCTGATCGCCCTGCGCATCGCCGGCCCTTGGATCCCCAAGCCCACTGTCCGCTGGACAACTGTGCCTCCGGTGCCCGGTGAGGAGTCCTTCCGCATCCGCCATGATGGGGAGCGGTAAAATTTCCCAATTTTGTAAAAAGCGACAAAAGCGCGCGCCCTGGAATTTTTCCAGGGCGCACGCGGGGATTTCTCCATCTATCTCATCGGCCCTCTCAGACCGTTCGTTTTTCCTCCCTCGGGCCCGTTCATCGGGCGGGAGCCGGGATCCCGGAGGATCAGGCGCTCTTTCTGACGCCACCCATCATGTAGCCGGCGATGGTCACGATATCGGCCTGGCAGGTGGCAAAGAGCTTCAGGCTGTGGATGGGCTCGCCCTCCATCTGGCTGCTGCGCAGGATCTCGCGATTTTCCTGGGCGCGCAGGTCCAGGATCTGATCGCCGCTTACCATATAAACAGGCTCTTTGCAGCGGTCAACGGTGTCAAACAGGCCCTGCACATCCTCCATATTCAGGATCGTGATGCCAAACATTTTCTTGTCCATTGTAAGAACCTCCTTCTTTTGGTTTACACGCATATCATACCCGCTCCGACCCCCTTGAAACAATAAGGAAAGAGACGTATAATATAAAAAAAGCGACCTAGCTGAAGGGAGGAGCGGGCATGTCTCTGCAAAAATGCGGCCTCAATCTCAATCGGGACAGGCGGGAACTGCGTCCCCACGGCACGCCGGAGTTCCCCTGCGCGGGGTATCTGGCCTATCTCACCGCCCGGGCGGAGGACGATATCGAGTGGCACTGGCACGAGGAGCTCGAGGTGCTCTATGTGGAGCGGGGCAGCATCCAGCTGACCACCCCGGGCAGCGCAGTATTGCTGGAGTGCGGCGATGGGGCCATCATCAGCTCCAATGTGCTCCACTCCGCCCACACGGAGTCCTACTGCGAGCTCCACTCCATCGTTTTCCGCAAGGAGATCCTCACCGGGGGGGAGGACACCATCTTTGCCCGGCGGTATGTCCAGCCGGTGCTGGACTGCCCCGCCCTGCGGTGCGTGCGGCTGGTGACGGAGGCCGATCTGGACGTGCTGAGCCATTTGTACGCCGCCTTTCAGGCCCTGCGCAACGGGGGTGTGGGCTATGAGCTGATGACCCGGTGCTACCTCTCCAAAATGTGGCTGCAATTCTATCTCTCCCACACGGAGGAGCTGCAACAGCAGCGGGAGCGCTCCACGATCTCCGGCGCCGACGGGGAGCGGATGCGGGCGATGCTGGAGTTCATTCACCGCAACTATGCCGAGCGCATCGACCTCAGCCAGGTGGCCCAGGAGGCCAGCATCGGGCCCCGGGAGTGCCTGCGCTGCTTCCAGCGAACCATCGGCATCTCTCCTATGCAGTACATATTGAAGTACCGGGTCAGCGAGGCGGCCCACCTGCTGAAGACCACCCAGCAGTCGGTGGCGGAGATCGCTTCGGCCTGTGGCTTCGATTCCCCCAGCAATTTCACCCAGACCTTCAAACGGTTTTATACGGTGACCCCCAAGGTTTATCGTCAAAGCGGGCAGAATGCGCCTTCTCTCTCCGGGGTGCCTCTGGAGTAATGGCGGAAAAGAGAAAAACCGGAGGGCCGCCCCCAGGCGGCCCTCCGGTTTTTCAGTCTGTCGAAAAGTGGTCAAAGAGCAAATTAAAAGTTTTCGCGCAAGCCTTTTTCAAAAGGCTTGCGGGGGTAAAGGGGGCAGAGCCCCCTTTCAAAGACTTGCGAAGCGCCAAAAAAGCCAGGAAAAACAGCGAAGCGCCTTTTTCCGGATGGGCCGCACGCAGCCAAACGCTTCCG
>CALXDB010000217.1 GCA_944386955.1 uncultured Oscillospiraceae bacterium
GCGCAACCGAGCGAAGCGAGGCTCTTAGCGCGGAGATGCCTACTTTTCTTTGACGAGAAAAGTAGGCCGCCGGAGGCTAAACACCAAACGAAACACCGTCGGGTACCGACAGAAAAGAAAACTTTCGTCAGCAGTATTCCTCATTGCGCTCTACAGCAAAACAACGGAAAAAGGTGCAAGGGAACAGGTGGGGGAAGGGGAGGACCCGGTCCTCCCCTTAATGTAACAGCCCCAGGTCATATTTCCAGCTGAGGATACGGATGACGGCGGCGTCGATCACCGCCTCGTCGATCTCCCCGTTTTCTACCGCCGTAATCACCAGAGGGATCTGTTCCGTGAAATCAGTGGTCACCACCATATCGTTGCCCGCCTGTACGGCCAGTACCGCTACAGACCCGTCCTCCGCGTAGGCGTCCACCGCGTCCATGGCCAGATCGTCGGTGAGAATGACCCCCCCAAACCCCAGACCCTCCCGGAGAACCCGGTGGACCTCCGGCGACAGGGAGGCGGGAAGAGTATCATCCATGCAGTTGACAATGTTGTGGCTCACCAGCACCGCCCCCGCACCGGCGATGATGCCTGCGTCAAAGGGCAGAAAGTCACTGGTGAGGAACGTCTCTTCGGGCCGCTCATCCACAGCGATCCCTGTGTGGGTGTCCACATTGTTTCCGTAGCCGGGGAAGTGCTTGAGCACCGAGCCAATGCCCACGCGGTTCATGGCGGTGACCACCGTCTTCACATACTCCGCCGTGGCCTGGGCGTCCTGGCCAAAGGCCCGATCGTACATGAAATCATCCGGGTCGGTGGACACGTCCGCCACCGGGGCGAAGTTCACATTGATGCCGTAGCCCAGGAGGGTGGTGTTCTTGGTGACGGCGTCCTCCTCGATGGCTTCCATGCCGCCGTCCTTATAGAGGGCCTGGGGGGAGAGGCATTTATAGGGGAAGAGATTGGGGTTGCTGCTGACCCGGACCACCGTGCCGCCTTCCTCATCCACGCCGATGAGCAGCGGTACATCCGCCGCCGCCTGGTAGGAGGCAATGGTCCCCGTGACCTCCTGGGCGGTCTTGTCCTGAAAGTCCCGGCCGAAGAGGATGTACCCCCCCAGATGGTACTGGGAGACGTAGTTGGCCGCCATGCCGGTGGGACAGCGGACGAAGAACATCTGGCCTACCTTCTCCTCCATGGACATGCTGTTCAGAATATTGCGGATCGTCCGCTCCTTCTGGGGAAGCTCTGTCTCATGGACCTGCTCCTCATCCTCCTGAATGGGGTCCTCCGTCTCCTCCTGCTCGATGCCAAGGAGGTCGTCGATGGGCAGGATGCTCCGCAGGGTAGGGTTGGTCAGCAGAGTGGCACAGCCGCCGATCAGCAGAATGATTACCGCAACAGCCAAAAATCGCTTCATAGGGGGGCCTCCTTTTTTGTCCGCTCGCCGCCGGGACCGGCTCTTGTTTGTCCTTCTGACGAGGGGATTTCTTCTTTTTGTCGGTACCCGACGGTGTTTCGAAACCTTCTTTGCCTCCGGCGGGTGACTTTTCTCGCGGAAGAAAAGTCACCAAAAGTCCGCTTAGAACCAAGGTTCTAAGGACTCCTTTTCTCCTATTATGGGGAGTCTGTACCGTTTGTTTCAGCGGTTTTTCCGGCTGACTCTGCAAGGGGGTCGGAGTTCCCCTCTCCCCGCGCTTCAGCGCGCTCCCCTGGTGGTTGTTGGAGTCTCTGCAATTTCCTAAACTGAAAGCCTTCTGCCAATGGGGAAGGCAGCAGTACTCTTTTGGCCGAAATGGGAATGTACTCCTTCATAGAATTTCTTGATGCTATCAGCATCATACCATATCCCACCAAAAAAGTACAGAAACAAGGCAAAAGGAAAGACGGACAGAGTTGGTCTCTGTCCGTCTTTGTCATGTTAGGGAACAACTTCCTTACTCCGCAGTCTCTTCCTCTTCCTTGGCAGTGATAGCAATATGCAGCTCATCCAGCTGCTTCTGCTCCACAAAGGAAGGAGCGCCCATCATCAGGTCCTGGGCGTTCTTGTTCATGGGGAAGGGGATGATCTCCCGGATGCTGTCCTCGCCGGCCAGCAGCATCACCATCCGGTCCACGCCCGGGGCGATACCTGCGTGGGGAGGCGCACCGTAGCAGAAGGCGTTGTACATGGCGGGGAACTTGCTCTTCACCGCGTCCTCGCCCAGCCGCACCAGCTGGAAGGCCTTGATCATGATCTCCGGATCGTGGTTCCGCACCGCGCCGGAGCTCAGCTCCACGCCGTTGCACACCAGGTCATACTGATAGGCCGTAATGGTCAGAGGATCGATCTCTCCGCTGAGAGCCTTGTCCAGGATCTCCGCGCCGCCGTTGGGCATGGAGAAGGGGTTGTGGCAGAACTCCAGCTCGCCGCTCTCCTCGCCGATCTCGTACATGGGGAAGTCCACGATCCAGCAGAACTCGTAGCGCTCCTTGTCCATGTGGTTGGGGCACAGAGCGCCCAGCTTGGTCCGCAGCACACCGGCAGTCTTCTGGGCGGCGCCCAGCTTGCCGGTGGTGAAGCCCACAAAGCTGTTGGGCTGCAGGTTCAAAGCGGTCTTCACTTCCTCGGCCTTCTCAGCAAGGAACTTGGCAATGCCGCCGGTGAGCTGGCCCTGCTCGTCGGTGCGGACCCAGTAGGCCTTCTCGCCCGCCTGGACCTCCACGTCGGCGCACAGCTTGTCGATCTGCTTGCGGGTGGCGGAGAAGTCGCTGACCACGATGGCCTTCACCACGTTGCCCTCAAAGGGACCAAAGCCGCAGGCGCCTACCAGCTCCGTCACATCCTGAACGGTGAGGTCGATGCGGAGGTCCGGCTTATCGGAGCCATACTTTTCCATAGCCTCGGTGAAGGGAATGCGCAGGAAGGGGGCGGAGGAGGCCACGTTGTAGGTGCCGAACTTGGCGAAGATGGGGGGCAGGACCTCCTCCAGCACAGCGAACACGTCGTCCTGACCGGCAAAGGCCATCTCCATATCCAGCTGATAGAATTCGCCGGGGCTCCGATCGCCCCGGGCGTCCTCATCACGGAAGCAGGGAGCGATCTGGAAATATCGGTCAAACCCGGCGGTCATCAGAAGCTGCTTGAACTGCTGGGGCGCCTGGGGCAGGGCGTAGAATTTGCCGGGGTGCTTCCGGGCGGGCACCAGGTAGTCCCGGGCGCCCTCGGGGGAGGAGGCGGTGAGGATGGGGGTGGT
>CALXDB010000218.1 GCA_944386955.1 uncultured Oscillospiraceae bacterium
CGGATCCACCAGGTGGCGTAGGTGGAGAACTTGTAGCCCTTGGTGTAGTCAAACTTCTCCACCGCCTTGATGAGGCCCAGATTGCCCTCCTGGATGAGGTCGAGGAACAGCATGCCCCGGCCCACATACCGCTTGGCAATGGATACCACCAGCCGGAGGTTGGCCTCTGCCAGCTTCTGCTTGGCCCGCTCGCCGGCCTTGATCTTGGCGTTCAGCTCTTTTTTCGTCTCCGCCGGCAGCTCCATGCCGTCCTGCTCCGCCATCTTCAGGGTCTCAGCTGCGTTGCTGCCGTCGGTCATGGCGGTGGCCAGCTTGATCTCCTCATCGGGGGCCAGCAGGGGCACCTTGCCGATCTCCTTGAGGTACATGCGGACGGGGTCGTCAATGGAGAAGCTGTCCACCAGGGTGTTGGGGTCTACCAGCTCCTCCTCCTCGATACCGCTGATCTCCTCCATGGGGGGCTCCAGATCGTCGGGCAGCTCCGGCAGCAGGTCCTCCTCGGCGCCGATCTCGATGCCCAGGGCCTCCAGAGAGTCATAGATGTGCTCCATCTGGTCGCTGTCCAGATCCAGCTCGTCCAGCACCTCCATCATCTCCGTGGAGTCCACTTTCCCCCGCTTCTTGCCCCGGGCGAAGAGGTCCATCATCTTCTCGTTGGCGTTGAGGATCGCAGCCGCGGACAGGGGGGCCACCAGCTTCTCGTCCAGCTTCTGCAGGACGCGCTTCTCTCCCTCGCCCTTCTCCCGCTTGGAACCACGCTTGACGGGCTTGAGATCCACCTCGGGCAGCTCCTCAAGAGGGGTGTCCTGCACCAGATCGTTGACGTCAACGTGTTCGAAATCTTTACTCATTGTTGCTTTCCTCCGTAACCCTTTTTTGCTTTGTATTTCTCCTGGGCCGCCAACAGGGGGTCGCACGTCTGCGCCCCGGACCGCGCCCGGCAGGAATCTTGAATGATGGCTATGTAGTCGGCCAGGGCCTGACGGCTGTTGGCCATGGATTCCGGCTTCTGCAGAAGTCCGGTGAAGTGGTCCATCTCCTCCCGCTCCAGCTCCTGGGACAGAAGGGCCGGACTGGGCTGGCCCCCCTCCCGGTGGCAGCGCAGGAGGATGGAGTAGATTTTACCCAGCAGGGGGGAGGAAAATTCCTCCGGCTTCAGCTGGGGGCAGAGGGCGAAGAGACTGTCGTCCCGGGTGAGCAGCCGCAGCACCCCCTCCTCGGCCATGGCCGAGCGGACGTCGGTGTACCGGATGGCCCGGTCCCTGGGCTGCAGCTGGGCGGCGGGGTTAAGGCTGGTCCGCTCCCGCTGCCGCCGCTCCCGGCCCATCTTTTTCTGAAAGGCCCGCTTCACCTCCAGCGCCATGGCCTCCCGGGAGAGGCCCGCCCGCTCCGCCGCCCTCCCGGCGTAGACCTCCCGCTCCACGGCGTTCTCCAAAGAGGCGATGACGCCGCTGATCTCCTCGGCGTAGGCCACCCGCTGGCGGTCGTCGGTGAGGTCGTACTTGGCGGCCACCGCGTCCATGCGGAACTCGATGTGGTTCTCGCTGCCGGTGAGGAGGGCCTCAAAGGCCTCACGGCCCTGGAATTTGATGAAGTCGTCCACGTCCTGCTTCACATACTGCCCGTCCACCAGACGCCGGGGCAGCTGCAGCACCTTCACGGAGAACTCCGAGTTGTTGAGAAGGTCGATGGCCTTCTGGGTGGCGGATTTGCCCGCGTCGTCGTTGTCGTAGCAGAGCACCAGCTCCTTGGTGTACCGGCTGAGGAGGCGGATCTGCTCGGTGGTGAGGGCGGTGCCCATGGAGGCCACTGCGTTGTCGAACCCCGCCTGGTGGAGGGTGATGACGTCGATGTTGCCCTCGCAGAGGATGATATTGCTCCGCTTGGTCTTTTTGGCCAGGTTCATGCCGTAGAGGACCCGCCGCTTGCTGTACACCATGGTCTCCGAGGTGTTCATATACTTGGGCTCGCTCTTGTCCAAAACCCGGCCGCCGAAGGCCACCACGTCCCCCCGCACATCGATGACGGGGAACATGAGGCGGTTGCGGAACTTGTCGTAGAGCCGGCCCTGCTGGTTCTGCACCACCAGTCCCGCCGCCAAAAGCTCCGCCTTGGTGTACCCCTTCTGGAGCATGGCGGTGAGGAGGCTGTCCCAGCTGTCGAGGGACGCGCCAAGACCGAAGTTGGTGGCGGTGCGCCGGGAGATCTTCCGGCGGTTGAGGTACTCCGCCACCGCCGCCCCCTGGGGGGTGTGAAGGGTCTCGTAGTAGAACTGGGCCGCCGCCCGGTTCAGATCCAGAAGGCGCTGCCGCCTTCGCCCGGCCTCCCGGTCCCCGTCCTCCTCCTCGGGCAGCTCCAGATTGGCCCGCTTGGCCAGAAAGGCCACCGCGTCCCGGAAGGAGAGGTTTTCCTCCTCCATGATGAAGTTGATGACGCCGCCGCCCTTCTTGCAGCCGAAGCAGTAGTAGATCTGCTTGTCCGGTGAGACGGAAAAGGAGCCGGTCTTCTCGCTGTGAAAGGGGCAGAGACCGAAATAGTTGTTGCCCTTACGGGTGAGCTGGACATAGCCGGACACCACGTCCACGATGTCGCTGCGGGCGGTGAGCTCGTCCAGAAACTGCTGGGGAAACGCCATGGCTGCCTCCTTTCCCTGTGATCCGCGAGCCGCTCCGAAATTACGGCTATTAGTATATACGCCGTCGTTTTCAAAATCCCTCTTTTTTTACAAAATAATTTTGAAACTCCCAGAAAAGACAGGGACGGGCCCGCCGGAAGAGGGGGAGGGTGAGTCTGGATACCTTTATATAATACCCCTTGCCCAATTTGCATAAAAGGTCCGGAGGGGGAAGGAAGATTTTTGAAGAAAACAAAGGCTTGACGGCGAAGAGGAGGTATGCTATAATCTCAAATTGCGTGGATATGTGTATTCTGCGAATTTTGGTGCGCCAAAACGGAGGGAGTCCCTGTGCTGCGAGAGCTTTTGAACCAACCGAAGGTGGTGGGCGTCAAGCAGTCCCGCAGGGCCATCCGGGAGGGAAGGGCCGTCCGGGTTCTTCTGGCCGCCGACGCCGACCCCGCCTTGACCCGGCCCCTTGCGGAGCTGTGCGGTCAGCAGGGGATCGCGGCGGAGGAAGGCTTCACCATGGAGGAGCTGGGGAGAGCCGCCGGCATCCAGGTGGGCGCCGCCGTGGTGGCGGTTTTGCGCCAATAAACTTT
>CALXDB010000219.1 GCA_944386955.1 uncultured Oscillospiraceae bacterium
CCGGTGACGTGCTTCTGGGTCTCCACGGCGAAGGCCTGGAGGGCCTCCCGCAGGGGGGTGAACCACTTGCCGTTGTAGACCAGATCAGCAAAGTCCACCGCCAGCTTGCTCTTCATGTGCTTGGTGTCCTTGTCGATGGTAATCATCTCCAGGACCTCGTGGGCCCGGTACAGGATGGAGCCGCCCGGGGTCTCGTAGACGCCCCGGTCCTTCATACCGGTCATCCGGTTCTCCACGATGTCCAGCAAACCCACACCATTCTTGCCGCCGATCTCGTTGAGCTTGGCGATCATGGTGCTGGCCTTCATCTTCTCGCCGTTGAGGGCAACAGGCCAGCCCTTCTCAAAATCGATGGTCACATAGGTGGGCTCGTCGGGAGCCATGGCGGGGGAAACGCCCATCTCCAGGAAGCCCGGCTTGTCGTACTGAGGCTCGCTGGCGGGATCCTCCAGATCGAGGCCCTCGTGGCTCAGGTGCCACAGGTTCTTGTCCTTGGAGTAGCTGGTCTCCCGGCTGATCTTCAGAGGCACGTTGTGGGCCTCAGCATAGTCGATCTCCTCGTTCCGGCTCTTGATGTCCCACTCTCTCCAGGGAGCGATGATGGTCATCTCAGGAGCAAAGCGCTTGATGGCCAGCTCAAACCGGATCTGGTCGTTGCCCTTGCCGGTGCAGCCGTGGGCAATGGCGTCGGCGCCCTCCTTCTTGGCGATCTCCACCAGGCCCTTGGCGATGATGGGCCGGGCAAAGGCGGTGCCCAGGAGGTAGTCCTCGTACTTGGCGCCCATCATCATGGAGGGAATGATCACGTCATCCACCATCTCATCCACCAGGTCCATGACGTACAGCTTGGAAGCGCCGGTCTTGATAGCCTTCTCCTCCAGGCCCTCCAGCTCATCGTTCTGGCCCACGTTGCCGGCCACGGCGATGATCTCGGGGTTGTTGTAGTTCTCCTTCAGCCAAGGAATAATAATAGAGGTATCCAGACCGCCGGAATAGGCCAGGACAATCTTCTTCACATCTTTCTTGCTCATATCTTCGTTCCTCCGTTGGAAGTATTTTCTTGATGTGCATATATATTACATCTTTTTGCATGACTTCTCAATGCACATTTTCACAGAATCCTCCCGGGATATCCCCGGCAGTTTTTGGTAATTTCTCACAACACCGCTTCAATTACTTGAAAGCACAGCGGGAGTTTGTCAAATTTTTCCCGATCTCTCCTTTGACGGCAGCCTTTCAAATATTCGTGCTATCCGATAAAATATACACCCCGCCTCCCATGAGAGGCGGGGTGCGGAAGGGATTTTTATTTGCCGTAGCCGTCGGGATGGCTGCTGTGCCAGGTCCAGGCGTCGGAGATGATCTGCTCCAGGCCGCGCTCCGGCTTCCAGCCCAGAACCTCCTGGGCCTTCTTGTTGGAGGCGATGAGGACGGAGGGATCGCCGGCCCGGCGGGGCTCCACGGTGGCGGGGATAGCCTTGCCGGTGACCTTCCGGGCGGTGTCGATGATCTCCTTGACGGAGTAGCCGGTGCCGTTGCCCAGGTTGAAGGAACCGCTCTCGCCGCCCTTGTCCAGATACTCCAGAGCCAGCAGATGGGCGCTGGCCAGGTCACGGACGTGGATGTAATCCCGGACGCAGGTGCCGTCGGGGGTGGGATAGTCGTCGCCGAAGATGCCCACATGATCCCGCTTGCCAAGGGCAGCCTGGAGCACGATGGGGATGAGGTGGCTCTCCGGGTTGTGGTCCTCGCCGATGCCCACCTCGGTGTTGGCGCCGGCGGCGTTGAAGTACCGCAGGGCGGCGTACTTGATGCCGTAGGCCCTGTCGCACCACTTCAGCATCCCCTCGATGGCCAGTTTGGTAGCGCCGTAGGGGTTGGTGGGCTCGGTGCGATCGGTCTCTTCAATGGGCTGCTTCTCCGGCTCGCCGTAGGTGGCGGCGGTGGAGGAGAAGACGATCTTCTTCACACCGTGGTTCTTCATGGCCGTCAGCATGGACTGGGAGCCGGCCACATTGTTGCCGTAGTACTTCAGGGGGTTGGTGACGCTCTCGCCCACCAGGGAGTAGGCGGCGAAGTTGATGACGCCGTCGATGGGGAACTCGCTGAACACCTGGTCCAGGAAGTTGCCGTCCCGCAGGTCGCCCACCCGCAGCTTGGCTCCCTTCACGGCCTGCCAGTGGCCGGTGCACAGGTTGTCCACCACCACTACGTCATAGCCCTTCTCCACCAGCAGGGCCACCATGTGGCTGCCGATGTAGCCGGCGCCGCCGGCAACAAGAATCGTTTTCATCTTGGATGCCCTCCATACTATTATATTATTTATTAGAATATACGAAGTCTTTTCTCAGCGGACGCTGTCCACAAACCGCTGGAAGGCCGCCCGGCCCTCGGCGGTACACTTGTAGACGCCGGCGTCCTCCAGCACCCTGGCGAACACCTTGCCAATCTCCTCGTGCAAAATGCCCTCGGCGTTCTCAGCGGTAAAAGTATACCGGGTTTTCAGCTCATCGGCCCAGTCGGCGTGCTTCTGAAGGTCCTCAAATTGCCGGACGTCGCCGCCGGAGACCAGGACCTCCGCCAGATGGGCCATCTCCCCCTTCAGACGGGCGGGGAGCACGGCGAGACCCATGACCTCGATGAGGCCGATGTTCTCCTTCTTGATGTGGTGGAGCTCCGGGTGGGGATGATAGACGCCCATGGGGAACTCCTCCGTGGTGATGTTGTTGCGGAGCACCAGATCCAGCTCAAACTTCCCATCCCGCATCCGGGCGATGGGGGTGATGGTGTTGTGGGGCTCCCCATTTGTCTCGGCGAAAACAAAGGCGGCCTCGTCGGTGTAGCCTCTCCAGGCGGCCAGGATCTTGCCGCCCAGCTCCACCAGCCGGTTGTCGTCAGCGCAGCGCAGCCGGATCACCGACATGGGCCACTTGACGATGCCCGCCTCCACATCCTCGAAGCCGGGGAAGGAAACGGTCTTCTCCACCGGAGCCTTCTCCATGGAGAAGGTGTAGTGGCCGCCCTGGAAGTGGTCGTGGCTGAGGATGGAGCCGCCCACGATAGGCAGGTCCGCGTTGGAGCCCACGAAGTAGTGGGGGAACTGCTTGACAAAGTCCAGGAGCTTGCGGAAGGTGGCCTG
>CALXDB010000220.1 GCA_944386955.1 uncultured Oscillospiraceae bacterium
AGGATATCATCACCAACGGCACCGACGTGCAGACCGCCGCCGCCAATGCGGAGGCCCGCCTCAACGAGATCTTCGATACCATGGTGGCCTGACCAAAGCGGACAGCCAACCAAAATCACCGGCCGGGAGGGAAAACCTCCCGGCCGGGTCCAAGTAAGAGGAGAACGATATGAGAGAAAGACGACTTCGGGGGGGCGTCAACGGCAGCAGCCTGACCCGCTGGCTGTTCGTACTGCCCGCTCTGGCGGTGGTGATCTGCCTTTTGATCTACCCGCTGGTGTCTACGGTGATCTACAGCTTCACCAATAAGACCCTGATCCGCACCGACTTCGATCCGGTGGGATTTGAAAACTACATCCGCATCCTCACCGACGAGGATTTCTTCCAGGCCTTCGGCAACACCATCCTCTGGACCGTCGGCAGCCTCCTGGGCCAGATCGTGGTGGGCTTCGTGGGGGCCCTGTGCCTCAACCGGGTGAAGAGCCGGGTGGGCAAAAACCTCTTCCGCATCTGCGCCATCATTCCCTGGGCCTTCCCGGCCATTGCCATTGCCATGACCTGGAAATGGATGCTCAACGGCATCCAGGGCTTTATCCCCTCCCTGCTGATGCAGCTGGGGATCACCGACGGCATGGTCCAGTTCCTCTCCGATCCGGACCTGGTGCTGCCCACGCTGATGATGGTGAACATCTGGTTCGGCGCGCCGCTGATTCTGGTCAATGTCTACGCCGCTCTCCAGACCATCCCCCAGGACCAGTATGAGGCCGCCCAGATCGACGGCGCCTCCGGCTGGCAGTCCTTCCGCCACATCACCGCGCCCCACATCCGCATCGTGGTGGGTCTGTTGGTGGTGCTGCGGACGGTGTGGGTGTTCAACAACTTTGATATCATCTTCATGATGACCGCCGGCGGTCCCGCCGGCTCCAGCACCACCATGCCCATCTACATCTACAACATGGGCTGGACGGGCCGCATGGTGGGCCGGGCCTCCGCCGCCTCGATCCTGCTGCTGCTGTTCCTGGTGCTGCTGTGCATCCTGTACTTCAGCGTCATCCGCCACTGGGAGAAGGAGGAGAAGTGACCATGAAAAAGATCAGACGTCTTTCCGTCAGCGGCGGCTTTTCCTACCTGTACCTGACCATTCTCTCCATCTGCTCGGTGTTCCCCCTGCTGTGGCTGCTGGTGTCCGCCTTCAAGAGCAGCACGGAGATGCTGGCCAATCCCACCGTGATCTTCCCCAAGGACTGGACCCTGGAGAACTTCAAGACGGTGCTCTTCACCCTGAACTTCACCGTCAACATCAAAAACAGCCTCATCGTGGCCCTGTCCACCACCGTGGTGGCCACCTTCATCTCCGCCCTGGCCGCCTACGGCATCGTGCGGTTCTTCCCCAAGCTGGGCAACGTGATGACGAAGATCCTCATCACCACCTATATGTTCCCCTCCATCATGCTGGTCATCCCCTACGCGGTGGTCATGAGCACCCTGCACCTGACCAACACCCGCATCGGTCTGGTGCTGGTGTACATGTCCTTCAGCGTGCCCTACGCCGTGTGGATGCTGGTGGGCTTCTTCAAAACCGTACCCATCGGCATTGAGGAGGCGGCCCGTATCGACGGAGCAAACCGCCTGCAGGTGTTCTATAAGGTGGTGCTGCCCCTGGTGGCCCCCGGCGTGGTGTCCACGGCCATCTATGTGTTCATCAACGCCTGGAACGAGTTCCTGTACGCCTTGCTGTTGGTCAGCAGCTCCAGCAAAACCACCATCTCCGTGGCGGTGAAGACTCTGGAGGGCGCCGACATCCTCAACTGGGGCTCCATGATGGCCGCCAGCGCCATCGTGGTCATCCCGTCCATCATCTTCTTCTGCCTCATCCAGAGCAAGATCGCCGGCGGTCTGGCCGACGGCGCCGTCAAGTAACAACTCACACCTGAACCGACAGACACTGAAAGGAAGGTCAAACGTATGAAGACTATTGGTTATGCGATCGTAGGGACCGGCTACTTCGGCGCTGAGCTGGGGCGCATCATGAACGAGCAGGAGGGCGCCCGTGTGGTGGCCGTCCTGGACCCGGAAAACGGCGAGACCATCGCCAAGGAGTACGGCTGCGAGGTGGAGACGGATCTGGATACCCTCTGTGCCCGCCCCGATGTGGACGCGGTGATCGTGGCCACTCCCAACTATCTCCACAAGGAGCCGGTACTCACTGCCGCCCGCCACAAGAAGCATGTGTTCTGTGAGAAGCCCATCGCCCTGAGCTATCAGGACTGCGACGAGATGGTGAAGACCGCAGAGGAGAACGGGGTCATCTTCATGGCCGGCCATGTGATGAACTTCTTCCGGGGCGTCCGCCACGCCAAGCAGCTCATTGCCGAGGGCAAGATCGGCCGGGTGCTCTATGCCCACTCCGCCCGTAACGGCTGGGAAGAGCCCCAGCCGGAGATCAGCTGGAAGAAGATCCGGGCCAAGTCCGGCGGCCACCTCTACCACCACATCCATGAGCTGGATTGCATCCAGTTCATCATGGGGCCCGCCGTAGAGGTCACCATGATCGGCGGCAATGTGGCCCACCAGGGCGAGCAGTTCGGCGACGAGGATGATATGCTCTTCCTGAACCTGCAGTTTGCCAACAACACCTATGGCGTCATTGAGTACGGCTCCGCCTTCCACTGGCCCGAGCACTACGTCCTCATCCAGGGCACCGAGGGCGCCATTCGCATCGACATGTGCAACGTGGGCATGACGGTGAAGACCAAGGACGGCTCTGAGGAGCACTATCTGGTCCACGAGACCAAGGAGGAGGACGACGACCGGACCCGCATCTACCACAGCACGGAGATGGACGGCGCCATCCAGTACGGCCACCCCGGCAAGAAGCCCCCCATGTGGCTCCACGGCATCATGAAAAACGAGATGCGCTATTTCAACGGTATCATGCATGGCGAGCCCGTTCCTGACGAGTTCCGGCCTCTGATGACCGGACAGGCGGCCCGGGCCGCTATTGCTACGGCGGATGCCGCTACCCGCTCCCTGCGGGAGGACCGGAAGGTCAAGATCTCCGAGATCACCGGCTGAGAGGCCGCGTGAATAAGCATCCATAGGAACGGCAGAAC
>CALXDB010000221.1 GCA_944386955.1 uncultured Oscillospiraceae bacterium
GCCTTGTCCTTGAACATGTCCCGCACCGCCCGGGTGACGGTGTCCACGTCCACGCTCTCCCCCATCAGCTCCTGGAAGGCCAGGATCTTGTTGACGGTGCCCTCGATCTGCCGCACGTTGGAGGTGATGTTCTCCGCGATGTACTGGAGCACCGGGTCGGGCAGGTTCATGCCCCGGCGGATGGCCTTGTTCTTGATGATGGCCACCCTGGTCTCGTAGTCGGGGGGCTGGATGTCCACGGGCAGGCCCCACTCGAACCGGGTGCGCAGCCGGTCGTCCAGCCGCAGCATCTCCTTGGGGGGGCGGTCGGCGGTGAACACGATCTGCCGGCCCGCCTCGTACAGGGTGTTGAAGGTGTGGAACATCTCCTCCTGGGTGGACTCCCGGCCGGCGATGAACTGCACGTCGTCCATGAGGAACACGTCGGCGGAGCGGTACTTCTCCCGGAACTCCGGGTTGCGGCCCTCCCGGATGGCCTGGATGAGCTCGTTGGTGAAGGAGTCCCCCTTGATATACACGATGCGGTAGTCGGGGTGGGCCTGGTGGATCTTGTGGGCGATGGCGTAGAGCAGGTGGGTCTTGCCCAGACCGGACTCGCCGTAGATGAACAGGGGGTTGTAGGTCTGGGCGGGCTGCTCGGCCACCGCCAGGGCGGCGGCGTGGGCAAATTTGTTGGAGGAGCCCACCACAAACCGCTCGAAGGTGTACTCCTCCGTGCCCGGCAGGAACACGTCCTCCCTCTTCTTCTTGCCGTAGCCCTCCAGCTCTCCCTCCCCCAGCACCACCACCTCAAAGTCGGAGGAGAACAGCTCGTGGAGGGCCTTCTGGATGTTGGGCAGGTAGCGGGAGGTGATGATGTCCCGCTTGAAGTTGGTGGGGGTGTGGAGGACGAACCGGTTGGACTCCAGCGCCACGGGGGTGGCGTCGTCAAACCAGGTGTTGATGGCGGTGGCTGTCATCTCCCCCTCCATCAGAGAGAGGACCTTGGCCCAGAGATCGGCCGGCAGATTCACGGAAAGACCACCTCTTTCGTCAGAAATGACCGGCCGCCGGACCCGTTCCGGCGGCCGGGTAATCCATATAATATAACGGATTATATTATAGCAAACCCCCGCCCAAAAGGCAATGATACAATAATAAAAAAGAAACTGTTTTCCACCGGTTTATCCACACAGTCTGACCAGAGGGATCGGCCCCGCCCGGGGAACGGAAGCGCCGGCCGCTGTCCCAGGTGAGGGACTTCCATGGGGCAGCGGAACAAAGCTGCCACAATATATGGTATTGGGCCGGGGAAGCGTGGAAAAAAACCAAAAAAGAATCCAAAATAGTGGTTGACAGGCCATTTTCAAATAGGCTATAATACCATGTGCATCATGAAACCTGGTATGGTGTAAAGCAGTTTCATTTGACGACCGCAGCCGAAAGGCTGTTGTGGTGGGCGGGGAGACCCGCTTGATTTTTGTACAGGAGGTGTCCCAACATGGTTCGTACCTATCAGCCCAAGAAGCGCCAGCGCTCCAAGGAGCACGGGTTCCGTAAGCGTATGCGTACCGCCAACGGCCGCAAGGTCCTGGCCCGCCGCCGCGCGAAGGGCCGCGCCCGTCTGACCCACTGATGGGTCCGCAAATGGAATAGGGCATTTCATAGGGGCGGGGGAGCTTTTCCCACCGCCCCTGCGTGGCATTCAGAACTTTGAACCGGGAAAGGAGGGCCGCCGTGGAACACACCGTATCCCTGAAGCAGAACCATGTGTTCCGCCGCCTGTATGCCAAGGGCAAGAGCGCGGTCAACCCCTGCCTGGCGGTCTATTGCCGGAAGAACAACTCCCCCCGCACCCGTCTGGGCATTACCGTGGGGGTGAAGGTGGGCAAGGCGGTGGTGCGCAACCGTACCCGCCGCCGCATCAAGGAGGCCTACCGCGTCCATGAGGACCGCTTCCTGCCGGGCTACGACCTGGTGGTAGTGGCCCGGGTGAAGGCCGGCCACAGCCGGTACCGGGAGGTGGAGCGCAGCCTTCTCTCCCTGGCGGACAAGCTGGGCCTGCTCCGGAAGGAGGAGACCTGAGGTGAAGCGCGTTCTGCTCTGGTGCATCCGGTTCTACCGGAAACGGATCTCTCCCGGCCGCCCCCCCTGCTGCCGCTTCATCCCCACCTGCTCCGAGTATGCGCTGGAGGCGGTGGAGAAATACGGCGCCCTCAAGGGGGGCTTTCTGGCCGTCCGCCGCATTCTGAAATGCCAGCCCTTTCATAGGCAGGAATCCATCGAGTACGACCCTGTGCCGTAACGGCAAGACAATGTAACTTGGAGGCGCACAAATGGAAATTATCCTCACCCCCTTTGCGTGGCTGCTGAAGGCTTTTTACAGCTTCTGCGGCAGCTATGGCCTAGCTCTGGTGTTCTTTGCCCTGGTGGTCAAGGTGGTGCTCTTCCCCCTCTCTCTGAAGGGCAAGCGCAGCATGATCCAGATGAACATCCTCCAGGGCCAGATGCAGAAGCTGCAGAAGCAGTACGGCAAAGACCGGCAGCGCTATAATCTGGAGGTCCAGAAGCTGTACCAGAAGGAGAAGGTCAACCCCATGGGCGGCTGTCTGTGGTCCTTCATCCCCCTGCTCATCCTGATGATCCTCTACCCCATCATCCGTGAGCCCATCCACTATATGATGGGCATCAACGACGCCAATTCCCTCAACGCCATTGCCCAGGCTGTGAACTGGAATACCCAGGCCGTGGACATGGGCTGGATCAGCCAGGCCGCCGATACCTTTACCAACAGCGGCTATAACCAGCTGTATCTGGCCTCCCTCATCAACGCCGACAACCTGTCCGCGGTCCAGCAGGCGGTCACCGCCGCCGGCGGCGTGGGCGCCAACGTATTCTCCATCAACTTCAGCCTGTTCGGTCTGGTGGACCTGTCCCAGGTGCCTCAGCTCCAGTTCTGGACCATTGCCGGCGGCTTCGGATTGTTCCTGCTGCCGGTGATCTCCGCGGTGTCCGGCGTGTTCTTCTCGCTGATCTCCATGAAGACCAACGCCATCAACAAGCAGAGCGCCCAGGCCAGCAACAGCTCCGCCAAGACCATGCTCAT
>CALXDB010000222.1 GCA_944386955.1 uncultured Oscillospiraceae bacterium
GGACTCGATGTCGCCCACAGTGCCGCCGATCTCCACGATGGCCACGTCGGTGTCCGGCGTGTCCAGGGCGTTGACGTGGGCCTTGATCTCATCGGTGATGTGGGGAATGATCTGCACCGTGCCTCCCAGATACCGGCCCTCCCGCTCCCGGTTCAGCACATCCCAGTAGAGCCGGCCGGAGGAAACAGAGGATTCCCGATCCAGGTCCTCGTCGATGAACCGCTCATAATGGCCAAGGTCCAGATCCGTCTCCGCTCCGTCGTCGGTGACGAAGACCTCCCCGTGCTGGTAGGGACTCATAGTGCCCGGGTCCACATTGAGGTAGGGGTCCAGCTTCTGAACCTTCACCCGCAGCCCCCGCTGCTTGAGGAGCCGCCCCAGGGACGCCGCTGCGATCCCCTTTCCAAGGCCCGACACCACGCCGCCGGTCACAAAAATAAATTTCGCCGCCATCGCTTCCATCCTCCTTGCCGCGCATGAATCAACATGCATAAATTCATGTTTTTTATAAAAACATAGTTCAGGATTGTAGCCCCTTTTGTCCGATCCGTCAAGCTGAAAAAGTTTCTGCAAAAAATAAAAAATTTATGCTTGACATCCGGCTTCCGGGTGCGTATGATAATCCCATAATTTGACGCCGCAAAGAAAAGCGGCGGGCAAAAAGGCGTTGAAGAAGAGAAGTACCTGAGGAAATCACCTACAGTGAGCGGGAGACAGTGGGAACCCCGCGGCGGAGCCTTGGCGAATAACACTTCCGAGCTTCGACCCGAACCCCTTTCGGGGGCAGTAGGGAAGACGGGGCAGCCCGTTACAGCTGTAGAGCTTGTTTGAGCTTGAAGGTGGCCGCGTGAGCGGCAAATTAGGTGGCACCGCGGATTCCGACGATTCGTCCTAAAATTTTATTTTAGGCGTCGGCAAATTCGGAGGTGCATTTTTTATGTGCGCGATCATGGGTTACACTGGTACAGATCTCCCCATGGAGACCTTGTCGGCGGCCTTTGCCAGGCTGAAGAGCCGGGGCCCCGACGACACCCGGACCCTTCAGGTCCCCGGCGGCAGCCTTCTCTTCCACCGGCTGGCCATCATGGGCCCCGAGCCGGAGGGCATGCAGCCCTTTACTGCCCCCGACGGCAGTGCTGTGGTGTGCAACGGGGAGCTGTACGGCTTCCGCACCATGAAGCTGGCGCTGGAGGAAAAGGGCTACGCCTTCCAAAGCGGCAGCGACTGTGAGCTCCTCCTCCCCCTGTGGCGGGAGTACGGCACGGATCTGTTCGCCAAGCTGGATGCGGAGTTTGCCCTGGTTCTCTACGACGGCCCCACCGGCCAGTTCGTGGCCGCCCGGGACCCCATCGGCATCCGGCCTCTCTACTACGGCTACAGCAAAAGCGGTAAGATCCTCTTCGCCAGCGAGCCCAAAAGCCTCATGGGCCTTACGGACAAGATCATGCCCTTCCCCCCGGGCCACTACTACAAGGACGGCAAGTTTACCTGCTACCGGGATATGACGAAGGTGGAGGAGGTGAGCCGGGACAGCCTGGAGGAGACCTGCCGGAAGATCAAGGAGCTTTTGATCCTGGGCGTGGCCAAGCGGCTGGACGCCGACGTGCCCGTGGGCTTCCTCCTCTCCGGCGGACTGGACAGCTCCCTGGTGTGCGCCATCGCCGCCCGGCTTCTGGGCAAGCCCATTGAGACCTACGCCATCGGCATGGACGTGGACGCCATCGACCTCAAATACGCCCGCCAGGTGGCGGAACACATCGGCAGCCATCACCATGAAATTATCATGACGGAGCAAGATGTGCTGGACGCGCTGGACACTGTCGTGTATACTTTAGGTACATATGACATCACCACCATTCGGGCCAGCATGGGCATGTACCTGCTGTGCAGAGCCATCCACCAGCAAAGCGACGTGCGGGTGCTCCTCACCGGCGAGATCAGCGACGAGCTGTTTGGGTATAAATATACCGATTTTGCTCCCTCTCCGAAGGCCTTTCAGGAGGAGAGCGAGAAGCGGATCCGGGAGCTTCACATGTACGACGTCCTCCGGGCGGACCGGTGCATCTCCGCCAACAGCCTGGAGGCTCGGGTGCCCTTCGGCGACCTGGATTTCGTGGAGTATGTCATGAGCATCGACCCCGCTAAGAAAATGAACATCTACGGCAAGGGAAAATATCTGCTGCGCCGGGCCTTTGAGGGAGACTATCTCCCCAAGTCCATCCTCCAGCGGGAGAAGGCGGCCTTTTCCGACGCGGTGGGCCACAGCATGGTGGACGACCTGAAGGCCTACGCCGATCGCCTCTACGGCGACGACTGGCGGGAGCAGGCGGAGCGGTACGCCTACCACGCCAAGCCCTTTACCAAGGAATCCCTGCTGTACCGGGAGATCTTTGAGAAGTACTATCCCGGCCAGGCGGAGATGGTGGCGGACTACTGGATGCCCAACCGCACCTGGCCCGGCTGCGACGTGGACGACCCCAGCGCCCGGGTGCTGGGCAACTACGGCGCCAGCGGGGAGTGAGACTACCATTTTTTATTAAGGTATCCGGCGGGGAGACCTGCCGGCCCCCATTGAGGAAAGGGGATACATTACATTCTGCCGCCTGTGCGGCGTAAGGAGGAACCACCTATATGAGCAAGGTCACGGAACTGTTCGGCAGCATGGTCTTCAACGAGGAAGTGATGCGGGAGCGCCTGAGCGAGGAGTGCTACAAGGGCTGGAAGAGCTGCATCGCCGAGGGGAAGAGCCTGCCCATCAATATTGCCACCGAGATGGCCAACGCCATGAAGGCCTGGGCCATCGAGAAGGGGGCTACCCACTACACCCACTGGTTCCAGCCCATGACCGGCGTCACGGCGGAGAAGCACGACAGCTTCATCACCCCCGCCGGCGGCGGCCAGGTGCTGATGCACTTCTCCGGCAAGGAGCTGGTCCGGGGCGAGCCCGACGCCTCCTCCTTCCCCTCCGGCGGCCTGCGGGCCACCTTTGAGGCCCGGGGCTACACCGCCTGGGACCCCACCTCCTTTGCCTTCATCAAGGACGGCAGCCTCTGCAT
>CALXDB010000223.1 GCA_944386955.1 uncultured Oscillospiraceae bacterium
GAGACGGCGGCGGGACTTGCGAGCACTCTGCGGGAGCTACGGCCCCGGGAGGGGGAGCAGTCCGTGAGCAGCCTGCAGCGGTACCGCGCCGTGGTGGACTACGGACTTTCCAAGCAGGAGCAGCTGGAGGTCCTCCGGGGGATGATGACAGATTCGGAGTATGAGAGTATGATGGAGGTGGGAAAGCAGGGCGTCACACCGGAGCAGTATATCACCTTCCGGGAGGCGACCTCCGGCCTCACCGCCGACAAGACACTGGCCGGGACGTCGATCCCTGGGTCGCTGAAGCGCAAGGTGCTGGACTACATCGACGCCATCCCGGGCCTGGACAACGCCCAGAAGAACGCCCTGTACTTCGCGGCGGGGTATGCGGAGAGCACACTGGACGACGCGCCCTGGTACGGGCGGTCGGAGCGCAGCTGGGATATTGTTCCCAGGCTGGATCAATAGGAAAGGAGAGCCCCGGTGACCGGGGCTCTCCTTGAAATTTGATGGTGTTATGATAAGGACTGCATCGAGGACCTGCGGTTTTACCCCACCCTGTGCGGCCAGGAGATTTTGAACAAGGCCCTCACCATCAAGGGCGGCAAGGCGGAGCTGCTGCATGTCTACATCGATGTGGAGCCCGTGGTGTTCAACCGGGGCTTCTACACCGTGGATATGCGCTTTTTCTACCGGGTCACCCTTAACGCCTACTGCTCCTGCCCCCGGCCTGTGGAGGTGGAGGGCCTGTGCGTCTTTGACAAGCGGGTGATCCTCTTCGGCAGCGAGGGCAGCGCCCGCATCTTCTCCTCCAAGGTCCGCATGGACGCCCTGGACCGGCAGATGATGGAGCAGAGCAACATGCCTGTGGCTGTGGTGGAGGCGGTGGATCCCATCGTCCTGGACGCCAAGCTGGTGGAGTGCTGCGAGAATCGCTGCTGCGACTGCGACATCTGCGAGATCCCCGCCTGTGTCTGCCAGTGCTTCGGCAACGAGCTGACCATGGGCGACGACTGCCGCCGGGCCTTCGTGACCCTGGGCCAGTTCTCCATCGTCCGTCTGGAGCGGGATACCCAGCTGCTGATCCCCGTCATCGACTACTGCATGCCCGACAAGGAGTGCAGCGGCGGCTGCGGCAGCGAGGACCCCTGCGAGCTGTTCAGCAACATCTGCTTCCCTGTGGGCGAGTTCTTCCCCCCCAACAACACGGAGCGGCCCTGTGACTACGAGGGCGCCAAGTGCTGCTGCTCCCGGTAAGGGACGGCGCTGATCCTTCTGACCTGCCGCAGGCGTCTGCCTGCGGCGGGCTTTTTTGTATGGAGAAGAGTTACAAATAGTGACAGATTCTAAGGAATGGGAACTTTTTAAAGAAGGAGAGCGTCCCAATGGCAAAGACAGCGAAGCTGTCACAATAAAAACGGAGAGGAGAAACGCCATGAAATGGAGAGGATTACGATGGACCGCCATTCTTCTGCCTCTTCTGCTGCTGTGCCAGGGGACGGCCCTGGCGGCAAAGGAGCAGGACGAGCAGTGGCGGCGGACGGAGGGAGACGGCGGCTATGTGACGGTCCGCCTGAAGGCAGGGGAGGACCTCACCTACAGTGAGTCCGGCAGGCTGGCGGTGCGGTACGCCGACACCAAGGAGCCGGTGCCCCTCGGCAGCGACGTTGTCAGCGATGTGTTGGAACAACAGGACGGATTCCTCTTTGCCACCGTCCCGGCGTCGGAGGCGGACCGGCCTCTGGAGGTTTTCTCCGGGGAGGAACCGGTTTGGACGGATCTCAAGTACCCCACTGCGCCCCTCGGTACGGACTTCCTGTATATCCGTGGGATCATCCAGGGGGACGAGGCGGGGCGGCTCAACAAGGACAAGGTCCTCACCCGGGCGGAGGCTTTCGCTATAGCAGTGCGGCTTTTGAGCCTGGAGCCTTCCGGGGACCCGGGGTATGAGGACGTGTCTCCGGAGAATTGGTACTATGATACGGCCTCCGCCGCCCGCGCCGCCGGTATCGCTTCGGCAGATACCCGGTTCCGGCCCAACGACCCGGTGACCCGGGCGGAGCTGACGGTGCTGCTGGCTCGGGCCATGGAGGCTGTGGGCTGGCTGGAGCTCCCGGAGGCGGGAGACCGGACGGAGCTGCCGCTGAAGGATGCGGAGAGCATCCCGGCGTGGGCCCTGGGAGCCTATCTGGTTCTGGCGGAGGAGAATATCGGGATTTACACCCGCCAATATACGGAGGAGATCAGCGCAGAGGGCTATCCGATCACGGAGATTTTTGCAGAGCCGGGCAAGGAGGCCACCCGGGGAGAAATGATCTCCATGGTGTATGATATGCTGCGCTGGCTGCCGGTCTATCCCACAGATACTGCCATCGCCTGGGGCTTTGACGAGGCCATGCCGGAGATCGACGGCTCCACCTCCACCTATCCCTACACCTCCGGCCTCTACAGCGCCCTGTTCTCCAACTACAGCAATCACCCCCAGTTCCCGGAGAGCCATTCCAAGAGCTATGAGTCCTATGAGCGGCTCATCAGCGGGGAGGTGGATGTGCTCTTTGCCGCAACCAAGGCCTCCCAGGAGCAGGAGGACCAGGCGAAGAAACAGGGGATCACCCTGGAGTACATCCCCATCGCCAAGGACGCCATGGTGTTCTTCACCAATGAGGAGAACCCGGTACAGGGCCTCACCACGGCGCAGATCCAGGATATCTACGTCCGCAGCGCATACCGGAACTGGAAGGAGGTCGGCGGTCCCGACGCGGCGCTGCTGCCCTACTGCCGCAACACCGACAGCGGTTCCCACGCCCTCATGGAGCGGTATTTCCTGGAGGGCGGGGACCTGTCCCTCAGCGACAGCATCCTCCAGGGGAACGTGTCCCTGGCCATGTCCACCGCCCTCACCGACGTGGCGGCGGCCCTGTCTCTGGACCCGCCTGCCTACGCCATCGGCGACAGTGTCTACGGCTACTACGAGGGCACGGGGACGCGGATGGGG
>CALXDB010000224.1 GCA_944386955.1 uncultured Oscillospiraceae bacterium
ATGTTGCCCGCCAGGATGAAGAAGGGGATGGCCAGCAGCACGAACTTGCTGGTGGAGGCGGAGAACAGCTGGGGCAGGCTGCTCATCACCGTCTCCACCGGCCGGCCCGCCCCCTGGAGGAGCATGGCCGCCACGCTGGAGACCCCCAGGCAGATGGCGATGGGAGCGCCGATCAGCAGCAGCACTGCGAAGGACGCAAAGAGCACCGCAGCGATCATTGTCCGCTCACCTCCTCTTCCTCAGCATGGGTGGGAGCCCGGAGCTCCTGGATGGTCGCCTGGATGAAGCGGATCGTGATGAAGAAGGCGCCGAATGGGACGAAGGTGGCGTAGATCCACTCGGGCCACTGCATGGCCGAGGTCTCCATCCCCAGGTTGTACTGGTTGATCACCATCAAAATGCCGTAGTAGAACAGAGCCGCGGAAAAGAGGGCCCCGATGGCGAAGCCGATGACGTGAAGGACCTTCCGCATCCCCGGGGACACCGCGTCCGTCAGAATGGACAACCCCAGGTGGGCCCGGCGCCTGGCGGCGATGGCGGTGCCCATCAGACTCAGGAGGATGAACAGATAGGTGGTGATCTCCTCCGAGAAGGACAGGGAGTTGTGAAAAACGTACCGGGAGAGCACGTTGGCGAACACCAGCACGGTCATCACCACCGTGCAGATCATGCAGAGGATCTCCTCGATCCGGTCAAATACTTGCATTTTCTCTCCCTCCCTATTCCGCAAAATTGAATTCGGTGATGCCGAAGGCCGCGCAGGCCTCCTCGCCGAACTCCGCCATGATCTCGGAGCGCCAGTCGCTGATGGCCGCCTTGAAGGCGTCCAGCTCCTCACTGGTCAGGTATGTAATGGTCATGCCGCTGGCCTTGAACTCCGCCAGAAGCAGTTCCTCCTCGGACTCCAGGGTGTCCCGGCCCCACTCGCAGGCCTCGGTAGCGCACTCCTGAAGCAGCACCCGGGTCTTTTCCTCCAGAGTCTCCCACACGGTGGTGTTGGCCACGAAGAGGTCGTTTTCATAGGAGTAATCCCACTTGGTGAGGTAGTCCTGGACCTCTTCCATCTTGGAGGAGGAGGTGATGCTGACGCCGTTCTCCTGGCCGTCGATGGTGTTCTGCTGGATGGCGGTGAAGACCTCGCTCCAGTTCATGGAGGTGGGGTCCGCCCCCAGAGCCCTAAAGAAGCCCATGTACACCACGCTGCCGGGTACCCGGATCTTCAGGTCCTTCATGTCCTCCGGGGTCTTGACAGGGTGCTTGGAATTGGTGATCTGGCGGAAGCCGTTGTGAAAGGACCCGAGATAGGTCATGTTCTTCTCCGCCAGACGCTGGGCGTAGTATTCGCCGCCGGTGGTGTCGATGACCTCCCGGGCCTCAGTGTAGTCGGTGAAGCTCCAAGGGATGGTGGCCACCGGCAGCTGGCTGTCCACCACCGCCAGAGTGCAGGTGGCGTAGGCCGCCAGGTCCACGCTGCCCGAGGCGATCATCTCGATGCCCCGGGAGGCGTTGCCCCCGGCCAGCTGGTCGTTGGGGAACACCGCCACGGTGATGCTGCCGCCGGAGCGCTCCGCCACCAGCTGGGCGAAGTAGTCGGCCACCCTGGCGTCGATCTGGTTGTCGGTGCCGTTGACCGCCATCACCAGTTCGATTTTCTGATAGCCGCCCTCCCCCCGATGCTCCTCATCCTCTCCGGCGAAGCCGCAGGCTGTTGTGAAAAGGGTCAGAACGAGGACCCATGCCAATGCGATCGTTTTTTTCCTGTTCATGTGCGCCTCCTCTTTTCGTGTTCAGGGATCCGAGAGGTCTGGCCAGTCCCCTGTCGTCTCCCCCTCGTGGTTCCGTCTCTTCTCCTCAATGTCTTTTGTCTGACATAACCACCTATGTATGTAATATCACTATGTCAGACAAAAGTCAATGCCCCCTCCCCCTTTTCTAAATTTCTCATAAATCTCCTCTGCTTTTTTGGGCGTTTTTCCCATAGGCGGAGATAAAAACTCCCCCGCAGGCCTTGATGTACAAGGGCCTGCGGGGGGTGGGACGGCGTCATCAGTCCGGATTAGCGTCCAGGAAATAGGTGTTGTGAATGATCTCCTCCAGGCCCGCCTCGGTCCTGTCGGAGAGGACCTCGTAGATCCGCCAATGGGCCTGAATCAGCTCATGGGCCCGGCCAGTGGTCAGCATAGTCTCTACGGTATCGTGGCGGACGGCATAGGTCAGCATCCGCACCACTCGGTTAATCTTGTCCACCAGACTGTTCTGGCACAGGGCGGAGACGGCGTCGTGGAAATTGTTGTCCGCCTGGAACACCGCCTCCACCACGTCCCCCTCCTGTGCGGCGGCAGCCTCGAACTCCTCCAACCGCTGCCGGATCAGGTCCAGCCCCTCCCGGCTCTGCTTTTTGATGGCCAGGCGAAGGATGCCCACCTCCGTCAGCTCCCGCAGTTCAATGAGGCTGTGGAAATCCTCCCCCTGGTTGAGAATGATACCGTAGACCATGGGGTCAATCATGCTCTCCTGAAAGCCGCTGGCCACAAAGGTGCCCTCGGACCGGCGGCTCTCCAGCACCCCCATATAGGTGAGGATCTTGGTGGCCTCCCGCACGGAGGTGCGGGCCACGCCGAAGGCGGCAGCCAGCTCCGGCTCCGTGGGCAGCTTATCCCCCGGCTTCAGCTCCTTGTTGACCATAGCGTCGGTGAGGCAGTTAATCACCCGCTGCACCACAGATTCGCTTTTTAAACTCTTCAAATATCCGGCCTGCTCTGTCATCGTATGTCCTCCTATATTGAGTCATCCTATGTATGACGTAATATTTATCAATACTAGAATACTCCAAGCCGGTATATTCGTCAAGGGAACATCCGCCGCTTTCCCGCACCCTGGTGGAGGAAATGTCCTTTTGCGCTCCTCTTTTCCTTTTCTCAGGAATTCTCCGCCGCCCTTAATCCAAT
>CALXDB010000225.1 GCA_944386955.1 uncultured Oscillospiraceae bacterium
ACGCCCTGAGCCGGTTTTCGGCTCAGGGCGAACAAAATGTCCGTGGTTCCACCTGAATTCGTACCTGGCTGGTACGCACTTCGTTCCCGGTAACGGCGGGGGACCGGCGGAGCCTACTCCATTCGGCGCCGCGGCTCCAGGGCGCCTTCTCTCCGCCGCCGGCAAGGGCTCACACCAACCGCCCTCTCTCTTGCGCCGGCAAATCGGGGATACTCCTCCCTGTCATCGCCTTTTTATAACGTGGGTACTGTATCATTTTTTTTCCGCCTTGTCAAGGGAGCGGGGCAGGTTTTCCATCATATTCTCCTCATTTGTGGAAAAACCGGCGGTCCCCGCCGGAAAACGCCTCCGACGGGGACCGCCCGCAGGTCACTGCATCCGCTTTCTCACCACATCCGCCACGTCCTCCATGGCGTCGCTGACGGCCTGGGCCGCCTTCCCCGCCTCGGTGGTGGGCCGGGCCTTGGGACGCAGCAGCATATCCGCTGCCATGCCCGCCGCGGTGCCCAGCAGCATGCCGCCGGCAAACGAACTGATTTTCATGGTTCCCTCATCTCCTTTTCTCAGCGTTCCACCGTAGTTTTTCCGAAAAGCCCGCCCTTTAGCCGCCTTGCGCCGTGACAAATTTTGCGGTATAATGCTTTTAAATCGAATTTTTATCAACAGGTGAGGGTTTTTTATGACGACCATTTATCTCATCCGCCACGCCGAGGCGGAGGGCAACCTCTACCGGGTGGCCCACGGCCAGTACAACAGCACCATCACGCCCCGGGGCTACCGCCAGCTGGGGGCTCTCCGCCGCCGGTTTGCCGATATCCCCATTGACGCAGTGTACGGCAGCGATCTTTTCCGTACCCAGACCACTGCCTCCGCCATCTACAAGCCCAAGGGCCTGGTCTTCCACGCTATGCCCCTTCTGCGGGAGGTGAGCCTGGGGGCCTGGGAGGAGATGACCTGGGTGGAGATCGAGCGGATGGACCATCAGATGCTGGTGGATTTCAACAAGCGGCCGGATCGGTGGCGGGTAGACGGAGCGGAACCCTTCGCCGTGGTGCGGGACCGGATGATGGAGGCCATCCGCCAGATCGCCCGAGAATGCCCCGACGCTACGGTGGCCGCCACCAGCCATGGCGCTGCCTCCCGGGTCCTGCTGGGTACTCTCCACGGTCTGAGTCTCCGGGAGATCGGGGAGACCCGCCACGGGGACAACACCTCCGTGAGCAAGCTGGAGGTGGAGGGAGATCAGATCCGGGTGATCTATGAGGGGGACAACTCCCACATGCCGCCGGAGCTGTCCACCTTCCGCCGCCAGAGCTGGCACAAGAGCAGCCTGGCCACGGAGCCGGGGCTGTGGTTCCGCATCCTCCGGGACGACGAGGCGGGTATGGATCTGGAGGCCATGCTGGAGGAGGAGGCTGTGGGCCGGGTGGCCTTCACCTTCGCCGACGATGCTCTGGAGCTGGAGGATTTCCGGCTGACTCCGGCCCTGCGGGGCCAGCGGTACGGGGCCCAGCTCATGGGTCAGGCGGTGAAGTACGCCCGCCGCCGGGGACGGGAGCGGGTGCGCCTTCTCTGCGGAGCGGACCTGGCGGGGTACTTCCACCAGTTCGGCTTTGCGGAGACAGGCCGCCGGGGAGAAGACCGGGTGATGGAGCTGGACCTTCGGCTCATTATGCGGGATATCCCCAACTGAGGATCATTTGGTGGAAAACTTCCGCTTACGCAAATTTTATCAATGCAATACCGCTCCCCTCATCCGTCACGGCTCCGCCGTGCCACCTTCCCCCAAGGGGGGAAGGCTTTTAGACGCAGAGGTCCCAACAACCACCAGGGGAGCGCGCTTAAAGCGCGGGGAGAGGGGAACTCCGACCCCCTTGCATCCGTCAGCCGCAACAAATTGCCGAAATAAACGGGACAGACTTCCCATAATAGGGGAAAAGGAGTCCTTAGAACCTTGGTTCTAAGCTGATTTTCACCGAGCCGCAGCGAGGTGTTTCGGAGCGCAACCGAGCAAAGCGAGGCTCTTAGCGCGGAGATGCCTACTTTTCTTCCGCGAGAAAAGTAGGCCGCCGGAGGCTAAACACCATTCGAAAAACCGTCGGCCACCGACAAAAAGGAAAAACTTCGTCAGCAGGCAAACGCAGTCAAAAAGAAAAATATCCACCCCATGTGGAAAACCGGACCGAAAAAGAGAGGACGACAGGCCGTCGTCCTCTCTCTTTTTCAAATCTTACCGCTCGTAGGCCACCACTACCCGGCGGTTGGGCTCGGTGCCCATGGAGTAGGTGGTCACATGGTCATAGTCCTGAAGAGCTGTGTGGATCACATGGCGCTCGTAGGCGTTCATGGGCTCCAGGGTGACGTTCCGGCGGTACTTGACCACCTTCCCGGCCACCTTCACCGCCAGGCGCTGGAGGCTCTCCTCCCGCTTTTCCCGGTAGTTTTCGGCGTCTAAGTAGATCCGGACCCGCTTGTCGCTGCCCCGGTTCACAGCATAGCTGGTGAGCTGCTGCATAGCGTCCAGGGTCTCGCCCCGGCGGCCGATGAGCTGGCCCAGCTTTTCACCCTCCAGATAGACCTTATACCGGTCCTTCTCGGCGAGGTACACCTTCACCTCCGCCTGGGCGTCCATATGGGCGATGAGGCCGCTGAGGAACTGGCGGATCTGCTGGCTCTTGGCGTCGTCCGCCTCCTCCCCCAGCTCCGCGGGAGCCTGCTCCGCAGGCTCCGGCTTCTTCTCGGCCTTGGGGGGCTTGGGGGCCTCCGGCTTCCGCTCCGCCTGAGGCGGCTTCTTCTCCACCTTCTTCTCCGCCTTGGGGGGCTCCGGCTTCTTCTCCTCCGCCGCCGGAGCGGCCTCCGCTGCGGGGGCCGCCTCCTCGGCGGGATCGTCATAGCTCACCCGGACCTTGGCCGGGCTGCTGCCAAGACCTAAAAAGCCGCTCT
>CALXDB010000226.1 GCA_944386955.1 uncultured Oscillospiraceae bacterium
AGGAGTCCTTAGAACCTTGGTTCTAAGCGGACTTTTGGTGACTTTTCTTCCGCGAGAAAAGTCACCCGCCGGAGGCAGAACACCTGCCGGCGTACGTCGGCCATCGAAAAAACGACACCAGCCCCCGTCAGAGGGCAAAAGACCTCCCGCCTCAGCCAGGCGGGGAACAACAAAAAAGCCGCCGCGGACTGACCGCGGCGGCTCTTTTCTGTTGTTATTTCTTGGCTCCCCGCAGGAAGGAGAACCAGTAGGTGAACCCGATGGCCACACCGCCCAGGATGTTGCCGAGGGTCACCGGCAGCATGTTGCCCAGGAAGTAGTTGCCCCAGGTGAGGCTCTCCACCGCCACGCCGGCGGCCTGGGCCGCCTCTACATAGGCGGCGTTGCCCTTGGCGAAAAGGCCCAGCATGCAGTAGGTCATGTCGGCAATGGAGTGGTTGAAGCCGCAGGTGACGAAGAACATCACCGGGGCCCACGCGCCGATGAAGCGGCTGATGCCGTCCTTGCCGCTGAGGCTCAGCAGCACGCCCATGGTCACCAGCACGTTGCAGAGGAAGCCCATGAAGAAGGCGTTCTGGAACTCCATGGTCATCTTGCCCACGGCCACCTTCATGGAGTAGGCCGCCAGGGCGTTGCTGCCGGCGCTGAGCCAGCCGAAGGTGGCGCAGATGAAGGACACCAGCATGGAGCCCAGGAAGTTGCCGATGTACACGAACACCCAGTTGCGG
Source organism: uncultured Oscillospiraceae bacterium (assembly GCA_944386955.1). Classification (GTDB taxonomy): domain Bacteria; phylum Bacillota; class Clostridia; order Oscillospirales; family Oscillospiraceae; genus CAJFPI01. The sequence continues at coordinate 729 of CALXDB010000226.1, forward strand.
AGCATCCCCGCCAGGGTGGCCTTCTTGTCCAGGACGCTGATGGTGATGAGGGTGTTGCCGGTGAACAGCTCCGCGCCGCCCACCACCACCATGCCCAGGCCGAAGGCAAACAGCAGGCCGGAGATGGCCCGGATGGTGCTGTTGTTGTCCAGCGCGTAGGTGGCCATGTTGGTCACGCAGGAGGGGAAGGCGATGAGGCAGCCGGCCAGAATGCCCAGCACCAGCATCTTGGAGATAGGCAGCTTGGCCTTTCCGGCCCCCGCGGAGGCGTAGTTGGCGGTGGTCTCCGTCGCAGTAAACAGATTCATAGTGAGATCCTTCTTTCTTGCTGTCGGATATCTCAGAACCGGCGGCCTCCGGATGGGGCACCGGCTCTGCGGTGCTTGGTTACGGATTCATCCGCTTGGCGGCCTCCACCACATGGCCGATGAGCACGCTGGTGGTAACGGCGCCCACGCCGCCGGGGACGGGGGTGATGGCCTCCACGATGGGCTCCACCTCGTCAAACACGGCGTCTCCGGCGATGCCGCCCTTCTGCTCGTCCCAGTTGATGGACACGTCGATGACGATCTGGCCGGGACGGACATAGTCCTTGGTGAGACTCTTCAGAACGCCGGCGGCGGACACCAGGATGTCGGCCTCCTTGGCCACGGCGGGCACGTCCTTGGTGCGGGTGTGGCAGACGGTGACGGTGGCGTTCTTGCCCATGAGCATGATGGCGGCGGGCTTGCCCACCACGAGGCTGCGGCCGATGACCACGGCCTTCTTGCCGGTGCAGTCAATGCCGTAGTGGTCCAGAATCTCCATGCAGGCGGCGGGGGTGCAGGGGGCGAAGCCCAGAGCCTTCCCCATGAACACGCCGGCGTTGGAGCCGTCGGTCATGCCGTCCACGTCCTTGCGGGGGTCCAGACGGTTGCAGATCTCGTCCTGATCCGCCTTCAGGTGCTTGGGCAGGGGGCGGAACATGAGCACGCCGTGGATCTTGTCGTTGGCGTTGATGTCGTCGATGACCTTCAGGAGTTCCTCCTTGGACACGTCCTCGGGCAGGACGAACTTCTCCACCGCCACGCCCAGGGTCTCCGCCCGCTTGGTGGCGCCACGCTCATAGCTGAGATCATCGGGCCGCTCGCCGCAGCGGACGATGGCCAGGGTGGGCTGGACCCCCTTGGCCTTCATGGCCTCGCAGTCGGCAATGATGCGGGCGTTGAGCTTCTCGTTGACTTCTTTTCCTAACAGCAGCTTCGCCATTGTTCTTTACCTCAAATCCTTATCGTTCTCTCCCAAAAAGGGTGGGTGCTTATTTAAAAAATCCGGCCTTGACGGTCTCGAAGATCTCGTCGGCCATGGCGCCGTACTTGTCCAGCATGCCAAGGCACTTGGCGTTCATCTCCTCGGCGGCCTCCCGATTCTTCAGGGTCTTGGTGTTGATGAACACGTTGAGAGATGCGGCCTGAAGGGCTCCCTTCACGCACACGGCGCCGCAGCCGGCGTCGCTGACCGCCAGGCGGCTGCCCTTGGCGGCGAAGACGGCGATGGCCTCGATGGCCTCGCAGCACAGCTCCATGATCTTCATGGGCACCTGGCAGGCCACCATGGTGGCCTCCTCCAGGATCTGATCCCGGTTGGGGTCATCCTTGGGGATGCCGTAGGCCTTGGCCAGGGGCTCAAAGCCCTTGGCGTCGGCGGCGATCTGGTCCAGAAGCTCCGTCTGGAGGGCGTCGCACTTCTGCTTCAGGGCGATGATCTCCTCCTCCACGTCGGCGTACTTCTTCTTGCCCACGGTGAGGGAGCCCACCATGTTGCCCAGAGCGGTGCCGATGGCGGCCACCAGGGCGGAGGCCCCGCCGCCGCCGGGAACCGGGGCGTTGGAGGCCAGGACGGTGACAAACTCTCTGCAGGAAGCGTTGGCGAAATCCATAGTTTCGTTCTCCTTCTTACTGATCGGCCCATGGGGGCCTGTTTCGCGGCGGAAAGCAAGGTCCGGCGGCGGGAAAGCCGCCGGACCTCGCTCCGGTTTCCATACCATTCGTTATATTCCGACGGAATATAACAGAATGTTTTGAATTTCTCTTAGAACAGGCCGGAGACCTTGCCGGTCTCGGTGTCCACATCGATCCGGCGATAGGCGGGATCGGAGCTGGTGCCGGGCATCATGGAGATGGTGCCGGCCATGGGGCACAGGAACTTGGCGCCGCCGTA
>CALXDB010000227.1 GCA_944386955.1 uncultured Oscillospiraceae bacterium
TCTCCCCCGCCCTGGACCATCCCCTGGAGGGGATCGTCCACCATTCCCGGCCCTATGAAACCGGCGACCTCGCCGGCGCCTTCCTGGCCATTGCCGCCACGAACGACCGCGCCGTCAACGACGCTGCGGAGGCGGAGGCCAGAGCCCTCGGCATTCTCTTCAACCGTGCCGACGACCAAACGCGCTGCGACTTCTTCTTCCCCGCCGTCTGCGAGGGGGAGGGGCTCATCGCCGGCGTGGTGGGCGACGGCCGGGATCACCACAAGACCGCGGAGGCGGCAAGACGCATCCGCAAGACATTGGAGGAATTGTCATGACCATCACCATCGGCAGCCGGGAGAGCCGGCTGGCGGTCATTCAATCGGAGCTTGTCATGGCGGCCATTCAGGCCGCCCACCCGGAGATCACCCTGTCTCTCGTGACCATGAAGACCACCGGCGACAAGATCCTGGACCGGACATTGGACAAGATCGGCGGCAAGGGGCTCTTCGTCAAGGAGCTGGACGCCGCCCTGCGGGACGGCCGTGCAGACCTCACCGTCCACAGCTGCAAGGACCTTCCCATGGAGGAGGACCCTGAGCTGCCTCTGGTGGCCTTCACCCGGCGGGCAGACCCCCGGGACGCTCTGGTGCTGCCGGAGGGCAAGACCGAGCTGGATTTCTCCAAGCCCGTGGGCTGCGCAAGCCTTCGGCGGAGCCTCCAGTTCAAGGCCCTCTACCCGGAGGCTACGGTGGCCCCGGTGCGGGGCAACGTCCAGACCCGGCTCCGGAAGCTGGACGAGGGGCAGTACTCCGCCCTCATCTTAGCGGAGGCTGGTCTCCGCCGTCTGGGGCTGGAGGGGCGGATCTTCCGCACCTTTTCCACCGAGGAGATGCTCCCCGCCGCGGGCCAGGGCATCTTAGCGGTCCAGGCCCGGGCGGATTTTGACACCGCCTGCCTTGCCTGCGTGGACGACGCCGACGGCAGGGACTGCGCCCTCAGTGAGCGGTCCTTTGTCCGCACTCTGGACGGCGGCTGCTCCTCCCCGGTGGCGGCCTACGCCACGGTGGAGGGGGATTCCATCACCATTGAGGGCATTTATGTAGACGAAGAGAACCGGCTGTACCGGGGCAAGACCTCCGGCAGCCGCAAGGAGGGTCCGGCCCTGGCCGCGGCCCTGGCGCTGAAGCTGAAGGAGGCGGCACAATGTGCGGTAAAGTAACCCTGGTGGGGGCAGGTCCCGGCGATCCGGGCCTTCTCACCCTGAAGGGCCGGAAGGCCATTGAACAGGCGGAGGTGGTGGTGTACGACCGCCTGGTGAGCCCCGCCATTCTGGCCCTGATCCCCCAGGGAGCCAAGGCCATCGACGTGGGCAAGGAGGCCGCCCACCACAAGGTGCCCCAGGAGCAGATCAACCAGCTCCTTCTGGACGAGGCCCTGAAGGGCCGCAACGTGGTGCGGCTCAAGGGGGGCGACCCCTTCCTCTTCGGCCGGGGCGGCGAGGAGCTGGAGCTTCTGGTGGAGCACGGCGTTCCCTTTGAGGAGATCCCCGGTATCACCTCCGCCATTGCTGCCTCCGCCTACGGGGGCATCCCGGTGACCCACCGGGACTACTGCTCCTCCGTCCACATCATCACCGGCCACCAGCGGGCGGGCAAGCCTCTCACCATCGACTTTGAGGCCCTGGTGCGGACGAAGGGCACCCTGGTGTTCCTCATGGGCGTCACCGCCATGCCCGCCATTGTGGAAGGCCTCCTCGCTGCCGGCATGGATGGGGACACCCCCGCCGCCATGGTGGAGAGCGGCACCACCCCCGCCCAGCGCCGGTGCGACGCCACCCTCCGCACCCTACCGGAGCGGGCGGCAGAGATGGGCATCCACAGCCCCGCCATCATCATCGTGGGGAAGGTGTGCGCCCTCAGCGAGAAATTCTGCTGGTTTGACAAGCTCCCCCTGAAAGGACAGCGGGTGCTGGTGACCCGGCCCCGGGAGCGGGCGGGCATCCTCTCGGAGAAGCTGCGGGTCCTGGGGGCCGACGTGTGGGAGTACCCCTGCATCGAGACCAAGGCCATCCGGCCCTGCCCCTCCATGACCGTGGCCCTGGAGCATCTCGGCGAGTATGAGTGGCTGGTGTTCACCAGTCCCGCCGGGGTGGAGGCCTTCCGCACGGAGCTTCGCCACATGGGGAAGGACGGGCGGTATCTTGCCGGCGTGAAGCTGGCGGCCATCGGCACCGGCACCGCCCGGGCCCTCCGGGACATGGGCCTCATGGCCGACTACATCCCGGAGGTCTACGACGCCGCCCATCTGGGCGCTGGCCTGCCCGCCCAGGGCAAGGTGCTGATTCTCCGGGCGGAGATCGGCTCCCCCGCCTTGACAGAGGCCTTCAAAGAGCGTACCATTGCCTATGACGACATCCCGGTGTACAAAACCGTGTACGAAAATCCCCGGTCTGAGGAGCTGCGGGCCGCTTTGGAGGCGGGCGAGGTGCCCTTTGTCACCTTCACCTCCGCCTCCACCGTCAAGGGCCTGGTGTCCTCCGTGGGCACGGACGCGGATTTCTCCCGCTTCACCGCCCTGTGCATCGGAGAGCAGACCGCCGCGGAGGCCCGCCGCCACGGCATGACCGTGCAGATCGCCCGGGAGGCCACCATCGACGCCATGGTGGAGCTGGCCCAGACCGCCGCATCCCACCAATAATTTTGTGATCTTTCATCCGGAGGTGCTTTGTTATGGAACTTACCAATCGACCCCGCCGCCTGCGCCGCACCGACGCGGTGCGCCGGATGTGCCGGGAGACCCGGCTCAGCCCCGACAGCCTGATTTACCCCATTTTTGTAGATGAGACCCTCTCCGGCACCCGCCCCATTGAGAGCCTCAGCGGCCAGTACCACTACGGTCTGGACAGCGTCACGGAGGCGGTGGAGGACTGCC
>CALXDB010000228.1 GCA_944386955.1 uncultured Oscillospiraceae bacterium
CGCCAAGCCCCTGTTCTTCTTAGACTACATCGCCTGCGGCAAGAACGACCCCGTCCGCATCGCCGACATCGTCTCCGGCGTCACCGAGGGCTGCCGTCAGGCGGGCTGCGCGCTGGTGGGCGGCGAGACCGCCGAGATGCCCGGCTTCTATCCGGTAGATGAGTACGATCTGGCGGGCTTCTCTGTCGGCATCGTGGACGAGGAGAAGATCATCAACCCTGACCGCACCGCCGAGGGCGACGTGGTGCTGGGTCTCCGGTCCTCCGGCGTCCACTCCAACGGCTTCTCCCTGGTGCGGAAGGTCTTCCGGGTGGAGAGCGCCGATCTGAAGGCTCCCCTGGAGGTCCTGAACGGCAAGGGCCTGGGCGAAGCTCTGCTGGCCCCCACCCGCATCTATGTGAAGCCTGTTCTGGCCCTGCTGGAAAAGGTGGATGTGAAGGGGATTTCCCACATCACCGGCGGCGGCTTCTACGAGAACATCCCCCGCAGCATCCCCGACGGCCTCTGCGCCAAGATCAACAAGAGCGCCGTCCCCGTGCTGCCTATCTTTGACCTCATCGCCAAAACCGGCAACATCCCCGAGCGGGATATGTTCAATACCTTCAACATGGGCATCGGCATGACCATCACCGTTCCCGCCGCCCAGGTGGAGGAGGCCCTCGCCATCCTCAAGGAGCAGGGCGAGGAGCCGGTGGTCCTGGGCGAGATCGTCCGGGGCGACGAGAAAGTGGTGCTGGTGTGACCGGCGCCAAGGCACGCATCGCCGTTCTGGTCAGCGGCGGCGGCACCAACCTCCAGGCCCTCCTGGACGCCCAGAGCCGGGGCGAGATTCCCCACGGGGAAATCGTCCTGGTGGTCTCCAACAAGGCGGGGGCCTACGCCCTCACCCGGGCGGAGAAGGCCGGGATTCCCGGCCTGGTGGTGGAAAAGAAGAAGGGAGAGCAGAAGGACTTTGAGGACCGGCTCTCCGCCCTCTTGGAGGAGTACCGGGTAGACATGATCGTCCTGGCCGGGTTCCTGGCCATCCTCAGCGGGGACTTCACCGCCCGCTGGCCCCGGCGGATCCTCAACATCCACCCCTCCCTCATCCCCTCCTTCTGCGGGGAGGGCTTCTACGGACTAAGGGTCCATCAGGCGGCCTTGGACTACGGCGTCAAGGTCACCGGGGCCACCGTCCACTATGTCAATGAAATTCCCGACGGCGGGGAGATCATCGCCCAGAAGGCGGTGGACATCCTCCCCGGCGACACGCCGGAGATCCTCCAGCGCCGTGTGATGGAGCAGGCGGAGTGGATCCTCCTGCCCCAGGCCACGGAGCTGGCAGCCAAAACACTCACGGAAAGGAGCACCCAGCAATGATCGATCTGAACACCTACCTCCAGAACAACCTCTATCCCGGCCGGGGCATTTTCCTGGGCCGCAGCGCCGACAACCAGAAGGCGGTCATCGCCTATTTCATCATGGGCCGCAGCGAGAACAGCCGCAACCGGATCTTCGAGACCACCGAGGACGGCATCCGCACCAAGGCCTTTGACGAGAGCAAGATGGTAGACCCCTCCCTCATCATTTACCACCCTGTTCGGGTGGTGAACGGCACCACGGTGGTCACCAACGGCGACCAGACCGACACGGTGGCCGACGCCCTCCGGGCCGGTCAGAGCTGGGTCCGTGCCCTCCGCACCCGGGAGTTTGAGCCCGACGGCCCCAACTTCACCCCCCGGATCTCCGGCATGGTCCGTCCCGACGGCTCCTACCGTCTCTCCATTCTGAAGAACGCCGGGGACGGCGTCCGCTGCAACCGCTTCTTCTATGAGTACGACGCGCCTCTCGCCGGTGTGGGCCACTTTATCAGCACCTACCAGTCCGACGGCAGCCCCCTGCCTTCCTTCACCGGCGATCCTCTGACCTGCTCCGTCACCGCCGCCAGCGCCAAGGAGCTGGGCGACCAGCTGTGGCAGAGCCTCAACAGTGACAACAAGGTGTCCCTCTATGTCAGCTACATCGACCTTGCTACCGGCAAGGCGGACACGGTGCTCTATAACAAACATCAGGAGGCGTAAGAGAATGAAAGAACTGGAACTGAAGTACGGCTGCAACCCCAACCAGAAGCCCTCCAAGATTTTCGTCCGGGAGGGTGAGCTGCCCATCGAGGTGTTGAACGGTAAGCCCGGCTACATCAACTTCATGGACGCCTTCAACTCCTGGCAGCTGGTGATGGAGCTGAAAAAGGCCACCGGCCTGCCTGCCGCCGCCTCCTTCAAGCACGTCTCTCCCGCCGGGGCCGCCGTGGGCCTGCCCCTCAGCGACGTGGATAAGAAGATCTACTTTGTGGAGCCCGACGCGGAGCTGACCCCCATCGCCTGCGCCTACATCCGGGCCCGTGGTGCGGACCGCCTCTGCTCCTACGGCGACTGGGCCGCCCTCAGCGACACCTGCGACAAGGCCACCGCCCTCTACCTCAAGGAGGAGGTGTCCGACGGCGTCATCGCCCCGGACTACACCCCCGAGGCCCTGGAGATCCTGAAAACCAAGAAGAAGGGCAACTACAACGTGGTGAAGATGGACCCGAATTATGTCCCCGCCCCCCAGGAGTACAAGGACGTGTTCGGCATTACCTTTGAGCAAGGCCGCAACAACTTCAAGATCGACGAGGCGCTCCTGGGCAACATCGTCACCCGGAACAAGGACCTCACCGAGCAAGCCAAAATCGACCTGATCGTGGCCCTCATCACCCTCAAATACACCCAGTCCAACTCCGTCTGCTACGTGAAGAACGGCCAGGCCATCGGCGTGGGCGCTGGCCAGCAGAGCC
>CALXDB010000229.1 GCA_944386955.1 uncultured Oscillospiraceae bacterium
CCTATACCGCCCGCGCCCTCATCCGTCCCCTTCGGGGACACCTTCCCCCAGTGGGGGAAGGCTTCGTAAGCGGCAGACGAAAGAGCCATCGTCAACCCACCAGAGGAGCGCGCCGAAGCGCGGAGGTAGTGGTACCATGACACGTCAACGGAACGTCGGAGGCAACCAAAGCAAAATAGTCAGAGGGGACTATCGTTCCACGTCAGGATAGGAGTCCTTAGAACCATAGGTTCTAAGCGGACTTTTGCCTACTTTTCTTCCGCGAGAAAAGTAGGCCGCCGGAGGCATAGCACCAAACAGTACACCGTCGGGTACCGACAAAACAAACCAGGCCAACGTCAGCAGACCAACAGGCCCGTCCCGGCCAGAGGGACAAAAACATCCCCCCTCCCCTATGGATATCTGATTTCGGCTATGGTATAATCCATTTATGAAAATATGGGACAACCGTCGGGGAGACGGCGGCCGTCTCCCCGCTCCACACTTGTGATACTGTGATACAAGGAGGAATTCCATGAAAACATTGCTCAAAGGCGGTCGGGTCGTCTCCGGCCACGGGGCCATCAAAGCCGACGTTCTGGTGGATGGCGAGAAGATCCTGGCCGTAGGCAGCGGTCTCACCGGCGACCAGGTGGTGGACTGCACCGGCAAGCTCCTCTTCCCCGGCTTCATCGACGCCCACACCCACTTCGATCTGGAAGTGGCCAATACCGTCACCGCCGACGACTTTGCCACTGGCAGCCGTGCGGCCCTCCGGGGCGGCACCACCATGGTGGTGGACTTCTCCGCCCCCGACAAGGGGGATACCCTCCACGACGGCTTGATCCGCTGGCACAAGAAGGCTGACGGCAAAACCTCCTGCGACTACGGCTTCCACATGACCATCGACGACTGGAACGACACCATTCGCCGGGAGGTGGGCGAGATGATGGAGGAGGGCGTCTCCTCTTTCAAGATGTATATGACCTATCCCGCCATGATGATCCCCGAGGATCAGATGTATGAGGCGCTGCTCCGTCTCAAGGAGGTGGGCGGCATCGCCGGCGTCCACTGTGAGAACCACGGCGTCATCGGCGCCCTCATCGCGGGTGCCAAGGCAAAGGGCGCTACGGGTCCCTCCTCCCACCCCCGCACCCGGCCCAATCCCCTGGAGGCTGAGGCGGTGAGCCACCTCCTCCGCATGGCCCAGGTGGCCGACTGCCCCGTCATCATCGTCCACCTCTCCACCAAGGAGGCCATGGAGGAAGTCCGGGCCGCCCGGAAGCGGGGCCAGACCGTCTATGTGGAGACCTGCCCCCACTATCTCCTGCTGGAGGACAGCGTCTACGACGCCCCCGACTATCTGGATGCCGCCAAATTCGTCTGCGCACCCCCCATCCGGAAGAAGGCGGACCAGGAGGCCCTGTGGGAGGCCCTCCGAAACGGCGAGATCCAGACCGTCTCCACCGACCACTGCTCCTTCACCCTCAAGCAGAAGGAGATGGGCCGGGGCGACTTCACCAAGATTCCCGGCGGTCTCCCCGGCGTGGAGTCCCGGGGTATCCTCCTCTACTCCGCCGGTGTGGCGGAGGGCCGCATCACCCTGGGCGATATGTGCCGCGTCCTCTGCGAGAACCCCGCCAAGCTCTACGGCTGCTGGCCTCAGAAGGGCGTCATCGCCCCCGGCAGCGACGCCGACATCGTAGTCTGTGACCCGGAGGGCGAGACTCTTCTCACCGCCGCCGACCAGGCCATGAACGTGGACTACTGCCCCTACGAGGGCCTCCGCTGCACCGGACGCATTGAGAAGGTCTACCTTCGCGGCAGTCTGGCGGTAGACGACGGCCAGGTGGTCCTCGAGAACGCCGGTCAGTTCATCCCCCGCGGAAAGAACATCCTGTAACTTCATTACCTCATCAACAAAGGAGGGGCTCCATGCCGATCCCCCAACAAGAGCGCCCGGGGGTCCGCCAGTCCGCCCGGGACCTCATCTATCAGACCCTGCGGGACTGGATCATCCGGGGCGAGCTGCTGCCCGGAGAGAAAATCAACGACGCTGAGATCGCCCGGTACTTCCAGGTCAGCCGTACCCCTGTCCGGGAGGCCTTCCAGCTCCTGGAGAGCCAGAAGCTGATCCGGGTAGTCCCCGGCCGCAGCACCACCGTCACCGAGATCGACAAGGTAGACCTGGAGAAGTGCTACCGCCCCCTGGCGGAAATCCAGTCCCTGGGCGCCCGGATGGCCGCAGAGGCCCTCACTGAGGCCCAGCTGGCCCAGCTCCAGGCCATCCTGGACCAGTCCGACCGGGCCTGCACAGACAACGACGCCCAGGCCGCCATCTCCTGTGACGCCGACTTCCATGCCATTATCATGGCCGCCGCCGCCAATGAGTATATGAGCGACTTCTCTGACCTGATGCTGCTCCATATCCAGCGAATCAAATACCACTTCTTCCACTGTGACCGGATGCGCCGGGCCTCCGTTCAGCAGCACCGGGAGGTCCTCTCCGCCCTCCAGGCCCGGGACGGCGAGGCTGCCGCCCAGCGGATGCGCAGCCACTGGCTCAGCGCCATGGACAGCAGCATCCGGGATGTGGCCGACAGCGCCCGGTCAACTTCACCAGTGGAAAGCGCTGAAATTTAGCAGAATCTCCAATATTGTATGAGAACCGCGCCCTTTGTCTTGGTTATCCTTGACAAGGGCGCGTTCTTTGTCTATCATAATGATATGCAATATATCGCATATCGCGAGAGGAAGACTCCCGCCCAGATCTGACCACGTGTGAAGGAGGTCATCCCTACGAACAGAGACGA
>CALXDB010000230.1 GCA_944386955.1 uncultured Oscillospiraceae bacterium
GTCTTCAGGGCCTCCAGGGCATCCTTGCCGTGGTAAAGATCTCTAGGTAAAGTGAACCGTGCCATAAATACGTCCTCCTGTTAAAAATTTATCGTTTATTTTTTAACGACTTTACTGTGGTCAGTATACGCGCTCATCTTTTGTTTGTCAATAGTTTAACAAAGAAAAATCGAAAAAATTTTTGGAAGCGCTGGAGGACATTTCTACTCTCTGCTCCGGAGCGGCGGAGGGGCAAAGCGCCCCCGCCGGGAGGGCGGGGGCGCACTGGGGAGTTCAGAAGAGGGAGGAGAACCAGCTCTCCTCCTCCTGGAGATAGGGCAGGGCGGCGGAGAGCATCTGTGCGGCATCAGCCCGGGTGACAGCCAGGCTTCCGCTGCCGAAGCTGCCGGCGCTGACCACCCGCAGGGACTCCATATTTGCCATGGCCTGGGCGGCCCAGGTGGTCTGGCCTTCGGGGAGCTGCACGTCGGTGACGTTCATCAGCCGGTCCAGCACGGTGGCGGCCTCATTGAAGGTGATGGGGTCGTCCCCCCGGAAGGCGGCCCCGTCGCCGGTGGATACACCGCTGAGGATGCCTGCCTGGGACGCGGCGGCGGCGTAGCCCCGGGCCCAGGCGGAGATGGCTTCGTCGTCGCTGAAGGCGGTGACGGAGGCGGCGTCTTCCGCTTCCAAGCCAGCGGCAGTCATGGACATGGCCAGAAACTCGGAGCGGCTGACGGTCTCCTCCGGATCAAAGAACCAGACGGTTCCCACCTGGCGGCCCACGCAGATCCCCTCCTCCGCCAGGCGGATGGCGGCGGTCTGGGCGGTGTGTCCGGACATATCGCTGTAGCTGACGCCGGTCTTCTGCTTGCTGATGGTGATGTGGACGGTGGCAGGGGCGGAGACATTACCGGAGGCGTCGGTGGCGGTATAGGTGAAGGAGTCCGAACCGGTCTTCCGGTCGCTGGGGGTGTAGAGGAAGGTGATGCCGTCATCCTGGATGGAGACGGTGCCCTTCTTAGGCGACTGGTCAATGGCAAAGGAAATGGCCTCTCCCTCGTTGTCGATGGCAGAGAAGGTGCCGGTGTAGGTCACGCCGCAGTAGGTTTCGATCTCCAGATCCTGGGCAATGGGGGCCCCGGAGATCTCCTCCCCCTCCTCCGGAGAGCCCAGCAGGGCGGCGGCGGGACGGGAGAGAAGGAAGAGGGCCAGGACCAGCAAAAGGGCGGAAAAGCGTTTCCAATTGTGCACGAGTAGTACCTCCCATAGATAGTGTGTAAGGGTAGTCTTTGCCGGAACTGGGAGGTTATGTATCAAAGTACCCGGCCAGTATCTGGAAGGGAAAAGGGGCTTGAGCCCGGAGAGGCTTTTCGGTATAATGGGGAAAACCTGCAGAAAAAGGAGAGCTGTTATGAATTCCATTGCATGGGCCGCCGCGGGGACGGGGTTTACCTTCCTGATGACGGCGTTTGGGGCTTCCCTGGTATTTTTCTTTCGGGGGGAGCCTAACCCCAACACCCAGAGGACCTTTCTGGGCTTTGCCGCTGGGGTGATGGTAGCGGCGTCGGTGTGGAGTCTTTTGATCCCGGCCATTGAGGAGGCGGAGGCAGCGGGGGGCAGCGGTCTTCTGCCTGCGGCGGGAGGCTTTGTGCTGGGCGTGGCATTTTTACTGCTGATGGACAAGCTGATGCCCCACCTCCACCTGGGGGCGGAGCGGCCGGAGGGGATGTCCTCCTCACTGAAGCGGACCACGCTTCTGGTGCTGGCCATGACGCTGCACAACATCCCCGAGGGGATGGCGGTGGGCCTCACCTTCGCCCTGGCCGCCCAGCACGGGGAGAGTCCGGCGGCTCTGTCCGGAGCTATGGCCCTGGCCCTCGGCATGGGGATCCAGAACTTCCCGGAGGGGGCGGCGGTATCTCTGCCTCTCCGGAAGGAGGGGGTGAAGCCTATCCGGGCCTTCTGCATGGGGGCCTTCTCCGGGGTGGTGGAGCTGGTGTTCGGGGTGCTGGTGGTGCTGGTGGCCGGCAGCATCCGGCCGGTGATGCCCTGGATGCTGGCCTTTGCCGCCGGCAGCATGCTGTATGTGGTGGTGGAGGAGCTGATCCCCGAGGCCCATCTGGGGGAGCACTCCCACGCGGGTACCATGAGCACTCTGGCGGGTTTTTTGGTCATGATGATTCTGGACGTGGCCCTGGGGTGAGGTCTGTTTTTGCCCTCGGGCCGGGCGGGCCGGAGCGCCTCCGCTGCTGTTTTGGAAGACGGTGAAGATCTTCAAAATCTTCACCGTCTTCACCGTAAGAGTAAAAGTAAAAGAAAAAGGAAATGTTCTTGTAAATGTAAGGGGAATTTTCTGCCCGGTGGAGTCCCGGTTTTCCACTGCGTTTTCCGCAGAGTTTTCCACCGTCGCTCCCCGGGGGCCGCGCTGATTTGTCCGCTCGGCTGCCGAGACCGGTGCGTTTTGCCCTCCGTCAGAAGGGAAAAAGGCAGCCGCCGGAGGCAGACCCTCTGACGGTTGTCTTTTCCCACCAAATGGGGTATAATACCGATTTAGAATGTTTACACCCACCGGAGGTCCCGCCTATGAAACTGATGGTCCTTGACGGCAACAGCATCGTCAACCGCGCCTACTACGGCATCCGACCCCTCACCACCCGGGAGGGGCTCTACACCCACGCCGTCTACGGCTTTGTCACCACCCTCCAGCGCCTTCTGGACGAGGAGCAGCCGGAGGCCCTCTGCGTCACATTTGACCGCCGGGAGCCCACCTTCCGCCACCAGCCCTACG
>CALXDB010000231.1 GCA_944386955.1 uncultured Oscillospiraceae bacterium
ACATGCCACCGGCATGTTTTCTTAACGCTGCGGGGTGCCCCAGTGGGCACACTGGGGCGGATGAGGGACCGCGCGGTGCAGGGAATCGGTAGAGGGAAGTCTCTGCCCTTGGGTTCCCCTCATCCGTCACGGCTCCGCCGTGCCACCTTCCCCCAAGGGGGGAAGGCTTTCAGCTTGGGAAATTGCAGAGGCCTCTACCACCACCAGGGGAGCGCGCTGAAGCGCGGAAGGAGGGGAACTCCGACCCCCTTGCATCCGTCAGCCGCACAAAATCGCAGAAAAAACGGTACAGACTTCCCATAATAGGTGCAAGGGAGTCCTTAGAACCGTAGGTTCTAAGCTGATTTTTGCCTACTTTTGTTCAGCGACAAAAGTAGGCCGCCGGAGGCAAAGAAGGTAACGAGCCCCGTCGGGCACCGACAGAAAAACCAAATCCCCCCATAAGGAGGAAAACCATGAAAAAAGCCATTTTGGCGGTGTCCTTCGGCACCACCTACCACGATACGTTAAAAAAGACCATCGCCGCCATTGAGGCGGACCTGGCCGCCGCCTTCCCGGACCGGACCCTCCGGCGGGCCTTCACCAGCGGCATGATCATCCGCCGCCTGAAGGAGCGGGACGGCCTCGCCATCGACAATGTCACCGAGGCCCTGGAGCGCCTGGAGGCGGAGGGCTTCGAGGACGTGGTCCTCCAGTCTACCCATGTGATGAACGGCGACGAACGGGACAAGATGATGGCCCAGGCGGCCCCCTTCGCCTCCCGCTTTACCCGCTTCGCCATCGGCGCTCCCCTCCTGACGGAGACGGAGGACTACTTCGCCGCCGCCAGGGCCCTCCTGGAGCGGCTGCCCCGGCAGCAGGCGGACACCGCCCTGGTGTATATGGGCCACGGCACCGAGCACTACGCCAACGCCGTCTACGCTCTTTTGGAGTACGTCCTCCACGACCTGGGCCGCCGGGACATCCACATCGGCACCGTGGAGGGCTACCCCGGCTTTGACGAGGTCTGCCGCCGTCTGGAGGAGACCCAGAACGTCAAAAACGTGGTGCTGCTGCCTTTGATGGTGGTGGCCGGTGACCACGCCAACAACGACCTCGCCGGAGACGAGGAGGACTCCTGGCGCTCCATGCTGGTGGAGCGGGGCTACGCCGTCCGCTGCATTTTGGAGGGTCTCGGTGAGAATCCCGCCGTCCGCGCCATCTTCGTCCGCCACGCCAAAGAGGCGGCGGGCGAGTAAGTCCGAAACAACAAGAGGGAATCCGGGACACTGTCCCGCTTCCATATACAAAGGTCCGAGGTTGCCCCCGTTTGGGGGATGAAAAGGGAAGCTGGGTGAAATTCCCACACAGTCCCGCTGCCGTAAGGTGGAGCGCTGCCGCAGTATGTCACTGGGAAACCGGGAAGACGCGGTGAGGGCGATGAGACCAAGTCGGAAGACCTGCCTTCGGATCGTGCCCACAACTCTACGAGAGATAGGGAGGTGAGACAACGATGGATTGTCGCAAAAACCATTCAGGGTAAGGGCGCGGAGCGTTTCCGCAAGACACCGATTTTGATGAAGAAAGGAATTTGATGATGAAACGTTCTCTCTCCAAGCGCATTGCCCTGCTGGCGGCGGTGCTGGCTCTTCTGACCATCCCCGCCAACGCCATGCACATCGCCGAGGGCTATCTGCCTGTCCCCTGGGCCTTCGGCTGGATGGCGGTCTGCGTCCCCTTTGTGGTGGCAGGCTTCCTGTCCATCAAGAAGAAGGTGGCCCTCAATCCCCGGGCCAAGGTGCTGCTGGCCATGTGCGGCGCCTTCGCCTTCGTCCTCAGCGCATTGAAGATCCCCTCGGCCTTCGGCGCCTCCTGCTCCCACCCCACCGGCGTGGGACTGGGCGCCATCCTCTTCGGGCCCGTGGCCACCACGGTGCTGGGCCTCATCGTCCTTTTGTTCCAGGCACTCCTGCTGGCCCACGGCGGCCTCACCACCCTGGGCGCCAACGTGTTCTCCATGGCCATTGTGGGGCCCTTCGTGTCCTACGGACTCTACGTCCTGCTGAAGAAGACCGGCTGCAAGAGCGCTCTGGCGGTGTTCGCGGCGGCGGCTCTCGGCGACCTCGCCACCTATGTCACCACCTCCATTCAGCTGGGCGTGGTGTACGGCAACTTCCTGGAGTACCTCTCCATCTTTGCCCTCACCCAGATCCCCCTGGCCGTCGCCGAGGGCATCCTCACGGTGGTGGTGTTCAACGTGCTGGAGAAGTACGCCAAGGAGGAGCTGCGGGACCTGTCTGTGCTGTAAATAGGAGGACAAAACGATGAAATTGTGGCAGAAAAATCTGATTCTGGTACTGCTGGTGGTACTCATCGCCGCCGTGCCCCTGTGGATCTGCAAGGACGGGGAGTTCGGCGGAGCCGACGGCATGGCCGAGGAGCTGATCACCGAGACGCACCCGGACTACGAGCCCTGGTTTTCCCCCATCTTCGAGCCCGCCAGCGGGGAGATCGAGTCCCTGCTCTTCGCCCTCCAGGCGGCCCTGGGGGCCGGGGTCATCGGCTTCGTGCTGGGAAGGATGACCGCAAAAAAACCGGAGGCGAAACAGTAACATGGGAACGGATCGCTGCGCCTACCTGTCAAAATTGAAGAACGTGGACCCCATCCCCAAGGTGTGGTTTACCCTGGCCACGCTGCTGATCTGTGTCTTTGCAGACAGCGTCGTGGTGGGACTGTTCACCCTGGCCGCTCTGTCGAT
>CALXDB010000232.1 GCA_944386955.1 uncultured Oscillospiraceae bacterium
TATGACACCGGCATGATCGCCATCATCGAGATCATGGGCCGTCACGCCGGCTGGCTCACCGCCGCCGCCGCCCTGGCTACCAACGCCGGTTCCGGCCCCGATCTCATCTACCTGCCCGAGGTGGACTTCGACATGGATAAGTTCCTTGCCGACGTCAAGCGCATCTACAACGAGAAGGGCAACTGCATGGTGGCTGTGTCCGAGGGCATCCACTACGCCGACGGCTCCTTCGTCTCCGAGGCCAAGACCTCCGCTACCGACGGCTTCGGCCACGCTCAGCTGGGCGGCCTGGCCGCACTGCTGGCTGACCGGGTGAAGAAGGAGACCGGCGCCAAGGTCCGCGGCATCGAGCTGAACCTGCTGCAGCGCTGCGCCGCTCACCTGGCCAGCAAGACCGACTATGAGGAGTCCTTCATGGCCGGCAAGGCTGCCGTGGAGAACGCGGTCAACGGCCTGACCGACAAGATGGTGGGCTTCGAGTGCACCCGCGAGGACGGCAAGTACGTCTGCAAGACCAAGCTCCTCAACCTGACCGACGTGGCCAATGTGGAGAAGAAGGTTCCCCTGGAGTGGATCAACGAGGACCACAACGGGGTCAATCAGGGCTTCATCGACTACTGCCTGCCCCTCATCCAGGGCGAGACCGAGATGGTCAAGGAGAATGGCCTGCCCCGCTTCGCCAAGCTGAAGAAGGTTCTGGCCAAGTAATTCAGGACGTCTCTCTTTTCCCCACAATGAAGCCAAACGCCGCCGGGAAGCGATGCTTCCCGGCGGCGTTTGTTTTTTGCTTCTGGTGGTCATTCCCTCTCGTAGGACTGCCGCAGCAATGTATAGAGAGCTGCGTCCTCCACATAAACAGTGTGGTCGTAGTGGGGGGCGTCAATATAGGTCACCTGCACAATGTTCTCCAGGGGTCCCGCTGCGATCCACAGAGACGTGTCCACATCATCATAGCGCTCCGGCGGACTGCCGCTGAGATAAACGACCCCTTCCCAGGTCCATTCAAATTCATTCTGCACCGTCGTCACATGATCTGCAGCCCGGCGCAGAACGGCGGCCAGCCCCTCTGCGTCCTCCAGGTCCCGGCTGGCATAAACGATGTCCTCCTCCCCCAGATCGGCCATCACCTCATCTGCCGTCACCTCCCGGTAGGGCGACAGATCCTTCAGGCTGCATCCGATATCCAGGATCTCCTCCGTAGGGATTGCTACGCCTTTTTTGATGGTACCGTCCGAGAAGGTGAAAAGGAAGCGCCAATCCGTAGACGCAGCCTCCGGCTTATAGTACTGGATAAAGAAGTCCCATCCTCCATCCATCCGCTGGCGGAAACCCAGAATCTCCAGATTGCTTACCAGACGATACCGCTCCTCCTCCGCATAGTAGTCGGCGATGTGCAGCCGGATATAGTCGAAGAGGTCCGCTTCTATGGCTTTCTCTGTCCATCCGCTGGCAGCCAGGGCGTCCTCCACTGTGATCGCCCGCTCCTCCCGCCAGCTGTAGCAGAAGCTCCGCAGCTCCCCGTCGGTGCCGTAGGAGGGCCACTGGTTCCCCCACATCACAATGGAGTAGCAGCTCTCCCCTCTGGTGGGATAGGCATACAATTCACAGCTGTTGGCGGGGTCCGCCTTGATCCACGCGTCATACTCCTCTTTCATCTGCGCCATCTGCCGGTTGAGATCCAGAAGGACGGGGTCCTCCGTGTTCAGGAAAGAGGGCAGCTCCAGAACCGATTCCCCGGACTCCGCACCCTCTGCGGTGGTGCGGTCCAGCCTCAGCTCGATGGAAGTGTTTCCGTTCTCCTCTGTGCGGGTGAACAGGAGAACACAGACCAGAAATACTGCAAGAATCACTGCGGCAGAGATTCCGACAAGGGTTTTTCTTTTACAGGATATCCGTACGATGCGCTCCCGGAGGCTCTTCTTGTCTCCAGTCATAGTGGTGGCACAGGCAAAGAGGTCCCGGGGACTGGGTTTTACCGTCAAAAGGCGGAGCAGAGTCTCGCCATAGGCCTGCCGCTCCCCCTCCCCCAGCATCCGGATGGCCCCTTCGTCGCAGCTGAGCTCCCCGTCCCGTTTGGAGACGATCACCGCCCACCACACCAGGGGGTTGTACCAGTGGAGGGCCAGGGCCGCCGCCCGGAGGGCGCTCCAGATATGGTCCCCCTGGCGGCAGTGGGTGGTCTCATGGGCCAGCACATGGCGGAGCACCACCGGGTCTGCTGCCGCCTCCGGTGTTATGTAAATCGTCGGACGAAACAGGCCGAAGAGGCAGGGCGACGGCAGTCCCGCCGCCTCATACACCGGCAGCGGGCAATCCGCCGTCTCCAGAGGGCGGCGCAGGCGGCGCAGCCACCGTCCAAACCGGAGATTGGACCACACCAGGGCGAAAAGCACCAGGGAGCAGCCTACTCCCCAGACCCACAGGGCCAGGTCCTCGGGGGTGATCTTCCCGGCGTACCGCCGCAGGGTGTCTCCCTCCACCCGGGCATAGCCGAAGGAATCGGCGTCGGACACCACCTGACCGTCCTCCGCCGGGACCAGCCCCGCCTGCTTCGCCTCCTCCAGGGGAATCTCCTGAACCGGCAGTACATAGAGAGTCCGTTCCTCCGAGGCGGCGGCGGGCTGGGGCAGATACTCCCCCACCGATACCGGGGCGGTGAACAGCTGCACCGGGATCAGCAGCCGCAGCAGCACCAGCCCCCACAGGGCGTACCGCACCCGGCCGCTGAG
>CALXDB010000233.1 GCA_944386955.1 uncultured Oscillospiraceae bacterium
GCTGATGCGCTCATAGTCCACCTTGGGGATGGAGGCGATGACGGCGTCCTGCTTGGCCTCGTCCATGCAGTCGCACACGGCGACAGCGTACAGGGTCTTGGAAACCAGAGTCTTCTCGTGGCGGCTCAGGACAGTCTCGCCGCCCAGAGCCAGCTCGCCCACCTTGTAGCTCTTCATCGGGGGCGCGGTAGCCTCGCTCAGGGAGGCCAGGGCCTCGGAGGACATGTGGGGGCACTTCTCAATGGGAATCGCGCCCTGAGCCACCTTCATGGCAAACGCCATGCAGGTGGGGTTGCCGCAGTCCTTGCAGTTGGTTTTCGGGGTCAGCTTAAAAATGTCAAGACCTTTCAATGCCATGGTGAACGCCCTCCTTACATCAAAGCAGCAACCAGCTGCGCGATGGTCTTAATAGAATCCGGATGCTTGAGAATGACAGCGTCGCTGCCGTAGGCCAGGCAGGCGGCGGCGGTCTCGACTTCCATGTCGACGCCGCGCTCGTCCTGATCGCCCCACTCGGGCACGTCGGACTCAGGAGCGGTGGCTTCCTTCACAGCCCAGGTCTCGCTGCCCACAGGGGTGATGATGGGCATCTGCAGGGTGTTGTCGTTCTGGCTGAGGGCAGCGGCCTTCACACGCTCCAGGGTGGAGACCACATACTCAAAGCCGTATCCGGCGGCGGCGGAGCCCACGTTCATGGCAATGTTCTTGCCGTCCACGCCCATCTGGGTGATGAGGACGTTGAGCTGCTTGGCCAGGTTGATATCCACAGCGGACTCGGCGCCCACCTTCTGGCCATAGGCCATGACGGCGGAGGCTGCCACGCCCTTGTAGTCCTCCTCGCGGGCGCTCAGGACCAGGATGTTCTTGCCCTGGAGAGCCTCGGAGACCTTGCCGAACAGTTCGGTATCCTTGCTGGTATTCTTGCAGCCGGCCACGACGATGGGCTTGTCCACCACCTCGGCCACGGCCTTGGCGTCCGCCACACAGTCCTCAATGGACTTGTCCGCGCCGTTGGGGTCGGCCAGATCAAAGCGGATGCACACGAAATCCACGTCCTCCAGAGAGGCGGCCTTCTTGGCCCGGTCGGCCAGCGTGGCGCAGCCCTCGTAGAAGGCGGCCAGCCCAGCGGAGGGCTGCTGGGGGTCGTCGGAGACGTCGATCCCGATCTTGGGGCGGTTTGCGATGGGGGCGTCAAAGGTGTAGAGGTTGTACACGTTTTGACCGCCCAGGGTGATGGCCTTGTCGCCAGTGCCCAGCGTCAGCTCGTTGATGGACGCGCTGAAAACCTGGGGCTTCTTTGCAAACGGCATAGTGGTTACTCCCTTCAAACTTCAGTCTTTTTTAATATGTGAAACCAAAGGAATACAAATGGAACGGAATCACAGGGCCAGCTGATCGAACAGCTTGTGCACTGCTTCCTTGATGGGGGACGTCTCGGGCACGGTGACGCTGGGTTTGCCCTCGGCGTCATACTGATAGACGGCGTCATCCTGGGGAACTACGCCCAGCAGGTCAAGACCGTACTTGGCGATTTCCTCCTTCACGCCGTCGTTGAGGACCCCGCCCGGGGCCCGGTTGACGATGAGCTTCACGTCCTTGACCCCGAGGTTCAGCTCCCGGATCATCTCGGCGATGCGGCCCACCGCCTGGATGCCCCGGCGGGAGCAGTCGCTGACCAGGAGGATGGTGTCCACCTTGGGCAGGATGCCCCGGCTGATGTGCTCCAGGCCCGCCTCGTTGTCCACCACCACATAGCGGTAGTTCTTGGCGTACTTGTCCACCTGGGCGCTGAGGATGCCGTTGACATAGCAGTAGCAGCCCTTGCCCTGGGTGCGGCCCATCACCAGCATGTCAAAATCGTCCCCCTCCATGAGGGCGTTGTTGAACATGATCTCGGCGTAGTCGGCCTTGGTCATATTGGCGGGGATGGGGCTGGGATCGGCCATGTCGGCCCGGGCGATATTCTCCCGGATGTCCCCCAGGGTCATCTCCACCTCCACCCCCAGCACCTCGTTGAGGTTGCTGTTGGCGTCGGCGTCCACGGCCAGGACGGCCCCCTTGCCCTTGCGGCAGAGGTACTGGATGAGAAGGCCGCAGATGGTGGTCTTGCCCACGCCGCCCTTCCCGGCAAATGCGATGGTCTGTGTCATAAATGTGCGCTCCTTACGATGGGTTCCCCGCCCTCCCGCTTTGGCGGCGGGAGGGCGGAGGGATCAGGCAGTCAGATGAGGTCGATAAGACCGGCCTCCTTGGCGATACGGGCCACGTCGTCGTACTTGTTCAGTGCGTACAGGTGGATACCGTCAATGCCGCAGGCGCGGTACTCGTCGATCTGGTTGATGGTGTACTCGATGCCGGCCTCCTTGAAGTCCGCCTTCTTCTGGGCAGCGGCAGCGTCGAAGGGCTCCTTGTCGAAGGGGTTGGGGAAGATCCAGTGCTTGGAGATGATCTCGCACAGCTTCCGGGGCATGACGCAGCCGTTGCGGCTGAGGGCCATATTGATGGTGGCGGCCTGGTCCAGGATGGGCATGATGCCCACATCCACAGGCATCCAGATGCCGGCGCCCCGGATGGCGTCCAGCCAGTAGCGGAACTGATCCATATCCCAGCACAGCTGGGTCATGATGTAGTCGGCGCCGTTGTCCTGCTTCTGCTTCAGGAAGGCGATGTCGGCCTCCAGGCTGCGGCAGGCGATGTGGCCCTCGGGGGA
>CALXDB010000234.1 GCA_944386955.1 uncultured Oscillospiraceae bacterium
GCGTCTGCTCCGCGGCGGCCTTGCCGCAAACCACCCTGTTCAGTTACCGGATCTCGATCTGACGGGCCACAGGCACCTCGGGCTGGGCCTTGGGCAGATCCAGCTCCAGAACGCCGTTGTTGTAGGCGGCGGTGATGGCGTGCTCCTGGATGCCGGAGATATCAAAGCTCCGGGTGAAGGAGCCGTACCGCCGTTCCCGGCGGATGTAGTTGCCCTTCTTGTCCTTCTCCTCGCTGGACTCCTTGTGCTGGGCGGAGATGGTCAGGATGCCGTCCTTCACGTTCAGCTGGATGTCCTCCTTGGCGAAGCCGGGCAGCTCCGCCTCCAGCACGAACTTGTCGCCCTCGTCCCGGATATCGGTGCGGAAGGCGGACACAGAGGTGCTGCCGCCGAAGAAATTGCGCTCGAAGTTGTCAAACACGTTGAACAGGTTGTCGTTGCCGCGCTCAAAAGGAATCATACCAAACATCATTCATGGTCCTTTCTGAAATCAAAATTTCGGAATGTGGAGAGGCGCCCCACGGGGCTCCCTGCCTCTCTCTCATTTCTTGACTTTAGTATATCCCCGGTTTATGAACAATGCTTGTATTCTTTGTGTCTGAATTGTGAACTTTAGCACTCGCGGATAGAGAGTGCTAATTTGACAGATCCCCCTTTACGCCGCCGGGAAAATGGGGTATACTACCCCGGACGACAAAAAAAGGAGGAGATCGGTACGGCAAGACGGCAGAATGATCTGGGGCGGGACCCCATCTTTCCCCTGGTGCTGCGGCTGGCAGTGCCCACCATGCTGGCCCAGCTGGTGAGCGTATTATATAGTATCGTGGACCGGATGTACATCGGCAACATCCCGGACATCGGCACCACGGCCCTGGCGGGGGTGGGGGTCTGCGGCCCCATCGTGACGCTGCTGTCCTCCTTTGCCACCCTGGTGGGGCTGGGGGGCTCGCCCCTCATGGCCATGCGGATGGGCCAGGGGCAAAAGCGGATGGCCCAGCGGATCCTCAACACCTGCTTTCTCCTGCTGCTCCTCCTCTCCCTGGCGCTGACGGTCCTCTTCCTCCTCACCAAGGACCGGCTCCTTTTGTGGTTCGGGGCCAGCGCCGAGACCTTCCCCTACGCCAATACCTATATGACCATCTACACCGCCGGCACCTTTTTTGCTCTGATGGCCACGGGGATGAACAGCTTCCTCATCTGCCAGGGCTTCTCCGGTCTCGGCATGGGCACGGTGGTGCTGGGGGCGGTGCTGAACATCGCCCTGGACCCGGTGTTCATCTTCCTCCTGGACATGGGGGTGGCCGGGGCGGCGGTGGCCACGGTGCTCTCCCAGACGGCCTCCTGCGTCTTCGTGCTGCTGAGCCTGCGGAGCAGGCGGATGCCGGTGCGCCTGGGGTGGGGCGGCTTCCGGCGGGGTATCGTCCGGAAGGTGCTCACCTTCGGGCTCTCCCCCTTTCTCATCATCGCTTCCGACAGCGTGATCCTCATCGTCCTCAACGCCGGGCTCCAGCGCTACGGCGGCCCCGGCCTGGGGGACACCCTGGTGGCCTGCGCCACCATCGTCCAGAGCTATCTGCTGCTGATCACCATGCCCATGGGGGGCATCACCTTAGGCTCCCAGCCGGTAATCAGCTTCAACTACGGGGCGGGGCAGCCGGAGCGGATCCGCTCCGCCATGAAGGTCATCGTGGGGCTGTGCCTGTTCTTCTGTGCCGTGATGCTGGCGGCCACCCACACGCCCCTCTCCGCCCTCTTCACCCGGCTCTTCACCGACGACGCGGAGACTATGGAGCGGTCGGTGACCTATATCAAGTGGGTCACCTGCATGCTCCTGCCCCTGGCTATTCAGTATCCCCTGGTGGATGAGATGACTGCCCTGGCCCAGGTCCGCCGGGCTCTCTTCTGCTCCCTCTTCCGCAAGAGCGTCTTTTTTGCCGGGGTGGTGGCGCTGCCGCCTCTCCTGGGGGCGGAGACGGCCTTCTTCGCCGAGCCCATCGCCGATGTGACGGCGGCCACCGTCACCAGCGTCCTCTTCCTCCGGTCCTTCCCCCGGGTGCTGGCCCGGTGCGCCGCCTTCCGGCGGACGGCAGCTTCTTCTTGACTTTTTTCCGGCGGGAGAGTAAGGTTGTTCAAGCTGTAATTGTGAAACTTTGACATGGTACGCAAATACTCCGCGTACCGCTCGCTTTCAAACACGCCCATAATGCCCTGTTCCAGACGGTCGGTAATCTCTTTCATCTTGTCGGCGGGGTTGTCCGCCGTAAGGATAAGGGGGATAACCGGGCGCGGCTCGGCGGCGGGCGGCATGGTAGCCGCCGCGTCAAAGTCTGTCCGTTCTGCTTCGCCGCGCTCCGGCTGCGGGTAGCTCATAATGCGGTATTCTTTGGGTATGTCGCTTTCGCGTCCGTTGTACCATTCGGAAAAGGTGTTTTTGTAGATTGCCTTTAGCTGCGATTGACTTTGCAAAATGATAGAAGCGGAGATTTCCCGGCTTCGTATGGTGGCGATCAGCTTTTCAAACTTCGGGATTTGTCCGATGTTCGCAAACTCGTCTAACAGGCAGCGCACATGGACGGGCAGCCGCCCGCCGTACACATCATTTCGCTTCCGTTCCTGCGGCTCTGCCGCGTCGTCCCCCAAAGGAGAGGGGTTAGGGGAAAGGATAGGAATGGAATG
>CALXDB010000235.1 GCA_944386955.1 uncultured Oscillospiraceae bacterium
GGGCCGCCGCCGCCGTGGGGGGTGGAGAAGGTCTTGTGGAGGTTCAGGTGGATCACGTCGAAGCCCATGTCGCCGGGGCGGACCACGCCCATGACGGCGTTGAGGTTGGCCCCGTCGTAGTAGCAGAGGCCGCCTGCGTCGTGGACGATCTTGGTGATCTCCAGAATGTTCTTATCGAAGATGCCCACGGTGTTGGGATTCGTCAGCATGAGGCCCGCGGTATCGGGACCCACAGCGGCCTTCAGTGCCTCCACGTCCACGCAGCCGTCGGGGCCGGAGGGGATGTTCACCACCGTGAAGCCCACCATCACCGCCGAGGCGGGGTTGGTGCCATGGGCGGAATCGGGGACGATGATCTTGGTGCGGGCGGTGTCCCCCCGGTGGCGGTGATAGGCCTTGATGAGGAGAAGGCCGGTAAACTCACCGTGGGCACCGGCGGCAGGCTGGAAGGTCATGGCGTCCATACCGGTGATCTCGCCCAGGAGCTTCTCCGCCTCGGCGTAGACCTCCATGCAGCCCTGGACTGTGTCCTCGGGCTGGAGGGGGTGGACCTGGGTGAAGCCGGGGAGGGCCGCCATGTCCTCGTTGATCTTGGGGTTGTACTTCATGGTGCAGGAGCCCAAGGGGTAGAACCCGTCGTTGACGCCGTGGACTCGCTTGGCGAGGGCGGTGTAGTGGCGGGTCAGCTCCGTCTCCGACACATGGGGCAGAGGCAGGGGCTCCGTCCGGGGACGCTGGGGCGTCACCACCGGCACGTCGCAGGGGGGCATCAGACTCAGGTGCTGGCCAGGGGCCCCTTTCTCAAAAATCAGCTTCATCTCAGCCCACCTCCTTGATGATGGCCACGGCCCGGTCCAGCTCCTCCTTGCTCACCAGTTCGGTGACGCACCAGAGGATGCCGCCCTCCACGGGCAGGCCGCCCAGGATGCCCTGGTCGTCCAGGGCCTTCAGCACCGCCTCCGGCTTGTCGCAGGCGGTGACGAACTCATGGAAGAACTCCCCGTCGTGGAGGCGCTTCATGCCGATCTTCTCCAGCTCCCCGGCCAGATAGTGGGCCTTGGACATGGAGAGGGTGGCGGCCTGGCGCATGCCCTCCTCGCCCATGGCGGTCATATACACGCCGGCGGCGAAGGCGCACAGGGCCTGGTTGGAGCAGATGTTGGAGGAGGCCTTCTCACGGCGGATGTGCTGCTCTCTGGCGGTGAGGGTGAGGACGTAGCCCACCTTGCCCTCCACGTCGTGGGTCTGGCCCACGATGCGGCCGGGGAGCTTGCGGAACATGGCCTTGGTGGCGGCCATGAAGCCGAGGTAAGGACCGCCGAAGGCAATGTCCAGTCCAAGAGGCTGGCCGTCGCCCACCGCCACGTCGGCTCCGCAGGCGGCGGGAGTCTCCAGAATGGCGCAGGCGATGGGGTTCACGCCCATGACGTACTTGGCCCCGGCGGCGTGGACGGCCTCGCCGATGGCGGCGGCCTCCTCCACGTTGCCGTAGTAGTTCGGCTGCTGGATGTAGACGCAGGCGGCGTCGGGACCCACCATAGCCTTCAGGGCCTCCAGGTCCGTGCGGCCATCCTTCTCGGGGATGATCTCCAGCTCCGTGTCGGAGCCGAAGCAATAGGTCTTCATGGTCTCGATAACGTCGGGATTGGCGCAGGCGGACACAAAGGCCTTATGGCGCTTGCGGTCCTTGCACATGGTGATGGCCTCGGCGGCGGCGGTGCCGCCGTCGTAGACGGAGGCGTTGGACACGTCCATGCCGGTGAGCATGCAGATCATGGTCTGATACTCAAAGATGGACTGGAGGATGCCCTGGCTGATCTCCGCCTGATAGGGGGTGTAGGCCGTCACCAGCTCCTCCCGGGAGATGACGCTCTTCACCACCGCGGGGATGAAGTGGCGGTAGGCCCCGGCCCCCCGGAGGATGGTCTTGTAGATCCGGTTTTGCTCCGCCATGGCGGTGACCTTGGAGCGGACCTCCAGCTCGCTGAGGCCCTCGGGCAGCTTCAGATCGTCGCCCACCAGCATCTGCTGGGGGACGCTCTCAAACAAAGCGTCCACCGAATCCACGCCGATGACGTCCAGCATGGCTTTGCGCTGGTCCATGGTGTTGGGAACATAGCTTCCCATAGGTGGAATCCCTCCTTTCCGTGTGGTCTGGCCGTCTTACTCCTTAGTAAAGGCCTCGTAGGCGGCGGCGTCCAGCAGCTCCTCAAAGTCGGTGATGTCGCTGATCTTGGCAATCCAGGCCTCATAGGGGGCCTCGTTGAGCTTCTGGGGTTCGTCCTCCAGCTCGGTGTTCACCTCGGCCACCACGCCGGTGACGGGGCTCATCACGTCGCTGACCGCCTTCACGGACTCCACATCGCAGAAGGCCTCCTCCTTGGTGACGGTATCGCCCTCGGCGGGCAGGTTGATGAACACCAGGTCGCCCAGTTCGCTCTGGGCAAAGTCGGTGATGCCTACCAGGGCGGTGGTGTCGTCGATCATCTTGATCCACTCGTGGGACTTGGAATACTTCAGCTCAGCAGGAAAGTTCATGATAAAATCCTCCTTCAAAATATAGGTAAGTGGATGGGAACAGCCCCGGGGCG
>CALXDB010000236.1 GCA_944386955.1 uncultured Oscillospiraceae bacterium
CTTGCTTGTAACCTAAAACGATCCCCCGGACGAACATAGTCCGGGGGATCGTTGCTATTCTTTATGCGGCGTTTCCTCGCCGGCCTCGTCTTCCACCTGCGGGATCACCCGGTCCCCGGCCTCGTCCACCGCCGTCTTCTTTATTCCTTCGGCAGAATGTCATCTCCCACGTCGTCCATCTTTTCCTTGGCGACTTCCAGCACCTTTAAGAGCCACCCCGGGACGGGGGCACCCAAGGTGGCCGCATTCTCCGCAATGCTGCCCAGCTCTGTGATACAGTACCAGGTGAGCACCAGCGGCAGGAGGAGCCCGGAACCAGGAAAATCAAATCCCACCACCGGGATCTGGGCAATGACGATCACCAGCACCCGGTCCGCGATGGCCGCCAGGACCACTACCACCAGCTCGCCGGATTTGTGCCACAACCCCTCCCGTGCGGCCTTGCTGGACCAGCTGCCGGACTTGATAGCCGCCGAGGTCCCAGTGATATAGTCCAGGGCCATGAGAACGATCCAGGCCAGGCACAGCCATCCCACCCAGCCCCAAAAAGCGGTAAAAGCGGCAACAGCGGCAGAGATACAGGCTTTTACCGCCAGCATCCAATCATATTCCACCGTCACGCCTCCTTCACCAGGCCCAGCCGCTCGATTACCAGGCCGAACTCCCGCCGCTCAATGGGCGCGCAGGGCCGGGAGCCGTCCAGGATGCCGGCCTTCTTCAGCCGGTCCCAGGTCTTCTGGGCATAGCCCGCCGGCTTGGCGTTGCGCTCGGCCTCGTACCGAATCATATACTCACAGAATTTCTCGTAGGTCATTTCATCCTCCAAATAGTCCGCATAGAGGTAGGGCTCCGGGTCGATCCACTCCCCATTGCGCTGGATGCCGAAATGGAGGTGCGCTCCGGTCGAAGAGCCGGTTGACCCCATGGTCCCGATGATCTGCCCCTGTTTTACGGTGTCTCCGGTCGCCACCTGCAGGGCCGCCGTCATGTGATTGTACTGCATCATGTCCCCGTTGCTGAGCCGCACGTTGACGTGGTAGCCCAGCACGCTGTTGTACCCGGCATACTCCACCGTCCCGGCGGTGTGTGCCGTGATGAGGGCCAGCGTGTAGCCGGTCCCCACCACGTCCACGCCGTTGTGGAGTTTATACACCCCCGTCACCGGGTGGGTACGCATGCCGTAGACGCAGGTCACGACGCAGTTTTTTCCGGAGAGTACCCGGCAGCTCACGCCTCCGCCTCGGGGAACTCAAGCTCCGCCGCCGTCTCCAGGAAGGCCTCCACAGCCTCCACCATGGCCATCCGGTCGGGGTACAGGCCGTCCAGCTCCGCCAGCAGCTGGGGATTCCGGCGGACCTTGGCGATCTCGGCCAGAGCAGCGTCCTTCTCCTCGTCGGTCATGCCGTCCCAGGCGGCCTTGGCGGCGGCGAAGTCAAATTCGGGCAGGATGTCGCCGGTGTTGTCGGGAGTGGCCGCGCCGTTTTTCACGTCGCCCAGGAACATGGAGAAGCCGGTGCCGATGTCGCACTCGGGATAGTCCGTCTCCCGCCGGGTCTTGGTCACCTTGTAGATCTCATAGATGCAGTCGGTAAAGTTCATGTTGTTTTCTCCTTTCAGATCTTGTATGTCGGTTTTTCTCCGCCGGCCACGGCGTACCGCAGCCAGTCGAATACAGGGATAAAAAAGAGGCACAGCCCCCACCAGAGGAGGGCGAACTGGGGGCACACCTGCCCCCACAGGTTGCCGGGGAGGTGAGAGTAGTCCCACACCCCCAGGCACAGCCAGAGATTCAGCACCAGCCCCGCCGCCAGCTCCACGGCGGTCACCAGAGCGGCGCAGCAGAGGGCCTGCAGCCACAGCGGGCAGGCCCATGGCAGCTCCGCCCCGCACCGCTCCACCGGAATGCACAGCAGGATGGCCAGCACCAGCATGGTCCAGGAGATGGCCTCCGGCCTGCCTGAGGCGGTCTTGTAGGCCACCTCCAGGAGGAAGTACACCGTGCCGCCCCAGGTCCACAGCAGCAGGGACAGCACCCGCCGTCCTGCCTTAGTCATGGGTCACGCCGGCGTAGTCGATCACCACGGCGGCCACCTCCTCCGCAGTCTCGGCGGCATAGATGTCCTCCTTCACCGTCTCCTGGTAGCGCCGGTAGGGGTAGACATAGGCGGAGATGGCCATGGAGAGTCCCAGGTATTCCTCCTGGGTAAACTCTCTGCAGGCCTCCTTCTGGGCGTGCCACTCCAGGGGAGCCGTCTGGCCCGCCTGCAGGGCCGCCTGGTACTGCATGAGGTTGAGGGCCATCTCGTTCTGGTCCTGCTCCTCCACGCCGTACTGCTTGCCGTCGGTCCAGGTCAAGGGGTGGTCCCTGAGCCACTGGGCCAGGGCCGCCTTGTTCTCCGCCTGGCGGGCCGCCTTGGCCGCCTCCAGGGCCGCCGCCAGCTCCTCCTCGGTGGGGCCGGGGGGCGGCACGTGGGTCCCCGCCGTCATGGCGGTGACCGCCGGGTAGGGGCCGCTGCGGTCCGTCCGCCGGTCCTGGATCTCCGGGAAGTCTGACGGCAGGGCCTCC
>CALXDB010000237.1 GCA_944386955.1 uncultured Oscillospiraceae bacterium
GGACCCGCCCGCCTACGCCATCGGCTACAGTGTCTACGGCGACTACGAGGGCATGGAGTCCATGATGGGGGATGTGACCAGCAACCGGCTCCACCTGCTGGCGGTGGACGGAGTGATGCCCACCGATGAAACGGTGTCCGACGGCAGCTATCCTCTGGCGGATTACAACTACATCGTCCTTCGCTCCGACGAGCCGCAGAACTCCCCGGCAAGACAGCTGGCGAAATTCATGCTGAGCCGGGAGGGACAGCTTCTGGTGGAGCGGCAGGGCTTCCTGCCGGTGCGGAAGTAACGGCGAACAAGAGAAAAGGACGCGGAACTTCGGTTCCGCGTCCTTTTTCTGCCTGTATGGGAAGGGGGGGACATTATCCCTTAATGCCCAGCTCCGTCCAGAGATTCTTGTAGATGGCGTTGACCTCCGCGGGGAGAGCGTCGTAGGCCTCGCAGTTGGCCAGCACCTCCGCCGGGGCGGCCATCACCTCGTAGAGAACAGGGTCCATCTCCTCGCCGTACAGCTCCTTGTAGTAGGCGGGGTACTCCTCCAGGGCTTCGGCGTTGGGGGAGGCATACCAGATATAGTCCATGTTGGCCAGACAGGACTGGGTCTGGCAGATGAAGTTGATCCAGGCCTCCGCCTCCTCCTTGTGGGCGGCGTCCTTCAGCACGCACATGGCATCCACAAACCAGTTGGACCCCTCCTCCGGCACCACATAGGCGAGATCCGGATTGTTGTCGTACATGGAGAGGAAGTCGCCGGCGTAGTACACGGCGATGGCCGCCTCGCCGGCCTCCATCTTGTCGTAGACCTCATCCATCACAAAGCTCTGGTAGACCCCGTCGGCCTTGGCCTGCCGCAGCAGCTCATAGGCCTCCCGGATCTCCCCCTCGTCATGGGTGTTCACCGAGTAGCCCAGATACAGCAGGGCCACGCCGATGGCGTCCCGGGGGTTGTTGATCATCAGCACCTGTCCCTTGTACTGGGGATCGAAGAGGGCGCTCCAGCTGGTGATGGGCTCGTCCACCATGGCGGTGTTGTAGATGATACCCAGGGTGCCCCAGGTGTAGGGCACGGCGTACTGGTTGTCCGGGTCGAAGCTGAGGTTCTTGTAGGCGTCGCCGATGAGCTCGTAGTTGGGGATGTTGTCGAAGTTCAGCTCCGCCAGCAGCCCCTCCTGCCGCATCTGAGAGACCATATAGTCCGAGGGGACGATCACATCATAGCCGGAGCCGCCCATGACCACCTTGGAGTACATGGCCTCATTGCTCTCGGCGGTCTGGTAGTTGACCCGGATGCCGGTCTCGTCCTGAAATTGCTCGATGAGGGCGGGGTCGATGTTCTCGCCCCAGCCGCAGACGTTCACTACCCGCGCTCCGCTCTGCCGGGAGAGGAGGACCAGCACCAGGATGAGGGCCGCCAGGGCCCCGGCTCCCAGGAGGTTGCCCCGGCGGGAAGAGGTCTCCCGCTGTGCGCCAGGATGCTTCCTGGCACGCTCCTGGCGCATCTCCCGCAGGTTCACGATCACCAGAAGCAGCAGCACCGTGACGAACAGCAGGGTGGAGATGGCGTTGATCTTGGGGCTGATGCGCCGCTTGGTCATGCCGTAGATGGTCATGGCCAGGGTGGAGGTGGAGGGCCCGGCGGTGAAGTAGGAGATGACGAAGTCGTCCACCGACATGGTGAAGGCGATGAGCAGGCCGTTGACCACGCCGGGCTTGATCTCCGGCAGCATCACCTTCCAGAAGGCCTGCATCCAGGTGCAGCCCAGATCCTGGGCCGCCTCCATGAGGTTCCGGTCCATCTGCCGCAGCTTCGGACCCACGGAGAGGATCACATAGGGGATGTTGAAGGTGATGTGGGCGATGAGCAGAGTGCCGAAGCCCATGGCCAAAGAGGGCAGCTGGGCGGTATGGCTCTCATTGAACTGCTGGGCAAAGGCGTTCCAGAATCCAAAGGCCGCCACAAAGAACAGGCACATGGACACGCCGGTGACGATGTCGGCGTTGGTCATGGGGATGTTGTTGATGGTCAGCAGGGGGGTGCGCCAGCGGCGGCGCATGTTGTAAAAGCCGATAGCGGCGAAGGTGCCCGCCACGGTGGCAATGAGAGCGGACAGCAGGGCCACCAGCAGGGTGGTATAAAGGGACTGGAGGATGATCCCGTCCTGAAAGAGCTCCTTATACCAGTCCAGGGTGAAGCCGTGCCACACGGTGCGGCTGGAGGAGTCGTTGAAGGAGAACACCATCAGCACGAAGATGGGGACGTAGAGGAAGAAGAACACCAGCGCCATGGCCAGGCGGCTTCCCAGGCGGTTTTTCCCGTTCACAGCATCACCGCCTGTTCCTCGCCCTCACCGAAGCGATTCATCACAAACATGCACACCACCACAATCACCATCATCACCAGGGAGATGGCGCTGCCCAGCCAGGGGTCATAGGTGGTGCCGGTAAACTGCATTTCGATCAGGTTGCCCAGCAGCATCTTGCTGCTGCCCCCCAGCAGCCGGGAGATGGCAAAGGTGGACACCGACGGCACAAATACCATGGTCACCC
>CALXDB010000238.1 GCA_944386955.1 uncultured Oscillospiraceae bacterium
GGGCCGCTAAATCCAGCCGGTACAGCTCCTGACTGGCCGGCAGCAGCATCAGCCCCGGCTTGACCTCGATCACGTTGTCCAGCCAGTAGGGTTCGTGGTTCCCCTCCAGCACCTCCGCCAGGGTGACGGTGTCCGGCACCTCGCCGAGGTAGAACCGGGTGAGATTGCACTGCCCGTCGCAATCCACCACCAGGACCTTCTTCCCATAGGTCTCCGTCAGAATATGGGCCAGGGAGATGGTGGTCACCGTCTTCCCCACCCCGCCTTTCAAGTTTTCAATCGCAATTGCCCTCATGGGTATGTACCTCCTCGAAGGGAGTCCCCTCCTGGGGGAGCTCCTGTATATTGATCTGGCTGCCCGCCAGCTCCCAGCCGTATTTGCGTCCCGGGTCCTGACCGGGCCGGTAAAACCGCTTGCTCTTGATGTCGAAGAGCAGCTCGATCCGCTTGGTGCCGCCGAACATGCGGTTTTTAAGGCAGCTGAGCACCGTCACCTGCTCCGGCTTCCCGCCGGCATCCCGCTGGCCCGCCTCCAGGGCGAACACGTTGTCCGCCCGGTTGGTGAGGTCGCCGGAGCCGCCCACGTCGTCGCTGCTGATCCGCTTCCGGCCTCCGTCCGCCTTCCGGGGATGGACCACCAGATGGACGTGGACGCCCCGGCTCTTGGCGAACTGGACCAGCCTGCCGGCGAAATTACTCTGGGCCCGGAAATAGTCCCCGTCCCGGCTGCGGCTGAGGCCCACGGTCATGATGTTGTCCACCAGGAAGACGCTGGCGCCGTAGCAGCGGTGGGCGTTGTCAAAGGTCCGGAGGATGCTGTCCTCGCTGTGGCTGCTGGCGGTGCCCACGTCGTATAAGAAAAACCGCCGGTCCCACCACTCGTCGATCCGCTTCTGTACCGTGGCGGCGATGGCCGTCATCTTCCGCCCGGTCTCCCGGTCCTCGTAGACCCCCACATGGGCGGGCCCCGCGGCCTGGACGCTGACCCACTGCTTGAACTGCCGTTTATCCAGCTCCCCGGAGTAGGCGCAGACCGTCCTGTCCTGTTCGATGGCCTCCAGGAGCAGCTGCCCCAGGAGGGTACTCTTGCCCTTGCCCCGCTCCCCGGTCCAGAGGCTCAGCTGTCCGGCGAAGAATCCGCCGGTGTACCGGTCCAGCTCCGGGATGCCGGAGGTCGTCCGCTCCAGGTCCGACATGCGCATGGGCTCGATGTCCGCCAGGTTGACCAGGCCGTAGACCGGCAGCTCCCGGGCATCCACCAGCAGCTCCTGGAGCCGGCCGGGACCGACCTGGTCCCGGAACTCCGCCAGAGAGGCGCACCCCCGGAAGGCGTGCTCCGCCGGGACGTAGAGGCTCAGCTCCGGCAGCACCTGCCGCAGGGCCTCCACCGTCTTCTGCCGCCGGATCTGGTCCGGGATGGCCACGAAGACGTAGTAGAACGCCCGGAAGAATCCCTCGCAGCTGCGCAGGTCCCCCCACTTGGCCCCCTCCGCCAGCTTGACGGCGTTGATGGTCACGGCATACACGTCCTCCGCCGTCTCGCACAGCCACAGGCCGGTGGGCTGGGCGGGGTCCAGGAAATTGGGGTCGAAGGTGAGACAGCTCCTGGCTTTGATGATCGCCTCGGGCGTCAGCACAGCCTGTCACCTCCCTCCGCTCCGTCCACAGAGACGGCGTCCCAGGGGTCGGAGCCATCCTCCTCCCCGGCATCTGCCCCGGCGGGCTCCTGGAGCACATCCTTCCACCGCTGGCCGTTGAGCCAGGTGGCGGCGTATGGGATCCCCACGCCCCGCCGCCACATGTCGCTGGCCACCTGGAGCTCCAGGGCTTTCCCCATCACCGTAATGAGGGCGTCGTCGGGCCGCAGCTTGTCCCAGGCCCGGATAGCCCCCTGCCGGTCCTCCTTCCGGGCGTAGGTCCGGTAGTACGCCCAGAAGGCTTCAAACCTCTCCGGCTTCCAGTCCGCGGTCTCTTTAGCCGGGGCCCTCTTACGCGCACGCTTTTCCCCCTTGGGGGGTAGGGGGGTATTTTGTTTGTCTTTAATTTGTTGTGGCGACTTTTCCGGACACGGAAAATTAGGACACGGTGCCGTGTCCGCATTTTTAGGACACGGCTCAGTTTCTTCCCGCTCCTCGTCGTCAAAAAGGGCCTCCGGATCGTCGGTGAGGATGAGGCCGGTCTTGCCGAACCTGCCCCCGTCTTCCCGGTCCTGCCGCTTGCGCCGCAGGTACCCGTACGCCTCCAGCTCTCCCATGATCCGACTCATGGTGTCCTTGGACACCCCGGCCACGGCGGCCATGCCCCGGACAGAGAAGTCCCAGTCCGGCGGCAGGGACAGCATGAGGATCAGCACCGCCCGGGTCTGCAGCCGCAGCCGCTTGTCCCGGATCAGAGCGTTGGGGATGTTGGTATATGGGTGTTTCGTGCGAAGTTCGATCTGCGGTTCCGCCTTGGTCACTGCACCGCCCCCTTGTCATCTGCGTCAATCTGTGCTATACTGAATCTGCCCTCATGGGGATCTCCCCCATGAC
>CALXDB010000239.1 GCA_944386955.1 uncultured Oscillospiraceae bacterium
AGAAGGGAGACACCGGCGAGACCGGTCCCCAGGGCCTCCAGGGCCCACAGGGGGAGAAGGGGGATCCCGGCGACACGGGTCCTCAGGGGCCTGCGGGCGCGGATGGGTCGCCCGGGAAATCCGCCTATCAGGCGGCGGTGGAGGCGGGGTACAGCGGTACGGAGGAGGCGTTCTACGCGGCTCTCGTCACCCTGCAGCACGCTCCGTTCCTGCCCCTCTCCGGCGGTACGCTCACGGGAAACCTGGTGGGAAAATATCTCACGGGCACCTGGCTCCAGGGGACCGCGTCCAACCATCTCAACGCCAAGTCCACCAAGGTCTGTGTCCAGGACGCCAGCGGCTGGGTCTATCACCGCACGCCCCGGGAGATCCTGGAGGATGGCGGAAGCCGCAATACGGTGGATTTTACCGCCGGATCCTGGCAGACCGGCAGCGGAGCAGGCGCGAAATATACCCTGTCCATTGCCCAGGCGCAGCATGGGCGGCAGGATCGCGGGTTTACATGCTCCATCTGGCACCTGGTCAACGGCACCTATATCCGGAATACCTGGGCAGCCATGGGCACGAATATCCGGTACAACGAGGACAAGACGATCACGCTCGAGAGTGAGACCCCATACAACGGCACGATCGTCTTTAGCGGGTGATGACGGGCCTCCGCCAGGGGATCCGCCGTCTCTGAAAAAATCAATAGCCGGAGGTTTGTACCCACCTGCCGGCGAGCCGGTACAACAAACAGAGAAAGGAGGCAGACATGACCACGACGGCGGATCCCCTGGCGGAGGCCCAGGAGGAGCGGGACAAGATCTATCAGCGGCTCAAGGAGGCCCGCGCCGCGGCCTCCGATGCCACTGACCCCGGAGAGCGGATGCGGCAGACCAGCCGGGTCAAGATCCTCCGGGAGATGTACCGGGAGGCCTGCGACCGCGTGGAGCGGCTCCGGCCCCCTGAGGCCAAGCGGCACAAGGCCCGGCAGCGCTCCACCGTCTCCACGGACTGCGGCGTCCGGTGGGACTTCCTAGAGCGGTCCGGTTTGGTATGGGCAGATCTGGAGGGCTACACCTGGAACACCCTGGGCCGTCTCCAGGAGGAGGCCAACGCCCACCAGGGGCGGCTCCTCTCCATCCTCCTTACAAGAGCCTGGAGCACCCTCACAGACCGGCAGCGGCAGCTCCTCCACGCCTGCATGACGGAGGGGCAGAGCATCACCCAGACAGCCGCCGGGGCCGGGGTCAACAAGGGCACCGTGTCCCGGGTGGTCCGGGCGGGCCTGAGGCGGCTGGAGACGGCGGTGGTGGCCTCCCTGGTGGCCATGGACTGCGTGGATGAGGAGGGGACCTTCGATGTCTCCCGCTGGGCGGAGGTCTCCGGGGCCCTCACCGAGCGGCAGCGGGAATTTTTGTACTACCTCCTCACCGACGGGGCCTCCATGGCCATGATCGCCGGGCAGCTCCAGGTGAACAAGTCCACCGTGTCCCGGACCAACGAGCGGATCGTGGGCCGGATGGCCCAGGCCGGGCCGGACCTGCCGGGACGACGGCCCCGGCGGTGCGTCCAGCGGTCCCACTGGCGGGGCCGCAGCGAGGAAGAGATCGCCGCGGAGCTGGGGATCTCCCCGGGGACCTTTTACCGGCACATCTGCCGCCACAAGCCGGTGGGCGACATCCCCCGGTTTGCCTACGAGTGCCTCATGCGGCGGGAGATGCCGGCGGAGGAGGCGGCCCGGGAGCTGGACTGCAGCCCCCAGACGGTCCGGAAATACTGGGCCCGATACGCCCATGTGGACGCGGCGGCCCTCCCCGCGCCGGAGCCCTACCGCCCGGCACACCGGCGGCGGGAGGCTCCGGACCTCCGGCGGCTGTTGACCAGCGCCGCGGAGGCGGACGGCACCATCGGCGCCGCTGTCAGCGCCGAGACCTATCAAAAGATGCTCCGCGTCAGCGGGGCGGAGAGGAGGACATAGATGCAGCAGCAGATCATGGTCCAGAAGACTGACGCCGTGGACCGGGTGTTCCCCATGACCGCGGGGAGGACGGAGGACTTTCTCCTGCCCCGTCTCAGCGGCGGGGCCTTCGTCCGGGTCTACGACAGCCCCGCCAAGGGGACAGCCTACCGGTGCGGGACGGACTACCACATCCAGGATGCCGGCAACAGGGACGGGACAGTGCGGATCGCCGCCGTCTCCGACGGGGCACTGGAGGGGGCGGCGTCGGTGTATGTGGTCACCGCCGGGAACACCTGGCAGGAGGAGGCCACCGTGGAGATCTACGGAGAGGAGGAGAGCCATGGCTGATATGCTCATCAAGCTGGAGGCGGACGCCACCGGCTGGCACGACAACCTCCGCTGTGAGGCCCCCTATCTTCGGGACGGCTGGGCGGTGGTCCCGGCGGCCCTGGAGGAGACGGTGCGCAGCAGCGGCGGCGTGGTGGAGCTGACGGTGGGGGAGGCCCCTGTGGCGGACTGGCCGGAGATCCAGGACCGGCGGACGGACCGCTCCGGTCCCTAC